>DASTLT010000209.1:0-60969 GCA_035714625.1 Pseudonocardiaceae bacterium | reverse complement strand
CTGCAGGGATCAAACTTAGGCAGCTTCGGAGTCTTTCCGGCAACCTTGCCAGCGGTGGCTTCCCAGGCCTGGGTGTACACCCCTGATTCAGCGGCTTTGGTGAGCGTGTTGTCGATAAATTCGCAGAACGCGACGTCACCTTTGCTGATCCCGATACCGTACGGCTCGTCCGTGAACGGTTCGCCGGCCAGCTTGAACTGACCGTTGCTGCGATCGATGAATCCCAACAGGATCGAGTCGTCGGTGGTCACCACGTCGACCTGGCCGGTGCGCAGCGCGTCGGCGCACTTGGAGTAGACGTCGAACAGTGTCAGTTGCGTGGGGTCTATGTAAGGCAGGACGTTATCTGCGGAGGCCGAGCCCTGCACCGAGCACACCCGCGCCCGGGTGCTGCGCAGCGAGTCCGGTCCGGTGATCTGGTTGTTGTCGGACTTGACCATGAGTGATTGGCCGGCGACATAGTATGGGCCGGCAAAGCTGATCTGTTCTCGGCGTTTATTGTTGATCGTGTAAGTCGCCACGACCAGGTCTACCTTGTCCTGTTTGATCAGCTCTTCACGCTGGCCGGAGGGCGCTTCCACCCACTTGATGGCGTCTGGCGCGATCCCGAGGCCAGCAGCGATGATTTTGCCGATCTCGACGTCGAAGCCCTGCATCTGGCCGTCGAGACCGCGGAGCCCGAACAGCGGCTGCTCGAACTTGGTGCCTATCCGGATGGTCCCGGCCTGGGCGAGAGCGGCCATCGTGGTGCCGGCCTGGAACTGCGGGTTCTCGGCGACCGGGTACTGGGGCTGCTGGCTGCCTCCGCCGGGTGACTCCTGCTGCCCGCATGCCGTTGCGGTCAGCGCGAAGGCGACCACCGCGACACTTGCCCGAAGGACCTGGTTCCAGCGCATCGGTTTCCTCACTTTCACCCAATTAGGCCGGGACGCGTGCCGACCCGGCGGGAACGTTCAGTGCGTCAGGATCTTGCCAAGGAAGTCCTTGGCGCGAACCGAGCGGGGCGCGGTGAAGAACTGATCGGGCGCCGCGTCCTCGATGATCTCCCCCTCGGACATGAACACCACGCGGTGCGCGGCGCGGCGGGCGAAGCCCATCTCGTGGGTGACCACCAGCATGGTCATGCCCTCCCCGGCCAGCGACGTCATGACGTCGAGCACCTCCTGGACCATCTCCGGATCCAGCGCCGAGGTCGCCTCGTCGAAGAGCATCACCTTGGGTCGCATGGCCAGCGCGCGGGCGATCGCGGCTCGCTGCTGCTGCCCACCGGAAAGCTGAGCCGGGTACTTATCGGCCTGGTCGCGGATCCCGACCCGCTCCAGCAGAGCCATCGCGTCCTGGTGGGCCTGCCGCTTGCCGATCCGCCGGACCTTCACCGGGGCGAGCGTCACGTTCTCCACGATGGTCTTGTGCGCGAAGAGGTTGAACTGCTGGAACACCATGCCGACATCGGCCCGCAGCCGGGCCAGCGCCCGGCCTTCCTCGGGCAACCGTGCCCCGTCCACCTCGATGATGCCCTGATCGATCGGCTCCAGCCGGTTGATCGTGCGGCACAGCGTCGACTTGCCAGACCCGGACGGCCCGAGTACCACGACCACCTCCCCCCGCGCGACTTCCAGGTTGATGTCGCGCAGCACGTGCAGCGACCCGAAATGCTTGTTCACCCCGGCCATCCGGATCATCGGCGGGTCAGATGCTGCAGGCGAGCTCACATGCGTCCTCCGGGGTGGTGCGGGCGTAGGCGTCTTCCCTATCCCACGGGGCGTGACCGGGGGCGGGGAAACTGGTTGCAACTGTGTCACAAATCGGGCGAGGACCAGCGGTCGTTACGGTGGCGGGTCCACTGTCGGCGCGCAGGCGGGTCGACGCAGGATTTCGACCCGGCCTTACCCTGGACAGGTAGGGAGGTCTGACCAGCAGATGACGGCAAGCACCGGCCAGCGTCCGCGCAGCTATCGCGTGCGGACCTACGGCTGCCAGATGAACATGCACGACTCGGAGCGGCTGGCTGGGCTGCTGGAGGCGGCCGGCTACGTCCCCGCCGGGCCGGACGACACCCCTGACGTGATCGTGCTCAACACCTGCGCGGTGCGCGAGAACGCCGACAACCGGCTCTACGGCAACCTCGGCCAGTTGCGCCCGGTCAAGCACGGCCATCCTGGGATGCAGATCGCCGTGGGTGGCTGCCTGGCCCAGAAGGACCGTGGCGAGATCACCCGGCGGGCTCCCTGGGTCGATGTGGTCTTCGGCACCCACAACCTCGGCTCGCTGCCGGTGCTGCTGGAGCGGGCCCGGCACAACGAGGCCGCGCAGGTCGAGGTTGCCGAGTCGCTGCAGATGTTTCCGTCCCTGCTGCCCGCCAAGCGGGACTCGGCGTATTCCGCCTGGGTGTCGATCTCAGTGGGCTGCAACAACACCTGCACCTTCTGCATCGTGCCCGCGCTGCGTGGCAGGGAGGTCGACCGGCGGCCCGGTGACGTGCTCGCCGAGGTCGAGGCGCTGGTGGCCGACGGCGTGCTCGAGGTGACCTTGCTCGGGCAGAACGTCAACGCCTACGGGGCGGGGTTCGGCGACCGGGGCGCGTTCGCCGATCTGTTGCGGGCTTGCGGGCGCATCGAAGGGCTGGAGCGGGTGCGCTTCACCTCACCGCACCCGCGGGACTTCACCTCCGAGGTCATCGATGCGATGGCGGGCACCCCCAACGTCTGCCACCAGTTGCACATGCCGCTGCAGTCCGGCTCAGACCAGGTGCTGCGCGCGATGCGCCGCTCCTATCGGGCCCGGCGTTACCTGCAGATTGTCGACGAGGTGCGGGCGGTGATGCCTGATGCTGCGCTGTCGACGGACATCATCGTCGGCTTCCCCGGGGAGACCGAGGCCGACTTCCAGGCCACGCTCGACGTGGTGCGCGCGGCGCGCTTCACCCAGGCGTTCACCTTCCAGTACTCACCCCGGCCGGGTACCCCGGCCGCCGAGATGCCCGGCCAGGTGCCCAAATCGGTCGTTCAGGACCGGTACCACCGGCTGGTCACGGTGCAGGAGGAGATCTCGTGGGAACTCAACCACTCGCTGGTCGGCGCGACGGTGGAGGTGCTGGTCGCCACGGGCGAGGGCCGCAAGGATGCCGTGACCCGGCGGATGAGCGGGCGGGCGAGAGACGGCCGGCTGGTGCACTTCGTGCCGGGTACGGCCGAGATCCGGCCCGGGGACGTGGTGCACACGGAGATCACCTACGGTGCCCCGCACCATCTGGTGTCCGACCTGGCGCCGCGAGCTCACCGGCGTACCGCAGCGGGTGACGCCTGGGCCGACGCCCGACGCCCGACCACGCGGGGCGTGGCACTGGGGCTGCCCTCCTTCGACCGGCCGGCGTCATGACCACCTTTCGGGCGGTGGGCAGGTCGGCTGGGGCGGCGGAGGATGCCTGGTGACCGACGACCCGGACCGGATGGACGAGCTGCGCGCCGAGATCGACGCGGTGGAACGCTCCGCGCTACGCCGGGTCGACCCGGGCAGCCGGGCAGTGGTGATTGCTGGCGCGATCATGGTGTTGCTGCTGGCCACCTTGTTGCCCTGGGTCGGGGGGGCCAGTGGCTGGGAGGTGCTGCGCGGCACCGCCGACCCGGCCGAGGAGGTCGGGTTGTTGCCCCGGCTGTTCGCGGCGGTCGCACTCGGGTTGGGGGTCGGGCTCTCCGCGCTGGCATTGCTCACCCGGCGCTGGGGTCTGGTCTGGGCCAGTGCGTTGGGTTGCGGCTACTGCGTGCTCGACGGCGTGTGGGCGATCTGGTCCCGGCAGACCACTGAGGGATCAGGCCCTGGGGTCGGGCTGATCCTGGCTGTGCTGGCGGTCGTAGTGCTGGCTGCCCAGTGGTTCCGGCTCGCGGTATCCCGCCCGTAGCCGATCCCCCCGCTCAGCGGCTGGCCACCGCCTGTTCGGCAGCGGCCAGCCACTCGCGCCACTGGTCGGCCTGCGCCATGGCGGCGCTGGCCCGGCGGTCGTCCCCGACGGCCCGAGCCTTGGCCGCTTGGGCCTCGTACTGCTCGACGCGCTCCCGGAACTGGGCCACCCTGGCCTCGGCCTCGGGATCGGTGCGCCGCCACTGGGCGTCAGCAGTGGAGCGAACCCGGTCCTCGACCGCCCGCAGCCGCGCATCCAGTGCCTTGACCCGCTCTCTGGGGACCTTGCCCACCGCCTCCCAGCGCTGCTGGATGTCACGAAGCTGGGCGCGGGCCGCCTCGATGTCCGCAGTGGGGTCGATGCGTTCGGCAGCGGCTATGAGTTCCGCTTTGCGTTGCGCGTTCTCCTCAAGTTCCGCGTCGCGCTCCGAGAATGTGGCTGACCGACGGCGGAAGAACTGATCTTGAGCGGCGCGGAACCGCTGCCACAGTGCCTCGTCAGCCTCCTTCGGGGCGCGCCCGACCGCCTTCCACTCCGCCATCAGGGCCCGGAACCGACCGGCAGTGGGTCCCCAGTCGGTGGAGTCGGCCAGCTCCTCAGCCTCGGCGACCAGCACCTCCTTGCGCTGCCGGGCATTGACCCGCTGCCGGTCCAGCTCGGCGAAGTGCGCGCCACGACGCCGAGTGAAGGCGTCCCGCGCCTTGGAGAACCGCCGCCACAGCGCCTCGTCGGTCTTCCGGTCGATGCCTTTGATCGTCTTCCACTCGTCCAGAATGGTGCGCAGCCGGTCACCGCTGGCCTTCCACTGGGTCGACTCGGCGGCGATCTGCTCGGCCTCCGCGGCCAGCGCCTCCTTGCGGGCGATGGCATGCGCCTTGGCCTGCTCCCGGGCCAGCTTGGCACCGGCCAAGGCGTCCTCGGCGCGGCGCTGCAGGTAGTCCAGCAGTGCGGCCAGCCCCGCGAGGTCACCCACCACGTTCGGCTCGACCAGCTCGTGACGCAACGCGCCGATGCGCGACAGCACCTGCTTGGGGTCGGTTGCGCCTGAGGCCAACCGGGATTCCAGCAGTTCAGCCTCGGTGAGCAGGTCGTCGAACCGGCGCGCGAAGTGCGCGAGGCCCTCCTCGAGAGTACCGGCCTGCCAGGAGGCCACCTTCCGTTCGCCGGCAGCGGTGTTGGTATACACCGTACCGTCCTGATCGATCCGTCCCCAGCAGCGCGGATCGCGGCTGGCCGAGGTCACCCTGGGGCGAGCACCGGGTTCTCCAGTGGAGGCGGTGACGCTGTCCTCCAGGCTCGGCTGGTCGGGAGCGGAGTGCCACCCCGTGCCGGGGCGGTCCATGTCGATTTGCTGGGTGCTGGGCTGCTTGGTCATGCCGGCCTTCCTCGACCTCGTGCCCGCCGCCGCGTCCGGCGGCCGGCGCCCCGAATAGGCGGGGCCCTGCGCTTGGACCGGAGGGTCGCGTTCCCTCCGGTTACGGCGGCATTGAAGCAGTTCACGGGGCAGTTGCGTAGTGGGCATTAGACCTGAAGTAGTGAAGGCAGCTTTCACCGCGGGGTGATCCGGCGGGATCCGGGGTGCCCCGAGGGGCACAACGGCGGCTGCACCGCGGTCACGAAGTGGAAGGATTCTCGTTCGTGAACGTTCCCGCCGTTGCTGTGGTCGGCCCCACCGCCACCGGCAAGTCCGCGCTTGCGGTCGAGTTGGCCGCCCGGCTCGGTGGCGAGGTGCTCAACGCCGACGCGATGCAGCTCTACCGGGGAATGGACATCGGCACGGCGAAGCTGGCCCCTGTGCACCGCTGCGGCGTGCCGCACCACCTGCTCGACGTCCTCGACGTCACCGAGACCGCATCGGTAGCGGCCTACCAGCGTGCGGCCCGCCGGATAATGGACGAGTTGCTCGCAGCGGGCCGGGTGCCCGTGCTGGCCGGGGGCTCCGGACTGTACCTCCGTGCCGTGCTGGACGACCTGGACTTCCCGGGTACCGATGCGGCGGTGCGAGCCGGCCTGGAGAGCGAGCTGGCCGAGCGAGGGCCCCGCGCACTGCACGACCGCCTGTACCGGGTCGACCCGGTGGCCGCCGGCCATATCCTGCCGAGCAACGGGCGCCGGCTGGTGCGGGCGTTGGAGGTCATCGCACTCACTGGTTGCCCGTACTCGGCGACCTTGCCCGCACCCGGACCGGCGCGTTACAACATGGTGCAGATTGGGCTGGACACCGCTCCGGCAATCCTGGACGCACGGGTCAGCGCCCGGGTGGCGCGGATGTTCGCGGCCGGCCTCGTCGAGGAGGTCCACCACCTGGTGGCCCGGGGGTTACGGGAGGGCCGGACCGCACCTCGTGCCCTGGGCTACCAGCAAGTCCTGGCCGCCCTGGACTCCGGAGCCGACCCGGCCTGCGCGGCCGAGCCGACTGCGCAGGCGACCCGGCGTCTGATCCGCAGGCAGCGCTCCTGGTTCCAGCGCGACGGCCGGATCCACTGGCTGGATGCCGACCGCCCGGACCTGCTGGACGCCGCATTGTCGCTGGCCGATCCGCGCTAGCTCACCCCGATAGGCTGCGGTCCGATGGAACACGGGATCGAGTTCGTCAAGGGACATGGGACGGGCAACGACTTCGTCCTGCTCCCTGATCCGGCCGGTGCGCTCGAGCTCACCCGGTCTCGGGTGCGTGCGCTCTGCGACCGGCACTGCGGACTGGGGGCCGACGGCGTGTTGCGGGTGATACCCAGCGCGCTGATGTCCGATGCCCTGCCGCCGGACGAACCGGTGCCTGGCGACTGGTTCATGGACTACCGCAACGCCGACGGATCCCTCGCCGAGATGTGCGGCAACGGGGTGCGGGTGTTCGCTCGCTACCTGGCTGACACCGGCCTGGTCACCGGGACCGCATTCCGGGTAGGTAGCCGGTCCGGTTCCCGGACGGTGTGGTTGCATGACGACGGCGCGGTGAGCGTCGCGATGGGACGGGTGCACCTGGTCGGCAGCTCCACGGCAACCGTCGAGGGTCTGGCTTTCCCCGGACTTGCCGTGGACGTGGGCAATCCACATCTGGCTTGCCTCACTGAGGTAGCGGTGGAGCAACTCGACCTCACCGTGCCACCAGGTCACGACCCGGTGGCCTTCCCGCACGGCGTCAACGTCGAGTTCGTCAACGTGCTGGACGCAGGCCGGTTGCGGATGCGGGTGCACGAGCGGGGGGTGGGGGAGACCCGTTCCTGCGGCACCGGCACGGTCGCCGCGGTCGCTGCCGCACTGCATGCCCAGGGTCTGAGTAGCGGTGCCGCCGACGTGCTGGTCCCCGGGGGCCAGGTGCACGTGGCGATCACCGCCGACGGTAGCACGCTGACCGGCCCGGCAGTCCTGGTGGCGCGCGGTCACCTCGACCCCCGTTGGTGGGCGGCGCACTGACCGCCCGCTGGGCTGTGTGTCCGGGTGCTGGATATTTCGGTGGGCGGGATCGGGCTGACGTGTCACGATGGCAGGCGTATGACAACCTCACCGATTCTCCCGCCCCCCCGTCCCGACTACTCGGCTGGGGACCAGTCGCCCGACCGGACCACGTCCCTGGGCGAGCTGGAACTTGCCGACCGTTCGGCGCTGCGCCGCGTTGCGGGGCTGTCCACCGAGCTCACCGATATCACCGAGGTCGAGTACCGGCAGCTGCGCTTGGAGCGGGTGGTGCTCGTCGGGGTCTGGACCGAGGGCTCCGCAGCCCACGCCGCAGCGTCGCTGGCCGAGCTGGCCCGGCTCGCCGAGACCGCTGGATCACAGGTCCTCGAGGGACTCGTGCAGCGCCGCGAGCGTCCCGACCCGGCCACTTATATCGGCTCGGGCAAGGTTCTCGAGCTGCGCGAGGTCGTGCTCAGTGCCGCGGCGGACACCGTCATCTGCGACGGCGAGCTGACCCCTGGTCAGCTACGCCAGTTGGAGGCCAAGCTCAGGGTCAAGGTCATCGACCGGACTGCGCTGATCCTGGATATCTTCGCGCAGCACGCCCGTTCCCGCGAGGGTAAAGTCCAGGTCGAGCTGGCCCAGCTACGGTACTTCCTGCCCCGCTTGCGGGGCTGGGGGGAGGCACTGTCCCGGCAGGCCGGTGGGCAGGTCGGGGGTCAGGGCGGCGGGGTCGGCACCCGGGGTCCGGGTGAGACCAAGTTGGAGACTGACCGGCGGCGTATTCACCGCCGGATCGCCAAGCTGCGCCGGGAGATCGCCGGAATGCGCACCGTCCGGGACACCAAGCGGAGTCGCAGACGGGCGGGCGGGGTGCCCGGCGTCGCCCTCGTGGGTTACACCAACGCGGGCAAGTCCAGCTTGCTCAACGCCCTCACCGGGGCTGGGGTACTGGTACAGGACGCCCTGTTCGCCACCTTGGACCCCACCACCCGCCGAGCCGGCACCCCAGACGGGCGGGAATACACGCTTACCGACACCGTCGGTTTCGTCCGGCACCTGCCGCACCAGTTGGTAGAGGCGTTCCGGTCCACCCTGGAAGAGGTCACCGACGCCGACCTGCTGCTGCATGTGGTGGACGGCACCGACTCGATGCCCGAGCGGCAGGTGGAGGCGGTGCGCGAGGTGCTCGCCGAGATCGCTGCGGGGAGGAACATTCCGATGCCGCCCGAGCTGCTGGTAGTGAACAAGATCGACCAAGCCGATCAGCTCGTGCTGTCCCGGCTGCGGCACCTGCTGCCCGGCGCGTCGTTCGTCTCGGCGCACACCGGTGCCGGTCTCACCGGCCTGGTCGAGCGGATCGCCGACGCGTTGCCTCGCCGCCGGGAAGTCGAGATCGATGCGCTGCTGCCATGGACGCAGGGCGCCCTGGTCGCCCGGGTGCACGCCGAGGGCGAGGTGCTCGACACCGAGCATACGGAGCACGGCACCCGGCTGCGGGCGCGGGTGCGCCCGGATCTCGCCGACGCGCTGAGTGGTTACCAGGTACGGGCCTGACGTTGTGGTCATCCCCGTGGCGGACCGTGGTACCGGCGTTCGCCTGCCTGCTGATCGGCATGGCCACCCCTGCGGTGGGCGGTGCGCAGCCCGAGGCGCACGACCTGTGCGCCCCCGCCGACCCTGAGCTCACCGAGTTGTCCGGTCTGGCCACTGACGGCCGCCGGTGGTTCGCGGTCTCCGATGGGGGCACCAGCCTGCGGGTCCTGGTCCTGAACCCGGCCGACTGCGCGATGCTCGACACGATCATCGCGGACATCGATCCGTACGACATCGAGGACCTGGCACTGGCCCGGGACGGGGCGCTCTGGCTGGCCGACACCGGCGACAACGATCTGGATCGCCGCACGGTCGCCCTGGACCGGTTGACCTCCGACGGCCGGGCCGGTCGTTACCGGCTGACCTACCCCGACGGACCGCATGACGTCGAGGCGTTGCTGCTGGATCACGCCGACGTTCCGTACCTGGTGACCAAGGAGCTGGGTGCCGCCCGGGTGTACCGGCCCACCGCCGGGCTCGCCGAGCCCGGACCCACTCCGCTGGTGCTGGTCGCCACCGTGCGGATCGAGTCGACCAGCACGCCCGGCGGACCGGCGGGCAGCGTCGGGTCGGTACTGGTCACCGGGGGAGCAGTCAGTGCCGACGGCCAGGTGGTCGCCCTGCGGACCTACACCGATGCCTACCTGTTCTCCGCCCCCGGCGGGGACATCGCCGCCGCCCTCATGACGGTGCCGGTACGGATCCCGCTGCCCGGCGAGCCGCAGGGAGAGGCGCTGGCGCTGGCGCCGGACGGCACGCTGCTCTCGGGCTCCGAGCAGCCGCCCGGGTCGGCCGGTGACCCGGCCCCGATTCGCGCGGTGCCTGCTGCCGCCGCGCTGGTCGCCCACCCGGTTCCGGTCTCCCACGAGGACACCCAGCCTGTTCCCCGTCCAGCAGCCGGACCTGGTGCCGGGGTGCGGTCGTGGTGGCAGCCGGTCGTGGTGGCAGCCGGTCTCATCGCACTGCTGGTCCTGATGGTCGCGCGGCGGAGCCAGCGGCCTGCTGAGAAGGGACTACGGGACTTATCCGGGAAGCGCTAAAGCCGGCGCAGCACAGCTACCACCCGGCCGAGCACCGTTGCCTCATCTCCAAGAATGGGTTGGTAGGCGGGGTTGTGCGGGAGCAGCCAGACATGCCCGTCGCGGCGCTTGAAGGTCTTCACCGTCGCCTCGCCCTCGATCATGGCAGCCACGATATCGCCGTTGTCGGCGGTGGGCTGCTGACGCACGACGACCCAGTCCCCGTCGGTGATCGCCGCCTCGATCATGGAGTCACCTGCGACCCGCAACAGGAAAAGCGCCCCCTCGCCGACGATCTCCTTGGGCAGCGGGAAGACATCCTCGACGGCCTCCTCGGCGAGCACTGGACCACCGGCGGCGATCCGGCCAACCACGGGAACGTAGGTGGGGCTGGGGCGGCGGGCTTCCTCGGTCTCGTGCACGGGGATCTCGGCAGGGTCCTCTCCTGCGCCCTCCACTGGGCTCTCCGCCGGCCCCTCGGCCGGGCCCTCGGCGGGCCGGATTCCGACGGCACGGGGCCGGTTGGGGTCCCGGCGCAGGTATCCCTTCCGTTCCAAGGCGCGCAACTGGTGCGCGACCGAGGAGGTGGAGGTCAGCCCGACCGCCTCACCGATCTCACGCACGCTGGGGGGGTAGCCGAAGCGCTGCACCCAGTCCATGATCACCTCGAGGATCCGGCGCTGCCGGGGAGTGAGACCGCCGCCGCCGGTGCTGTCCTCGGGCTCGGGGAATGCGTGCACCTGTGCCGCAGGCCCATCACTGCCCGCGCGCTGCGCTCGCCCTCCTGCCCCGGCTGGCTCCGGCTTGCCGCTTCGCTTCCGTGCCACCACTCCTCCTTACTCCTCCTTCTGGGCCTGCAGATCCCGCTGGTCGTGCCGGCCTGCCGGCCAGCCCTGGACCGCGGACCGGACCAGGTCCGATCCCGGTGCCGACGCTAGCCAGCATCCGTCTTGACATCAAACATCTGTTCGAACAACACGCCGAGGATCCGTGATTCTGTCAGTGCGACGTGGTACACATCGCACAGCAGCTCGATCGAACGCACGTTCGAGCAGGCCTGAGTGCTGAGGAGGGCATCGTGACGGCACTGGTGGGGTGGCACGGCCAGGCGATTCTGGCGCTCGCGGTGCGGAGCCGGGTGCGGCCGCCGGCTTCGGTCCGGCCGGGGTGGGCGCCACCGGGGCCGGTGCGACCGGGCAGGCCGATCCGGCTGATCGCGGCCGCTGTGGTGACGTTGATGCTGGTCGGCGGTCTGGGCTGGCTTGGTCAGACGTCCCGTGCTGGGATTCCGGCCGAGACGGCTGTGGTCCAGGTGGGCGCAGGCGAGACAGTATGGGATGTCGCGCAGCGGGTGGCACCGGGTTCCGATCCGCGCGCCGTGGTTGAGCGGATCCGGCAGTTGAATGGAATGTCAGGCTCAGCAGTACAGCCCGGCCAGCGCTTGCAGGTACCCGACGGACGATAGTGCTGCTGGGGTCGGCGCATCCAGACTGCACCCGTCCCCCCGGTCGGACCGGCGAGTCAGACGCCGCCGGCTGATCACTGCGGGTGAGGCGGTGGGATGAGGGCGGGGGCAGCGGGTCGTGAAGGGTAAGGCAGGGTGCGTCCGTGGGCAGTGTCGACCCGAGGGACTCCAGATGAGCTTCAGCACCACCGATGACACCACGGGCTTCGTCGACCTGGCGTTGCGGGCTGAACTGCTGCGCGTGGTCGTTGACCTCGGCTACGAGGAGCCCACCCCCATCCAGCGGGCGGCGATCCCCCCGCTAATGGCAGGCCGGGACCTGCTGGGGCAGGCGGCGACGGGGACTGGCAAGACCGCGGCGTTCGCTCTCCCGGTGCTGCAGCGGATGCAGTACGGTGGCAGCGATCCGGCCGCCTTGGTGTTGGTGCCCACTCGGGAGCTGGCTGTGCAGGTTTCCGAGGCGGTCCACCGTTACGGCCGAGAACTGGATGCGCGGGTGCTGCCGATCTATGGGGGGCAGCCGATCGGCAGGCAGTTGCGGGCACTGGAACGCGGGGTTGACGTCGTGGTGGCCACGCCCGGTCGCGCGCTCGACCACATCAACCGCGGCACACTGCGGCTGGACCGCATCACGACGGTCGTCCTCGACGAGGCGGATGAGATGCTTGACATGGGGTTCGCCGAGGACATCGAGACGATCCTGCGAACCACCCCGGTGAACCGCCAGACAGTGCTGTTCTCCGCGACCATGCCCCGGCGCATCGACGAGATGGCGCGCCGGCACCTGCGCGAGCCGGTCCGGATCGAGCTGGGACGTGCCCAGGCCACCAAGGGGGAGACCCCGCTGGTGCGCCAGCACGCGTATCTGGTGCCGCGAGCGTACAAGACCGCCGCGCTCGGCCGGTTGCTGGATGTGGAGTCACCCACCGCAACGATCGTCTTCTGCCGCACCCGCGACGAGGTGGACCGGCTCACCGCCTCCCTCAACGGGCGTGGTTACCGTGCCGAGACGCTGCACGGCGGGATGAGCCAGGAACACCGGGATCGGGTGATGGGGCGGCTGCGCAGCGGGACGGCAGAACTACTGGTTGCCACTGACGTGGCCGCCCGCGGGCTGGACATCGACCTGCTGACCCACGTGGTGAACTACGATCTCCCCTCCGCACCCGAGTCCTACGTGCACCGGATCGGCCGGGTCGGGCGGGCCGGTCGCGAAGGCGTGGCCATCACCCTCGTTGAGCCCCGCGAGCATCGGATGCTCAAGACGATCGAGCGGGTGACCAGGCAGCGGATCTCGGTCGAGACCGTGCCCAGCGTTGCTGACCTCCGCGCCCGACGCTTGGAGCACACCCGGGCTGCGCTGCACGAGAGCCTGCTGGAGAACGATCTGGAGAGCTATCGGGTCGTCGTCGAAACTCTCGCCGACGAGTTCGACGTGATGGAAGTGGCGCTGGCCGCGGTGAAGCTGGTGCATGAAGCTACCGGCGGTGTTGGGGTCGAGGAGGAGATCCCTCGGGTAGCGCCCCGGATGGAGTGGAAACCGCGAGACCGCAAGAAGGGGGCAGGAGCCGGGCGCGGCCGGGCGGCGGCAAGGAGAGCAAGCTGGTGAGTGGGTAACCGTGTGCCCGCTCCGTGCCGCAGGGCGCGGATCTGGGTAGCGAGTACGGCGCGCCGGGCGCGGGGTGGGCAGACGACTGAACAGGAAGAGGTCATGGAAGCAATCACCATCGAGGAGATCGCTGACCTTCTCGTCAACATCGGCCTCGACGAGGGTTGTGATTACAACGACGAGACCATTCAGCCGGTGCTCGACAACGCGTGGAACGGTGGTGGTGGCGCGCGGTGGAATCCCGCCATCAATTGCATTGTGGACCTGCTCAAGACGAAGATGACCGATGACGAGTTCGCTACGCTCAGGCACCTCGTGGTGCAGGGCATGACGTGCGACGAGTGCTGAACGCTGATCGAAAACCGTTTACTCCTGACCTGGATAACAGGCGGCATCCAGCGACGTGGGTGGCGCGGAGCCGCTCGCGTCCGGTGACGTTTCCTGGCCGCGGTCGGTGGTGTTGGCGGGTTGGCCGCTGGTGGCCCCCGGGCTGCGGGTAGGCCTCGGACTGTCGGTGGTCCCGATGGCCATCGTCCTGTTGGGTCTTGGTGCTGCCGCGGGAGCGGGCGGCGGATTAATCGTGTTCTGCACTACCTGGCGCATGTACGAGAAGTCCGGGTGGGCGGTGTTGAACCAGCCGTCCTGCCGGTTGGGGTCGGGCAGCCGCGGATCGAAGGAGATGCTCTCCAGCGGCTGGTTCTTGGCCTTCATGGCTAGCTGTACCAGCGTGGGGAGCGCGTCCTGCGGAATGTTGGTGATGACATTGCTGCTGGTGGCGGTAGCTACGGCCTGGAAGTTGGACAGCACATCGAGGGGACTCTTCTGGTCGACGATGTACTTCAACAGACACCGCTGGCGGCCCATGCGGGAATAGTCGTCGGCGTTGGTGCGTGAACGGGCGTACCACAGAGCCTGATTGCCGGTGAGGTGCTGGTGACCCGCCGGAATGTAACCGAAGGGCTTGACGGCCTCGCCGTGCACCCCGATACCACCTATCGGCACTGGCTGCGGGCCGACGTTGACGTCCAGTCCACCCAATGCGTCGATGATCGAGGTGAAGCCCGCCATGTTGACCTGGATGTAATAATCCAACTGCAGGCCGAGCATGGTGGCGATCGACGCGGCGAGCACGTTCAGCCCAGCAATTTTACTCGGTTTCGGTGGCGCCAGGTCGGGGTGATCGTTGCCGTATGTGTAGAGTGCGTTGAGCATGTACTCCGGGGAGCCTGGCTTACGTGGGTCGGTGAAGCCGTCCGGGAACCATTCGGCCAGCTTGGAGCCTGCCGGGAACTGAGCCTTCCTCAGGTTGCGGGGCAAGCTGAACAGGGTGGTGCGACCGGTCGTGGTGTCGATGCTGGCGACCATCATGGTGTCGGTCCGGGTGCCGACTCGGCCGGGCCCGGCATCGCTGCCGATGAGGAGCAGGTTGACCCTCGGCTTGTGGATCGCGTCACCGGTGGACTGCTCGGAGCCCGACACGCCAGGGAACAGGGTGTTCAGCAGGTTACGTTGAGTGTTCGCGGTGTAGGCGGCGTAGCCGAACGGGGTGAGCGTGGCGGCAGCGAGCATCGTGACCAGGAAGCCCCCCGCCAGCCGCTGACCGGCAGCCACCCGTCGTGGGGCGGCCAGAATATACGTCCTGATGATCACCAGTAGCCAGAGCAGGCCGATCACCGGGAGGGCGCCGATGGCGTAGCCGAGGACATGTGCGGACAGCGCGTACTCGAGCAGTTTGTCCCGGGGCACTGCGTACGCGACCAGACCCGCGGTGCTGATCAGCGGTAGGAAGGCGGTGAGGATGAGGTAGCCGATGCGGCGGCCGAGAACGAGGTGACCGGAGCCGGGTATGAGCGCGGACAGCACGGCGAGCAGGAGGGCGGTATGGACCTGGTGGGCCCGCTTGCGCCGCGGCTGCTCCAGGCGAAGCATTGGCTGCCGTGGGTAGCGATGTCGGCCCACTAGTGAGGCTCCTCGCTTCGTTGACCGGCTGACCAGGACGCCCATCGCGCAACGCCACGGCCGGGCGGTGCCGCGCACCGGACGATTTCTCATACCGATCAACGCATGAAGCCGGCCAGGGTTGCGCAGCAGCTTCGTCGCTGCCGTCGGCTCCCGCGGGCAGACCATCCCCGTGCTGGACCAAGTGCGATGCGCAGGACCGAATGCTGCTCAGGCTGCCGCGGCCGGATGGTAGGCGTTGACGTACTCCTGACCGGACAGCCGACGGATGGCGTCGACGATCTCGTCGGTGACGGTGCGCAGCACCGGCACCTGCCGCTCCTTGCCCGCGTATCGAGAGAATTCCAGAGGGGTTCCGAAGCGAACCGTCACCGGATACGGCCGGGGAATCCGGCTGCCGACCGGCTGCACCCGTTCGGTGCCGGCCAGTGCCACCGGTATCACGGGGGCACCGGTGAGCAGGGTGAGTCGCGCCACCCCGGTCCGGCCACGGTAGAGCCGGCCGTCGAGAGATCGGGTGCCCTCGGGGTAGATCGCCAGCGCTCCCCCGCGGGCCAGTACTCCCTGCGCAACCCGTACCGCCGCCCAGGCGGCCCGCCCGTGCCCACGGTGGACCGGCACATGACCCGTCGCGAGAAAGAACCGGCGGCTCAGCCATCCGAGCACCCCGGCCCCCTCGAAGTACTCGGCTTTGGCCAGAAAGGTCACCTGTCGGGGGAGCACCAGCGGGATCACCACGCTGTCCATGAACGACAGATGGTTGCTGGCGAGGATGACCGGCCCGCGTTCGGGGACGAACCCGGCGCCATGCACCGAAGGGCGCAGGAAAAGCCGGGCCAGCGGCCGTACGCCATGGTCGAGGATGGTGTGCAGCATGCAGCCTCCGAAGGATGACGAACGCCGACAACGGCGACTGGGGCGGCAACTGGGGCGCTGGGTGAGCGATGTACCGCAGTGGGCACCGGGACGTATCGAGCATGCCCGACCCGCGGCTCGGAGTGCCATGCTCCTGTCGCGTGGTTCACGTCGCGCTGCGCTCGCTCGCACTACGCAGTGCTCGTTCCGCCTCCCGGCGTTGGGTGGTACTGGCCACCGGGACGCCGTCGGCCAGTCGCCCGGTGCGCAGCAGTTCGCGCCACTGCTCCGGTCTCCAGTCCGCCGGTGCCGTGCCGGCGATGAAGGCGTCGAGCACGGAGACGAAACGCGCCGGGTCAGCGTGGAACGGGAAATGACCAGCGTCCTCGAATATCTCCAGTTGGCTGCCGGGCATCGCCTGGTGCGCGGTCCAGGCATGGCGCAGCGGCAGGACCGCGTCGCGCGCTCCCCAGATCAGCAAAGTCGGCATACCCCGAGTGAGGTAGCAGCGGTCCAGCATGGTGACCACCTGGCCTCGGTGATCCACTACTGCACGCAGCGTGCGCAGGAACGCCTGCCGTGCGGTGGGCTCGGCCAGCGAGTCGAACAGGCGCACAATGTCCGGGGCGTCGACGCCGAGGCCGGTACCCAGCCACCGCAGCAGGCCGCCCACCAACTTGGCCTGCATCCGGGCGCCGGGCAGCCGGAGCAGCGACGACAGCAGCATGTTGGCGCCCGGCAGCGAGGCCAGCATCAGCCACCCGCTCACCTCGCGGCCCAGACCGCCGCTGGAGACCAGCACCAGCCGATCGGTGTGTTCGGGGAACTGGTAGGCGAACTGCATGGCGACGCCCCCACCCAGCGAGTGCCCCACCAGGGTGACCTGTTCCACACCCAGCACACCCAGCAGATCCCGCATTCCGTTGGCGTAGGCAGCCACCGAGTAGTCCGCGCGCGGCTTGTCCGACCAGCCGTGCCCGAGCAGATCCGGGGCGATCACCAGGTGCCGCCGCGCCAATGCGGGGATCACCTCCCGCCAAGTGGCGGAGGAGTCCCCGATGCCGTGGATGAGCAGGACCGGTGAGCCTGCCCCGGTCATCCGGAAGGCCCGGCGGTAGCCGTGCACCGGGCGAAACCGCAGTGCCGTGTCCACGTCGGGGACCGCGCTGAGCGGTCCGTGCAGTCGTGGCACCACCGATCCTCCCTCTCCCGATACCTGCGACCCTAGAAAGGAGGGGGCGCGCGTCGGTTACCGGTGAGTTGCAGTTGGAGCACCCCCCTCAGTCGGTGGCCGGGCCGTCCTCCTGCTCGGCGAGGAACTGCTCCAGCTCCGCGGCGATCTCATCTCCGGTCGGCAACGGCTCAGCGTCCGTGGTCAGCATTGGAAGCTGGTCGAATGCCGCGGTACCGAATGCCCCGGCGGCGGCGTCGAATCGGGCTTCCAAACCCGCGACCAGCGCGGTGATTTCCTTGGAGCGGGAGATTTGCTCCTCCACCTCGGCCAGGACCTGCTGGGCTGCGGAGCGCAGTGCTGCAAGGGGCAGCGCCAATCCACTGGTCCGCGCGACATGCTCCAGCAGTCCCCGGGCAGATTCTGGGTACTCCATCCGGGCCAGATAATGGGGCACGTGCACGGTGAAGCCCATCGCGTCATGCTCGGCCTCGCCCAGCCGCAGCTCCACCAGGGCACTGACGCTCCCGGGAACCTCCACGGTGCCGAACCACCGCCGATAGGAGGAGATCAGTTCAGGGCGGGTGGCATGCGCAGTGACCGTGACCGGGCGGGTATGGGGTACCGGCATCGGCACGGCGCCAAGGCCCACCGTCAGTCGCACCCCGAATCGCTCGACCAGCTCTCGAACTGCATCGGCGAACCGCTCCCACTGCAGGTCCGGCTCCGCGCCGGTGAGGATCAGGAACGCCGTGCCCACCTCATCACGCGCCTCGTAGAGCACCAGCCGGGGCTGCTCATAGCCCGCCCAGTGATCCTCATCGAAGAGCATTGCCGGTCGCCGGGAGCGATAGTCGAGCAACTGGTCAACGTCGAATGTGGCGAGCACGCGATGCTCAAGAGTTGCCAGCAGATGCGCCACGGCAAGGCGCCCGGCATGGCCCGCGTCCACAAATCCGGTCAGGGCGTGCAGCAGCACCGCGCCCGCCGGGGCCGAGGCATCCGCCTCGATCCGGTACAGCTCGCCGGTCACTGACTATCACCTTGTCCTTACATCGCTCGGCTCCCGGTCGGGGCCGCGTACCGTGTACAACGCGGCGCACCATCAGATCCATCCCGTAGCTGGCAAACGCCAGGAGGGGCCGGGGTCGGTGTGCCGTCTTGCCGCTGGAAAGAGCGACCACCCTGCGGAGCGTCGAGCGGAATGCATCCGATCAAGGTTGGGCCACGGGACCTGGTCCTGCTGGCCGGGCTGCCGGGGGCCGGCAAGAGCACGTTGCTCGCTGGCCTTCGCGACACCCCCACGGTCACCGTGCGGGACTCCGACCAGGTGCGAAAGCTGCTCCTCACCCGGATGCCGTCCTGGTTGCCGTACCGCGCCTACCGGCCCTTGGTGCATGTGGGGCATCAACTGCGGGTGCTGCTCGCGGTGCTGGGCGCCCCGGGGCCCGTCCTGGTGCACGATCCGGCTACCCGAGCCTGCACCCGAGCTGTTTTGGCAGCGCTGGCTCGGCTCACCGGCCGGCCCGCGGTGTTCGTGTGGCTCGATGTGCCTGCGCTGCTGGCGTTGCACGGCCAGCGGGACCGGGGACGGATGGTCCCGGCGCGGTCCTTCGCGCGCCATGTCGCCCGCGCCGACCTGTTGCGCAGCGAGTTGCTCGCCGGGACCGTCCCGCCGGGCTGGCAGCGTGCTGTGCTGCTGGACCGGGCGGCGACGCGCGCTGGGCTTCAGGTCGCGGTGCAGGTGATCGACGATGCCACCCTCACCCGGTAGCTGGGTCACCTGCGCCGTTGCTGAGTCCGCCTGGCAGGCTCTGCGCTCATGCCGCTGGGACCGCGACACCTTGCTCCCTTCCTTGCTGCTGCCCTCCGCAGCCCAGCCACGGTGGGGGCCGTGGCGCCGAGTTCCTCGCGTCTTTCAGCCCGGCTGGCCACCGTCGTGCCCCGGGTGGGTGATCCGGTAGTGGTGGAGCTCGGACCAGGCACCGGCTCGGCCACCGCCGCTATCGAGCATCGGCTGGCCGGCCGCGGACGGCATGTGGCGGTCGAGATCGATCCGGTGCTGGCCGAGCACCTGCGTACCGAGTACCCGGGGGTTGACGTGCTGGTCGGAGACGCTGCGGAGCTGGAGTTGCTGCTCGCCGCGCACCACCTGACCGGGGCCGACGTCGTGGTCAGCGGGTTGCCCTGGTCGCTGATCGGACCCGACGCACAGTGCGCCATCGTCGCGGCGATCGCCCGCTCGCTTCGGCCCGGGGGTGCCTTCACCACCCTGGCCTATTTGCACGCGCTGCCGTTGCACCGGGCCCGCCGGTTCCGCGCCCTGCTCGGCGAGGTGTTCGACGAGGTGCTGACCACCCGCACGGTCTGGTGGAACCTGCCGCCCGCGGTGAGCTACGTGTGCCGTCGTCCGGGTCGACGTCGAGTCTGAGGCGGCGTGCAGGATAGCCGCGGGTCTGACATTCCGGCTGGGCGCGGCGTCGCGGCGGGGCAGTAGTCCACACCTGGGGGTGTTGTCCACAGTAGGCGGCAGGGCGACTGTACCCGTGGGCGCCGCGGGAGGACTGTCGACGCCATGAGCGCACCTCCCGCCGGGCGAGTCCGGCTCTCCGACCCCGCCGAGCTGATCGCCGCCGTCCCGCACCTGCTCGGCTTCCATCCACAGGACTCCGTGGTTCTGCTGGCGTTGCACGGCAAGAGACTCGGCCTGACCCTGCGGGCCGATCTTGTCGATGTCGAACAAGCCGCGCTGCTGGCCGAGCAGATGCTGTTGCCGATGGCCCGGCAGCGACCTACCGGCATCGCCCTGGTCACGATCGGTGGCGAGCTCACGGCATGCGGCGGTCCACCGCACCGCGCCCTGGTCGATGTTCTTGACGGGGTGTTCGGCACGGCCGGGCTGCCGCTGGTCCATGCGGTCTGGGCGGCGGCGACGGCGGCTGGGGCACCGTGGCGCTGCTACCAAGAGCCGATGTGCGCCGGAACGGTCGCCGACCCCGCCGCCACGCCCTTGGCGGCCGCCACGGTTGCGGCTGGGGCGGTCACCTTCGGCAATCGGGAAGAACTGGCGAGGCTGCTCGTTGGTGACGAGCCGGCGGCACTGCAGCGGCGGGCCATGCTGCTGCGGGCCGCCGATGCCGAGCACCCGATGAGTGCCGAGCTGCGAGGCCGGAGGTTGTGCCGGCTCGAAGAGCTGCACCACCAGGCCGCCGCAGGGGAGGTGGAGCTGAGTGACAGCACGATCGCCGAGGTCGCCTCGGCGCTGTGCGACCATCAGGTCCGCGATGCCTGCCTGCCATGGTGCACCGGACCTGGTGCGGTCGCCGCTGAGCGACTCTGGCTGGCCCTCGTGCGGGCAACTCCGGCGCCGGAGCGGGCCGAGCCCGCAGCCCTGTTGGCCCTGACTGCCTACCTTCGTGGGGATGGTGCGCTGGCTGGTCTCGCCCTGGATGCGGCGCTGCGGGCGTGTCCGGAGCACTCGCTGTCCGGGCTGTTGCGGGCAGCGCTGGAAGGCGGGCTTCCGCCACACGTGTTGCGCACCGTGGCGCTCGACGCTGCCTCGGCTGTGCGACGGCCACCACGCCGCAGGCGCAGGCGACGCCCGCGCCCGCGGCGGTGAGTGACGCTCACCCCCTGGAGCGGGCGAAGTCCCAGGCGTCGGTCACGATCGTGCCGAGTTCGGCGCGCTCGGGCTTCCAGCCCAGCTCGGTGCGGGCCCGTTCGCTGGCAGCGATGAGTACCGCCGGGTCCCCCGGCCGGCGGGCCGTGGCTTGCGCCGGGATCGGATGCCCGGTGACCTGCCGGCAGGTCTCGATCACCTGCTGGACTGAGAACCCGGTGCCGCTGCCCAGGTTGTAGATCTGGTGCTCACCCGGCCTGGCGTAGCTGAGCGCGAGCTCGTGGGCGTGGGCCAGGTCGAGGACATGGATGTAGTCCCGGATAGCGGTGCCATCCGGGGTAGGCCAGTCCTCGCCGAATACCATGATCGCTTCCCGGTGACCGAGAGCCACCTGAAGCACCAGCGGGATGAGGTGGGTCTCGGTGGTGTGCCGTTCGCCGTACCGGCCGTAGGCACCGGCCGCGTTGAAGTACCGCAGACTCACCGCCGCAATGCCGTGTGCGGTGGCGTACGAGCCGATGGCGTGGTCGATCGCAAGCTTCGTCGCGCCATAAGGGTTGGTCGGCAGCGTGGCGGCGTCCTCGGTGATGGGCACTGCAGTGGGCTCGCCGTAGGTGGCTGCGGTGGAGGAGAACACCAGCCGCGGGGTGCCGTGCTCGCGCATCGCCTCCAGCAACCGTACCGAGGCGACGACATTGCCCAGCCAGTAGCGCTGCGGTGCGGTCACCGACTCGGCGACCAGGGACCGGGCTGCGAAGTGCAGCACTCCGTCGAACCCCTCCGCCAGCAGCGTGCCTGCCTCCTCCACAGTGCCCTCGATAAACCGGCAGCCTGACGGCACCGCATCCGGGTGGCCGGTGGACAGGTCATCGAGGACCACGACGTCGTGGCCGACCTCCACCAGGCGGGCGGCGCAGACGCTGCCAATGTAGCCTGCACCCCCGGTGACCAGCAGCCGCATCCGCTCCGGCGGGGTCACCGCCGGCGGGCCAGTACCGCGCGCGCGAGTGCGTTGTCGACCTCGACGGTAGATCCACCACCGGCGAGCACCACATGACCACCTGGCCGGCTCAGCGGGGCGACCTGCACGACGTTGCCGGGCACCGCGTCGACCTTGTGCAGGTCCGCCATCAAGGCCGGGTCCAGTTGGACGTGCTCGGCGATCCGCCGCACCTCGACGGTGCCCCCGCCGCGGCGGGCCACCTCGTCCAGCCGGACCAGGTCGGGCTCGAGGGGTGCGGGGCTGGGCCCGACTCCGAGCTCGTCGAGGCCCGGGATGGGGTTGCCGTAAGGAGACGTGGTCGGGTTACCGAGCAACGCGATCAGCTTGCGCTCCACCGCGTCGCTCATCACGTGTTCCCAGCGACAAGCCTCGTTGTGCACCTGCTCCCACTCCAAGCCGATGACGTCAACCAACAGCCGCTCAGCCAGCCGGTGTTTGCGCATGACCGACGTGGCCCGATTGCGACCCTCCTCGGTCAGCTCCAGGTGCCGGTCGTCAGCCACGGTCAGCAGCCCGTCACGCTCCATCCGAGCCACGGTCTGGCTCACGGTGGGCCCACTTTGCCCGAGCCGCTCCGCAATCCGTGCGCGCAGTGGGACCACGCCTTCCTCTTCGAGCTCGAAGATGGTGCGCAGGTACATCTCGGTGGTGTCGATGAGATCGTTCACACCAGTCTCCTTCATTCACTGCCATGGTAGTGGTGCACGGCTGGGGATGGGTGGGTGTCACAGGACGCTCGGAGGATGGACTGTGCGGGTGGGTCGGCGGACGGCAGGATGAGATGCCATGCACCCTGTGATCGAGCCACACGAGCTGGCTGAGCAGCTCGGAGCACCCGAGCCACCCATCCTGCTGGACGTGCGGTGGACGCTGGGCGGGCCGTCAGGGCGCACCGACTACCAGGCCGGTCATCTGCCCGGAGCGGTCTTCCTCGACGTGGACACCGAGCTGGCTGGCCCCCCGGGGGCGGCCGGGCGACATCCGCTCCCGGATCCGGATGCACTGCAGGCCACCCTGCGCTCGGCGGGAGTCCGGTCGACGGTTCCGGTGGTCGCCTACGACGCGGCGGACGGGTCGGTGGCTGCGCGGGTGTGGTGGCTCCTGCGGTGGGCGGGGCACCCGACGGTCGCCGTGCTCGACGGGGGGTTCGCCGCATGGCGGGCAGCCGGCCTTCCGGTGTCCACCGCCGTGCCGGCGCCTCGGGCGGGCACGATCACCGTTCGGCCAGGGGGAATGCCGGTGCTCGACGCGAACCAGGCGGCGCGGCTGGCCCGGGAGGGTGTGCTGCTCGATGCCCGCGCGGCGCCGCGATACCAGGGGATGACCGAGCCGGTGGACCCGAGGGCAGGGCACGTGCCGGGGGCGCGCAACGCCCCGTTCGGTGAGCTGACCGATCCACAAGGGTGCTGGTTATCAACCGCCCGGCTGCGCGAGCTTGCGCGCGGCTGGGGGGTCGTGGGTGGCGAGCTGGGCGCCTACTGTGGTTCCGGGATCACCGCCTGCGCCTTGGTGCTGGGAATGGAGCTCGCCGGTGTCACCACCCCCGAGCAGCCGGTCGCGCTCTATGCCGGATCCTGGTCACAGTGGTGCACCGACCCCGCTCGTCCGGTGGCCACCGGCCCGAGTCCTGGTTAGCCGGACCACCGCACCGGCAGGAGAGCGGGATCGGCGGCGGTAGCCTGGGTAGCCATGACCCTTCCCCGCGCGGCCGTTGTCTGGGACGAGGCGTTTCTCGGCTACGACCTCGGCGGTCGGCACCCGCTCAACCCTATCCGGCTCGACCTCACCATCCGGCTGGCTCGTTCGCTGGGTGTGCTCGACGGGGTGCGGCCGCTGACCCCAGCACCGGCCAGTGACAACGAGCTGCGCACGGCGCACTCCGATGACTACATCACCGCTGTCAAGCAGGCACCGCGCGGCTACCTCGGTCACGGCCTCGGTACTGCGGATAACCCGGTCTTCCCCCGGATGCACGAGTCTTCCGCGCTGGTCGCGGGAGGCTCGCTGCTGGCCGCTGACGAGATCCTTGCCGGGCGCGCGCAGCGAGCGGTGAATATCGCCGGTGGGCTGCACCACGCGATGCGCAACCGCGCCGCTGGCTTCTGTATCTACAACGACTGCGTGCTGGCGATCCGCCGGCTGCTCGCGGGCGGGGTGACCCGGGTGGCCTACGTCGACATCGATGTGCACCACGGCGACGGCGTGCAGGATGCCTTCTACGACGACCCTCGGGTGCTCACCATCTCGCTGCATCAGGACCCGGCCACCCTTTGGCCGGGCACCGGGGACTGCACGGACATCGGTGCCCCTGGCGCTGAGGGCACTGCAGTCAACCTGCCGCTGCCGCCTGGCACCAGCGACGGTGAGTGGTTACGGGCCTTCCACGCCGTGGTGCCCGGCCTGCTGCGGGCCTTCGCCCCGGACGTGTTGGTGACCCAGCACGGCGTGGACACCCATGCCGAGGACCCACTGGCCGATCTGGCGCTGTCAGTGGACGGCCAGCGCGCCGCCCACCGTGCCCTGCGGGAGCTGGCCGAGCAGGCGTCGGGCAAGCGCTGGCTGGCTCTGGGCGGCGGGGGGTACTCGTTGTTCCGTGCGGTACCCCGCTCCTGGACCCATCTGCTGGCCACGGTACTCGACCACGATGTTGATCCTGATACGCCGATACCCGCCGACTGGCTGGCTCATACCAGCACGCTGGCCCGCGGAGTGCCGCTGCCGACTTCGATGACCGACGGCATCGAGCCCCGTTGGACGCCCTGGGACGGGTCCGCCGGCAGCGGTGTGGACCGGGCGATCCAGCAGACCCGTCGTGCGGTTTACCCATTGCACGGGCTGGATCCCGACGACCCGCGGGACTGAAGCCGTACCCCCAAGCCGAGGCCAGTACCTCCAACCCGAGGCAACTCGTGGGGCTCGTCGTCGATGCGCTGGGCCTGAGGGGTGGTGTCCGGACAGACTAGGGACATCAACAGCGGCGACCGAGCAGAGAGGGCACCGGTGGGCCCGCTACGGCACGTCAGACGAATCGGTTCCGGCATGGTCAACGTTCGAGACGTCGGAGGCTTACCCGCTGGCCGGGGCGCCGTTACCTGCCACGGCGTGCTCTTTCGCGGTGACGCCCCGCACCACGGGGACACCCCCCCGGCGGGCCTCGTGGGCTGGCCCCCGTCGCTCGTGCTGGACCTGCGAGAGCCCGATGAGCCCATCGGTGGTCACCCGCTGGCGGGCCGGGACACCAAGGTGGTGCAGGTGCCGTTGCTAGCTGGCCCGCACGTCCGGGACTGGCGCGAGCTGCCGGCCCTGGAGGAGCTGTACCTGGGGTCGCTCGCCCGGGCGGGTGAGCGGATCGTCGAGGTGCTCGACCTGCTGGTCGGTGCGGCTGGCCCCACCTTGGTGCACTGTGCGGCGGGTAAGGACCGCACCGGGGTACTCGTCGCGGTGCTGCTGCGCGCGGCCGGAGTATCCCGGGATGCGGTACTGCAGGACTACCTGCGTACCGAGCCGAACGTGCCTGCCCTCCTCGAGCAGTTGGCGGCGGACCTGGCGGTGCTGGATGAGGAGGACCGGCTGCGGGTACAGCACCTGGTCGGCACGTCCGCTCCCGCCCTGCAAGCCGTGCTCGACGAGTTGGAAGGAGCACCCGGCGGGGTCTCGGGTTGGCTGCAGGCCAGGGGAGTATCCGGGGCCCTTGCCGAGGCGTGGACCCGGCGGCTGGTCACCTGCTGAGTCAGCTTGCGTACGCCCGGAGTCGCTCGGCGCGGTCACCCGCACGCAGCTTGGCCATGACCTCGCGCTCGATCTGCCGGACCCGCTCCCGCGAGAGGCCGAACCGCTTCCCGATCTGGTCCAGGGTGCGCGGCTGGCCGTCGTCGAGGCCGTAGCGCAACCGGATGACCTTCTGCTCCCGGTCCTCCAGGGTCGCCAGCACGCGCCGCAGGTCGTCCTGCAGCAGTCCGGAGATCACTGCGGACTCGGCGTCGGCTGCCTCGGCGTCCTCGATGAAGTCGCCGAGCGGGGCTTCTTCCTCAGCACCGACCGGCATGTCCAGGCTTACCGGGTCGCGGGAGTGATCCAGCAGGTCGGCTACCTTGTCCAGGGGGATGCCGGACTCGTCGGCCAGCTCCTGATGGGTGGCTTCCCGGCCGAGTTGCTGGTGCAGATCCCGCTTGATCCGGGCCAGCTTGTTGACCTGCTCGACCAGGTGCACCGGCAGCCTGATGGTGCGGCTCTGATCGGCCATGCCGCGGGTGATGGCCTGACGGATCCACCAGGTGGCGTAGGTGGAGAACTTGAAGCCCTTGGTGTAGTCGAACTTCTCTACCGCTCGGATCAGGCCGAGGTTGCCCTCCTGGATCAGGTCCAGCAGCGGCATGCCGCGGCCGGTGTATCGCTTGGCTAGCGACACCACCAGCCGCAGGTTGGCCTCAAGCAGGTGGTTCTTGGCCTCGTGACCGTCGCGCACGACCCGGCTCAGGTCCTCCCGTTGGGTGGGTGAGAGGCGCGGAGTGGTGTCCAGCATGTGCCGGGCGAACACGCCCGCCTCGATGCTCTTGGCGAGTTCCACCTCTTGCTGAGCGGTGAGCAGCGCAGTGCGTCCAATACCATTGAGGTAGACCCGGACGAGGTCCGCTGCAGGGCTCTGGGCGTCGAGGTCCATCTCGCTTCCCGCGTCTGGCTTCTCCAGAGAGTGCTGTGCGGCGGTCATCGGGTCCTCCCTGCGACTGGATGCTTCTGCCGACCCGGGTGCGCTCCTGCGTCGGCATGCGACGCTGCACGTTCCGCCTGCCGGGGGTGCCCGTGGCGGCATCGGGGACAACGTCGGGTGCCCGGATTTCGTTCCCGGCCCTCATCTGGCTCGACGAACGAGCACACCGCGAAGTGCCGCATCCGCCGCGACCCTCAGCCACTTCTCAGGTTGGCGGCTGACTGAGACAATCTTGGGTCGGGTTGGCGGGTCTTGACGGGCTACCAACCTCGAGGATCACTGTGTAGGGGCCGTCGGCCACACTGCGCACAGCCATCATCGCGCCGAAGCGGCCGGTGGCTACCGGAGCACCCCGGGCCCTGAGCCGGGCGACGACTTCCTCGATCAGCGGCTCGGCATGGTCGGTCCGGGCGGCTGCGGTGAAGGAGGGCCGCCTGCCCTTGCGGGTCGAGCCGTAGAGGGTGAACTGGCTGATCACCAGCAGCCCCTCACCGGTATCGGAGGCCTCGGCTATCGAGCGCTCGTCGCGCAGGATCCGCAGCTCATACAGCTTGCGTGCCATCGAGGCAGCCTGCTCGGGTCCGTCATCGTGGGTGACGGCGAGCAGCACCAGCAACCCAGGCCCGGCCAGCTCGCCGACCACCTCGCCATCGACCAGCACCGCTGCCTCACTGACCCGGCTCACCACCGCTCTCACGGCGCGACTCCGGCTGACCCGGTGACCAACGGCGGGTGGGATGTCACGACTCGCGATCCTGCCAGCCAACCAGGTCGCGGTGCCGGGGGGTGCCCACGGGTCTCCGGGAGATCAGGAGATCAAGGGCTGGGGCGATCAGGGGTTGAGGAAGTACTGCATCGCTGAGAGCACCGTGATGAGACCAAACGACAACGATCGGAGCACACCCCGCGCTTCGCCTGCGTCCCAGATGAAGATCATGCAGATCACCACATTCTACGAGGGAGCGAGTGCGCAGGAGTCCTCGTGGAGTCGCGCGGGCAGTGCGTGGAGCCGAGCGCGGCAATCGCCAGATACCCGGTTGACCCGACCGGTGTGGGGGAGGCCTTCGGGTCGGCTTCTTCGCGGGTGTTCTCCATGAACTCTCTTGAGGATTCCGTCCGGCTGGGATGTGTGATGTCCAGTCTCGCACTGGACGTCGTGGGCACCCAAGAATACGTGGCTACACCGGACGAGATAGTGAAGAGGTGGAGCGAATCGTGACGGTTCGGAGGCGGAGATCGCGCGAGTGCTCTTCGGCTGACTTCCCGGTACCGCGAGCGTAGCATTGGCTGGTCGCGCAGTAGGCTTGGCGGTGACCGTGCCGGAGTTCATCTCACCCAGGACCCAGGAGGCCGCCGGTGAGCTTGATGTTGAGCCAGCACGCACCGGCGGACGCCTTGCTGGACCAGGACCCGCTGGCGCTGCTCGTCGGGATGCTTCTTGATCAACAAATTCCGATGGAGCGAGCTTTCGCGGCGCCCTACGAACTGCAGCAGCGGTTGGGTCGCTCGCTGGACGCGCACGAGCTGGCCGAGTACGACCCGGAGGGGCTGGCCGAGATTTTCGCACGATCCCCGGCGTTGCACCGGTACCCGAAGGCGATGGCGGGACGGGTGCAGGAGCTGTCCCGTGCGTTGGTTGAGCATTACGACGGTGACGCGACCGGGCTGTGGCGAGACGTCTCGGACGCGAGGGAGTTGCTCGCTCGGCTGAGGTCGTTGCCCGGATACGGGCAGCAGAAGGCGCAGATCTTCGTGGCTCTCCTGGGCAAGCAGCGTGGGGTGCGACCGGAGGGTTGGCGGGAGGTGGCCGGCCGCTATGGGCACGACGGCGTCCACCGCTCCGTTGCCGACGTGATCGACGCCGAGTCACTGGTCAAGGTTCGAGAGTACAAACAGCAGGAAAAGGCAGCCGCCAAGGCGCAAAGATAGACTACATGGCGGGAGATGGTGGACGATGGGTGCGGAGGTGATGGCGTGAGGGACCCCGAGCACGGCCATCGGACCCGCGGCGAGACCCCTGTCCTGATCACGGCGGCAGAGCCTTCTTATTCGGAGCAGTACGCGACGCGCCGGCGTAAGTACGCGATCTTGATGTCGGCGCGGGTCCCATGCCTCGTCCTGGCCGGCGTGTTCTACCAGACCTGGTGGCTCGCGCTGGCCTTCCTCCTACTCTCGGTGCCCCTGCCGTGGATGGCAGTGCTCATCGCCAACGACCGCGCCCCCCGCAAGGCTGAGCGGGTCAACAGGTTCCGACGCGACCCGCATGGGCGTGAGTTGGAAAGCCGTGACCACCCTGTCATTGACGGGTGACCCGCTGCCCACACCTCCTCCGCGGTCCCTGCCAAGGATGGACAGGGTCGGTGCCCCCAGTGTCGGTGGATCAGGAGCACTTCCCCCGTGCGGCATGATGGACCACGTGAGCACCCTGACTCTGCCCGATGTTGAGACCCGTCCCGAGGGCACCGACCACACCGGCGACGACACGCCGCAGATGTTCCACTACGTCCGCAAGGACAAGATCGCCGAAAGCGCAGTGATGGGCACGCACGTGGTGGCGCTATGTGGCGAGGTGTTCCCGGTGACTCGATCACCCAAGCCCGGTTCCCCGGTGTGCCCGGAGTGCAAGGAGATCTACGAATCGCTACCCAAGGGTGGCGGCGGGGACTGAGCTCCTGACTCCCAGCGGAGCAGGGAAGCGAAGCCACAAAAGCTACCACCCTGGGTTCAGGCTCTTGGTAGCAGTGTCGGCGGGCGCAGCGGCGTCAGTCCTGGGGGCGCGGGTCTCGGCGGTGGGGGTCTCGACGGTGGGGGCATGATCCCGGCCGGTCTCGGGATCGGGCCCGCGGTTGCGCTGCCAGTGCGCGCGGTCGCGCTCCTGCTGGATCCGCGCCGCATAGCGCGCCATCTCCAGCCGACGCCAGCGCCGCCGCTCCCGGCGAGTGGGGTGGGCAGGCCACATCTCCTCGATCGCGTTGTTGAACTCAGCGCCCAGCAGGATGGCCATCGCGATGAAGAACGAGAACAGCAGGAACGCGATCGGGGTGGCCAGCGCGCCGTAGGTGTATCCGGTACTGGTCACCCAACTGATGTAGCGTCGGAGCACGGTGCTGGAGACGAGAAATACCGCCATCGCCAGCAGGGCGCCCGGCAGTCCCCGGTGCCAGGGCAGTTTGTTCGGCAGCACGATCTTGTACAGCGTGGCCAGGCCCAGGACCAGCAGGGTACTCAGCACCGGGTAGTACAGCACGACGACCAGATGACCCACGGTAGGGCGCACCGACTCGGGGAACAGGTTGGAGATCAAGCCAGGGCCCAGCGCTAACAGGGGTAGCACGAACACTGACCCGATCATCGCGACCACATACAGCAGTAGGGCGAACGTCCGCTGCCACACCGGGTTGCGGACTGTGTACTGGCGGTAGGCGGCGGTGATCGAGTCCACCAGCGACGCCAGCGCAGAGGAGCCAGCCCACAGGGAGAGCACAAACCCGACGGAGACGATCGAGCTGTGCCCCTTGGTGAGGATGTCGGTCACCGTTGGCCGGATGATCTGGTCGACCACCTCCGGGGTGAACACCGTGCTGGCGAACTGCAGGATTTCCCGCTGAACCAGATCGATGGTGTGCTGGCCGAACCACCTGGTAACGAACCCCAGGCTGCCCAGCAGTCCCAGGAGCAGCGGCGCCAGGGACAGCGTCATCCAGAACGCTGCCTCGGCCGACATTCCGAAGACCTCGTCGTCCCATGCCTTGACCAGGGTCCGCCAGATCAGCCGGAGCGGACCACGCCGGACGTGCTGCTTGGTGTCGGGTGCGGCGTCAGCGGTGGGTGTCACGGCGGCGCGGGCAGCGGAGGAGGCATCCATGTCATAGCCCAGGATGGTCCATCAGCGGTAGGGCGCGCAGCCTGACCCCTCCGACCGAAGTACCGGGCGCTTGCTCGGTACCGTGGCAACCGGTGCGAGCCCGGGCTCGTCTCGACACGCACCGGTTGCCTATGCGGAGAGGAGTGCGTCACCCTACGTGTCCCGCCCTGTCGAGACCGCCCCCGATGCCGCTACTGATCCTGCCTCCGGCGGTAGACCGCTGCGTGTCTGGCAGCGTCGGGCACTGGCCCGCTACCTGGCCACCGCGCCGCAGGACTTCCTCACGGTTGCCACCCCGGGGGCAGGCAAGACGACCTTCGCGCTGCGGGTGGCCGCCGAGCTGCTGGCCGACCGGACCGTGCACGCCGTGACCGTGGTCACCCCAACCGAACACCTCAAGCATCAGTGGGCGGCGGCTGCCGCCGAGATGGGCTTGGCACTGGACCCGCAATTCTGCAACACCGCAGGCGCCACCTCCCGGGACTACCACGGCGTCGCCGTCACCTACGCCCAGGTCGCCGCACATCCAAGCCTGCATCGGGTGCGCACGGAGGGCCGGCGCACCCTGGTGGTGCTCGATGAGATCCACCACGCCGGGGACGCCCGGAGCTGGGGCGAAGGAGTGCGGGAGGCATTCACCCCGGCGACCCGCCGGCTGGCGCTGACCGGCACCCCGTTCCGCAGCGACGACTCACCGATTCCGTTCATCCGCTACGAGCCGGACGCCGACGGGGCCCTGCGCTCCGCTGCCGACCATTCCTACGGCTACCCCGAAGCGCTGGCCGACGGGGTGGTGCGGCCGGTGGTGTTCTTCGCCTACTCCGGCGAGGCCCGCTGGCGGACCAGTGCGGGGGAGGAGTACTCGGCCCGGCTCGGGGAGCCGCTGACTGCCGAGCACACCGCGCGGGCCTGGCGCACCGCGCTGGACCCGGCAGGGGAGTGGATCCCGGCGGTGCTCGCCGCCGCGGACACCCGGCTGAGCCAGCTTCGCGGCGGCGCGGTGCCGGACGCGGCCGGACTGGTGATCGCCACCGACCACCCCGCCGCACGGGCCTACGCAAAGATCCTGTACCGGATCACCGGTCGGGAGCCGGTTCTGGTGCTCTCCGACGACCCCCGGGCGACCCGGCGTATCGCGGCGTTCGCCACCTCGGATGAACGCTGGCTGGTGGCGGTGCGGATGGTCTCGGAGGGGGTGGACGTGCCCCGGCTGGCGGTTGGGGTGTACGCGACTTCGGCGGCCACCCCACTGTACTTCGCCCAGGCGGTCGGCCGGTTCGTCCGTGCCCGGCGGGCCGGAGAGACGGCTACGGTGTTCCTGCCCAGCGTCCCGATACTGCTGGAGCTGGCGAGCCGGCTCGAAGAGCAACGTGACCATGTGCTCGGCGCCCCGCACCGCGCCGAGGAAGGCTGGGACGACGAGCTGCTCGCCCAGGCCAACGCACAGCGCGACGAGCCTGGCGAGGAGGAGCGCTCGTTCACCGCGCTGGGCGCCGATGCCGAGCTGGATCAGGTGATCTTCGACGGCTCGTCGTTCGGCACCGCCGCGTTCGCCACCACCGAGGAGGAGCAGGACTACCTCGGCCTGCCCGGCCTGCTCGAGCCCGAGCAGATGCGGGCCCTGCTGCAGCGCCACCAGCAGGAGCAGGTGCAGCGGGCCACCGAGCGCTCCCGCGCATCGCACGGTCCGCCGTCTGCGTCCACCGGCGCCCTTTCCGGGTCGGCCCGCCCGCCGACGGTACGGGAACGACTGGCCGGGCTGCGCCGGGAGCTCAACGCGCTGGTGGCGCTGGCCCACCACCGCACTGGCCGGCCGCACGGCGTCATCCACCAGGAGGTCCGCACCGCCTGCGGCGGTCCGCCCACCGCGATGGCCACCGCAGAGCAACTCGAGGCGCGGATCGCCTACTTACGCTCCCGGTAGACCGCGGGGGTGGGACCTGTCTGAGGTCCCACCCCCGCCACGGTGCTGGGGAACTGGCCGCGAGGTCAGGCCTCGCCGGCCTGGATATTCGCCGCCAGCTCCCTGAGCTTCATCGCGTGCTTGCGGGCGTGGTGGTTGCAGAAGAGCAGTTCGCCGCCAGAGGGCAGCACTGCCCGAACTCGGGCGGCCGCGCCGCACCGGTCGCAACGGTCCGACGCGGTCAGATGGGGGCGGGTGAGCGTGGTGGTCATGGCGTCTCCCTCCGTCCTGGTCCGGTCATACGACCGGACCGAGTCGAACCGGCTGCGACCACCGCGGCTGCGATGCTCACGCGACCGACCCGTCAACCATGAGATCGGATCTCAGGCCTCCACTGTTCCAGACGAATCTCGTTCACGTCGTGTTCCCGCGACTGTGCGACGACCGTCACGTCCCCTAGTACCTCACCATCGGCGGTTATGTTCTACCGGCGCAAGGGTGAGGAAGCATGAGACTGGTGGACACGCTGTGCACTCCGGTTGCGTCATCTGGGTGGACCAGCCCCGCTGATGTTCGCCATTGGGGGGATCCAGCTAGCTACTGATGCTCGCGCCAGCGCTGGTCCGCGTGCTACGAGGTGATCGCCCGGCTGCCGCTGGGGACGGCGGTGGCGGTGGAGTTCTGCGGGCCGGGGGCGGTCGCCGCGCTGGGCTCGGCGCCCTCGGGGCGTCACGGCGCTGCTGCTGGCCGGCGTCCTCGGTAGTCGGGCTGGTGCCGCGCACCGCTGGCGGTGCAGAGACCAGGTACCGGGGTGGACCGGCTCCTACGGGAACGGATGTGGAGCGGGGTTGAGTTCGTCGTCGGTCAGCGGCCGCGACCGATAACCGAGTAGCTGCGGCACTACGTGCAGGCGGGGCAGGCCGACCACCCGCCGGTTGTGGTGGCCGAAGGTCATGGGCACCAACCCCGGTATGAGCACCTTCACGCAGGCCAGATCGCGGAGCCGATGCTCTGGGGTGGTCTGATCGACGGCTATGACATCCAGGCCGGTCTGGAGATAGCGGTCGAGCACGGCGAGCAGATCATCCCGGAGATCGGTATGCCGGAATGCGGCCGACCCGGCTGAGTCCAGCAGGCTCCGCACTTGCTCACTACCGTTCAGGAAATCGCTGGAGCTGCGCGTAACCACCGACGAGACGTTGGCCGCCGAGCTCGTACACCACCTCCTGCAGTCGGGGACAGCGGACACTGCCCGAATTGTGCGTGCGCTGGCCCGGGCGGGCCGTCAGGCCATGGCCCGGGCGGCCTTTGCCGATGCCCACCGCCATTTCGAGCGGGCCCTGACCTACCGCCCTGTCCAGGACGAGGGTGTGCGGGCCGGATTGCTGGCCGAACGTGGCCGCGCGGCGCGTGCGCTGGGAAAGTTACCGGAAGCACTGGCCGATCTACAGGAGGCGCTGGATGTCTTTGAACGGCTGCACGCCGTGGCAGCGACCAGTGGACTTGTCCTTGATATCAGTCGACTGCTCGACTTACTGGGGCGCCATCAGGAATCAGCGAAGGTCGCCCAGCGTGCACTCGGCGCGCTCGGCGAGGCGCCGAGCCAGATGCGTGGCCAGTTGCTGGCTTTAACGGCTCGCTGGTCGGCGTTCGAGGGGGATTTCACCGCAGCGAACCTGGCGCTCGACCAGGCCGCAGCCTGTGCCGCCAAGCTGGATGACCCGGGGGTTGCTGGTCATATCCTGCACGCGCGCAGTTGGACAGCATCCGCTCGTTTCGACTGTACGGAGGCTGCCGAGGCTGGCTTGGCCGCCGTCCGGCTGCTCGGCGAGGCCGGTGAGGAGTGGGAGGCATCGCAGGCCGGTGTCCTCGCTCAGACCGTCCTGATTCATGCCGGAAGGTTCGCCCAGGCCGAAGGGCTCACAGCGGGTCTGATGCATTTCGCGCGGCGCGTCGGCCATCACGCAGTCGACCTTTGGGTCCTGCGCAACACCGCCACCGTAGCGCGTATGCCACATTTGTTCAGCAATACGTCGAAGCCCATCAGGCGCTGGGGGCACCGTGGCCGTACAACGCGGAGCCACTGATCGGGATGGCTGCTTCTGGCAGGGCGAATGGACTACAGCCGCGACTCACCTCGGGGAAAGCGCTCGCCTCGAACTGGGCAGCGCGGACTTCGGGCGCAGCCATGCGGCCCTGCTGCGGCTCGATGCTTACCAGGGCGGCAAGGCTGCGGTCCAGGAGCGCTGGACCCACTTTCATGTGGCCCACACCCCCGGACCCTGGCCATCGGCTGGTGATCGGCTGATGGCGATAGCCGGCGCCGAGGCATGGGTCGCTGTCGGGGAACACACCAAAGCGGCGGCGCTGTACCCGCAGATTGCCGAAGCGAGCGCGCACGGCACCCTGATCGCATGGGATGATCTTCGTCTACTGGCCACGGCCGCCGCAGTCAGCGCTGCGGCGGGTGGCCACTGGGAACTCGCCGAGGCGCACTTCACCGAGGCTCTGCTGCAGGCGGACACGCTGCCGCACCGCCTCGAACAGGCAGATGCCCCGCCATGCCACGCTGGCGATGGCTGGCCTCGCCCGCTGCAGGTGACCTGGTGCCGGTGGGCGAGGACCTGGATCGCCGCTACCGCCGGGTCCCCGGGGTATCAGTCCAGGTAGTCGCGCACTAGGAGCGACTGAACGGCATGCGTGACCTGCGGGAACAGCAGAAACACGGGAGCGTGTGCAGTGCAATATCCCGGACTGAGCCGACGCCATGAAGGCGGAGGTCCGGCCGTGATCGACCCACCCACCACTACCGAACTACCCGGCTGGCAGGCCGACCGACTGCAGTGCTGCTCGACGCGCTGGTGTCGGTCATGAGCGGGCAGCCGCGGTGCACCTGCGAGATCGTCGGGGCCGGCAGCGCACGCGAGTACCGGTGCCTGGATCGGGCCTGCCCGGTGTACGGTGATCACGTGGTCAGGGTGTCCGCGGCAGGGATCAAGCACGGCCAGACGGACGGGGCAAGGCCCCGTCGTCACGCGGGCCGCTGAGGGTCTGTCCGTTTGCCCAGTATCAGTGATCTTGCCCTTCCCGCCCCGTGACCTGTGGTTTCCCTGCCCCTAGGGGCCGGGAAACCACAGGTCACGGGGAAGCTGAGTGATACGGGATCTGCTCGCTCGTTGACCCCCCGGTGCACCTAATCGGGACACCGGTAACTAGCCTGACGCCCGCACCCTCACCGAGGTGTCCGCCCCGGGGTAGCTCCCCGGGGCATCGGTGGGGGCTAACTCGGTGAATGAAGGGTGCTTCGGTGGATGCTGAGGAAGCGCGCACGATCGGCCAGCAACTACGGCGGATCCGGAAGTCCCGGGGCAAATCGCGGCGGGTGCTCGCCGAGCTGGCGGGGATGAGCCGGACGACCCTGCAGCGGATCGAGAGCGGGCAGCGGGCACTGGATAAGCGCTCAGAGGTCGTTGCGCTGGCCACCGTGCTGCAGATCGCCCCCTCGGAGTTGACCCGGCTGCCGGTGCCCGCACCAGCCAACGGAGAAACCGATAGCGCCATTGGGGCCGTGCGGCAGGCGCTGATGGCAGTTAGCCGCAACCGCCCTGGTGGGCAGGTGGTTAGCGTCGAGGAGCTGCGGGCCAGAGTGCAGGCCCTGCATGACCCTGGGTATCCGCGGCCCGACGTGGGCGCAGCGCTTCCCAGCTTGATCCGGGACCTGCATACCAGTATTGCGGCCGGGCAGGACGTGGCGGAACTGCTCGGTATGGCGGTGCTGTTCCACACTCAGGACACCCGGGGGTGGCTGTGGCTCCACGGTGCACCGCTTGACCTGCGTTGGCAGGCTTCCTGCTTCGCTCAGCGAGCAGCCCAGGAGCTGGACAATCCGACCGCGCTGGGTGTCGCCGCGTGGGGCGCAGTGATCGAAATGATCGGCGGGGGTGCCTTTGACTTGGCCGAGACCGAGCTGGAGTCGTTGAGCGTGCCGACGAACAGCCCGGAGTCGATGCAGCTTGCGGGCATGCTGGCGTTGTCTCGGTCACTGGTGGCCGCCTCAGACCGGCGTCCTGGTGATGTGGATGCTCCGCTGGAGTACGCCGCGGAGTTGGCGCAGCGCACCGGGCAGGGCAACGCCTACTGGATGGGCTTCGGGCCCACCAACGTGGGCATCTGGCGGATGACCGCAGCCTTGGAGGTCGGCGATCACGCAGGTGCCGCCGCTCTCGCGGAGGGCGTGAATCCAGACGAGCATCCGAGCCGTGAGCGTCAGGCTACGTACTGGATCGAGTACGGACGGGCGCTGGCCCGGTTGCGCGGCCGTGAGGCCGACGCCGTGATGGCCTTTCGCCGAGGCGAGATCCTTTACCCGATCCGGCTGCAGCGCAACATGTTCGCCCGTGACGTACTCGCCGAACTGCTCACCCGGGTACGCCGGGGCTCCCCAGTCGACCGGGAACTGAGGGGCATGGCCTACCGGGCTGGCCTGCCGGTGTAGGCCATTCGGGGGGCTGGTCCATTTCTGTGCCACACCCGCTGCTGTCGTGCGGCCACGCTCTGTCGCTCACCGGTCGGGGCGGTTCCGGACATTTCTATGGGGAAGTGGGGCGAGTCAGACGATGGGCATTGTGATGCAGCGGGAGAACGAGCGCGGCCGGGTGGTGGTGGCGGGCAGGCGCACTGACGATGGTGAGCGGTGTGCGTTGGTGGTGGTGGCCGAGGTCGGCCAGATGTGGGCGTTCTACCCGCACGGGGCGGCGCAGTTGGGTGTGCGGGTGGCGGCGGCGGACGCGGTGAAGGTTGCCGAGTTCCTGGACGGTGCCCGGTGAGTAGCTCCGAGCAGAGCACCAGGGAAGACCTGGGATCAACACCTCATCCGGCTTTCCCGGGCACGGTGTGCGTGCAGCCGGGCAGTGTGCACCTGCTGATGGCGGACTCCGCGCTGCCCGAGTTTCACCGGGGCCGGGCTTATTTCACGCTGTGCGGGGTGGTGCTGCCCATGGACGAGCTGCCGCCGTGGGAGTGCCCGGAGGGCTGCGTGTGCGCCTGGGACACGCTGATCTGCCCGGACTGCGTGCGCCGGGACGTCGACCTCCAGGGGGCCGGCTGAGTATGCGGGGAAGCGCGCGGTGAGGGCCGGGTCCGCGGCGGCGCGCGAGGTGCTGCGCTGTGGTCGGACGCGGCCCCCGGTGCACCTGACGGAGCTGGAGGAGACGATCCAGCAGTGCCAGCGCCGGCGGGCCCCCATCGTATTGTGCGGCGCGCAGGAGGTGGCCGAACCGATCTGCGACCCGGACGACGTGGGACTGCCCGGGGTGCGCGGACTGTCTGCGCTACTGCCCGGACTGCGTGCGCGAGGCCGCCCGCTGGAGCGCCCGGACCGAGCAGCCGGACACCGGGGGCCACCCGGGACCGGATCCACGATCCGAAACTCCGCCAGATCCTGGCGCAGGGCCTGGTCCAGGTCCTAGCCGCGAGCTGCTGGAGTGGCTGGTGTTGCGGCGGGTGCACGGTGGTGGCCTGGCGAAGGTGGGCGAGGTCTATCTCGACGGTGGCCGACGCACGTCGGAGCACCTCGCTGGGCCGCTGGCGGAGCTGACCGCGGCCGGGTTGCTGGGGTTGGCCGACCCGGACCCGGTCACCGAGGCGACCCGGGCGGTGGTGCTCACCGAGGCCGGGAGCTCCCGGTACGCCGAGCTCTGCGAGCAGCAACCCGGCGGGTACTACCTCGTCGAGTACGGGCACCCGGTGGCGGGTGGCCCGGCCTTCCCCGTCGGGCCGTGCCCCGAGTGCCCCCCGAGTGCCGAGCAGCGGTGACCGCCGATGGACAGCCCGGATGTGGTGGCCGGTATGCGGCTGCTGGACGCGGCCAAGCGCCACGGCTTCCGGTTCCAGCGCCTGGCGCCGGGCCCGGACGGGCCGCTGTGGGGGGTGCGGGACACCGCTGACTGGCGCGACACGGTCTATCTCGGTGGGTTCTCCGGGGACTGCAGCGCCACCCGGTGCCGCCGGTCCTCGCTGCTGGTGCCCGGTGAGCTGCTGGTGGCTGAGCGGGTGGGCGGGGACGCGCTGAGCGTGCTCAACACCGTGGTGAGCCACTGGCCCACCTGAAAGACCCGGCCGGTCGCCGGTTGAGCCGGAAGCGCTCCCGTGAATCCCGCTTCCGCCCCGCTGCTCCCGGCGGCCGGCCGGCCCCAGGAAAAATCTATGATCACCGAACGGGCCTGACCCCCAAGCCAGGATTTCCCTCCCTCCGAGCGCCGCGCGGGGCTCGGCCCGGGCGGAGTTTTCCTGATTAGGCAGGTCAGGAAGCTTAGCGATCTTGCATTTTATGACGCTCTGTCACCGCGTCGGGTGGTCAGCGCACCAGCGTCACCGGCCGAACACGGACACGTATACGTCGTCGCCCTCGGAGATGCCGCCGAAGTGGCCGATCGGCTCACCGACGGGATCCGGCCGCGGGGCAGCGAGGCGAGGACCTCGGTGGCGGCGTCGGCATCGGCCTCCAGCATCTTCAGCCACGCTTGGCGCCGGGCCGGGGGAATGCGGCCGTCCACGACGGCGGCGCCCACCACCGCTTCGCGGCGCTCCCGGCCCTGGCTGGCCACCGCCTCATCGCCGCGGCGGGCGCGCTCCTTCAACTCCTCCAGCGCGGCGGCGTCGACGGGTGGCCACCCGCGGCGGCTCCGACTCCGGCGCGGGCGAGTCGGCCGGGGGTGGTGGTAGCTGGTCGTCGGCCACGGTCAGCCCACCCTCTCGAATACCCGCTCGTACAGCGCGTCGTCGGCCGGGCTGGCTCCGGGAGTGCAGCCTGCTCCTGCTTGGTCATGGCAAGCAGGGTGCGCGTGGCTGCCCCGTGCGGGGGTACGGCCGGTGCCGGCACGGGTGGATCGTGCGCGGCGGCGTGGGCGCCGAACACGGCCACGTAAGTGGGGTCCTCGCGGGACCACCGGCTGTTGGCGGCGATCTGCGCTCGCAGCTTGCGCTGGGTGGGAGTCAAGGACGATGAGGGCATGCTCGGCTAGACCTCTCGGTCTCAGCCGGTTGCCCATCCCCGGGACGCGGGACGCCTCCGCAGGCCGTGTATGTCCGCCAACGACGCTAGCACGCCGCTGGCGCGAGAACGGAGACGTCGACCGTGGTGCGCCCCGTCGCCGGAGAGCCACCGCTGGGCCGCGGTGTGCCGGGTGACGTGCGGGTGGAAGTCGGGGATACCGGCCAGCTCGGCGCGGTGCTTGAGCGCGGCGTACAGGCCGTCGTAGCTCAGGTTCTTGCCCCGGTCGCCGAGCCACAGCGCGGGTGTGGCGGCGAGCCGGTGCGAGCGGCGCAGCCGCAGGTACCGGTCAATGGCACGGCCGGTCTGCGGGCCGAAGGGCACCGGGCGGCCCTTGCCGCCCTTGCCACGCTGGACGATGGCGACGCCCCGGGTCAGGTCGACATCGGTGGTCCGCATCGCGACCACCTCACCGGCCCGGACGATGGCCTCGAGCATGAACCGGACGATGGCCTCGTCGCGGCGGTCCCGGAACTCCCGCCCGGCGCACGCCTTGACCAGCGCCCGGCACTGGTCGTCGGTGAGCCGGGGCACCACCTTCTGGTCAAGCTTCGGGGGCTTGAGCCCGAGCAGCTCGTCCCGGACGGTCTCGTCTTCCTCGGCGCACCACGCCGAGAACCACCGTACCGCCAGCTACGGGCGCGGGCGGTGGCCGCCTCGGCGCCGGACTCGAGCAATCCGGCCACGAACGCGTTCACGGTGGGCCGGTCCAGCACTGCCGGGACCCCCTCGGCGGTGCACCAGTCCAGGAACAACCGCACACTCGCGGTGTAGCTCTTCACGGTCTGGGCGCTCTTGCGCTCGGCGCGCAGGTGCACCGTCCAGGACTCAAGCAGCGCCGCCAGGTCGGGTGTTGCGGAGATCACCGGCATGGCCCGATATCTTGACTAGATACGGCATGCTTTCTAGTGTTCCCCCTCAGATCGGGCAAAGTGCCTGGTCACAGCATCAATTGAGCGGTCCGGCTCAGTCCAGGTAGTCGCGCAGAACCTGGGAGCGGGAGGGGTGGCGCAGCTTGGACATGGTCTTGGACTCGATCTGCCGGATCCGCTCCCGGGTCACCCCGTAGACTTGGCCGATCTCGTCCAGCGTGCGAGGCTGGCCGTCGGTGAGCCCGAAGCGCAACCGCACCACCCCGGCCTCCCGCTCAGACAGGGTGGCGAGCACGGACTGCAACTGGTCCTGCAGCAACGTGAACGACACCGCGTCCACCGCCACCACGGCCTCGGAGTCCTCGATGAAGTCACCGAGCTGGGAATCACCCTCGTCGCCGATGGTCTGGTCCAGCGAGATGGGCTCCCGGGCGTACTGCTGAATCTCCAGCACCTTCTCCGGGGTGATGTCCATCTCCTTGGCCAGCTCCTCCGGAGTGGGCTCGCGGCCCAGATCCTGCAGCAGCTCACGCTGAATGCGGCCCAGCTTGTTGATCACCTCGACCATGTGCACCGGGATCCGGATGGTGCGGGCCTGATCGGCCATCGCCCGGGTGATGGCCTGGCGGATCCACCAGGTTGCGTAGGTGGAGAACTTGTAACCCTTGGTGTAATCGAACTTCTCCACCGCCCGGATCAGGCCCAGGTTTCCCTCCTGGATCAGGTCCAGGAACGCCATCCCCCGGCCGGTGTAACGCTTGGCCAGCGAGACGACCAGCCGCAAGTTGGCCTCTAGCAGGTGGTTCTTGGCGCGCTCGCCGTCTCGGATGATCCAGCGCAGGTCGCGGCGTAGTTGCGGGGAGAGCTTCTCGGTGGACTCCTCGGCCTTGCGTACCCGCTCGGCGGCGTAGAGCCCGGCCTCGATACGCTTGGCCAGCTCGACCTCTTCCTCAGCGTTGAGCAGTGCCACCTTGCCGATCTGCTTGAGGTAGGCCCGCACCGAGTCGGCGGATGCGGTGAGTTCGGCGTCCTTGCGGGCCTGCCGCAGCGCCTCAGACTCCTCCTCGTCCCAGACGAAGTCCTCGCCACCGGGGCCGCTCTGCGCCTCCACCTCCTCGACCTCGGCGTCTGCGGTGATCTCCTCGACCTCAACGTCGGCGAGGTCCTCGGCAGCAGGCCCGCCCTCGAGCTCGGCTACGTCCTCGACCTCGACCTCTTCGGCAGGCTCGGCCACGGGGGCGGGTTTCGCCTCGACATTGGCGGCCGGGCTGCCGGACTTCGCGGCCGGGCGTGAGCGGATGCTCTTCGTACGGCCCGTCGGCGTGGTGGCGCCCTCCTGGGTGCTCCCGCCACCTCTCTGGGTACCGGCGCCGCTCTTGCTCTTGGCACTGGTGCCGTTCTTGGTGCCGGTGCCGTTCTTGGTGCCGGTGGTGCCGTTCTTGGTGCCGGTGCCGCTCTGGGCGCGGACTGCGGTGAGATCGGCGTCTGCGGTTGTCCCCCCGCGGGAAGGGGGTTTCTTGGCCGCGCCGGACTTCGAAGCGGTAGCGCGATGAGGTGCGGGTTCTGCGGCTGCCACGGACGGCCTTTCGAGACGGTCGGTGTTCGGGCGCTGGTCAGGTTGCCGTCGGCGGGCCCGCCGCTGAAGCGAGACCGGGAATCTTGGCGGGCTGCCAGACTCCCGCAGTGCGATCCAGGGTGCCCGGGGACGGTGCCCTGTTCCATTGTAACGAGGCAGGTCTGTCCTGGCCGCGCAGCGCCGGTGCGATCACCGAACGCGTCCCTCTGCGGCGGCTGCGGCGGCACCGACGATGCCTGCGTCGTTACGCAGCGCGGCAGCCACCACCGGCGTCCGGCACTGCAGCATGGGCAGCCATCTCCCCGCCTTCCTGCTGACCCCACCACCCACAATGATCAGGTCCGGCCAGAGCAGGTTTTCCAGGACCTGCAGGTAGCGGGAGACCCGGGGGACCCAGTCCGCCCAGGACAGTGCCTCGGCATCGCGGACCGAGGCGGCGGCCCGCTCCTCTGCCTCCGCCCCGTCCACCTGGAGGTGTCCCAGTTCGGTATTGGGCAGCAGCTCTCCGTCCAGGAACACGGCGCTGCCGATACCGGTCCCGAAGGTGAGCAGCACTACGACTCCGTCCCGGTCGCGGCCCGCCCCGAAGCGCATCTCGGCCAGTCCAGCCGCGTCGGCGTCGTTGAGCACCATGACCGGCACCCGGCAGTGCTTGGAGAACAGGGCAGCCGCATCGGTGCCAATCCAGGTCTGGTCCACGTTGGCGGCGGTGCGGGCGACGCCCTGCTTGACGACGCAGGGCAGGGTGACGCCCATCGGGCCGTTCCAGCCGAACTCGTGGGTGATCGCGGCGACCAAGGTCGCCACCGCCTCCGGAGTGGCCGGCTGCGGGGTGGGGATACGGACCCGCTCCTCATCCAGCGCGCCGAGCCGCAGGTCCACCAGGCAGCCCTTGATGGCGGACCCACCGACGTCCACCCCGAATCCGGGAGTCCTGGCCATCTGCGTCCTTCCGGTTCGGCCGGCTACCTCCGCTGTCCGGTTGTGACCCTAGCCGGGAACGGGTGGTGTCGATGTGGTCGGATGGCGCGGTGCGCAGCGACCCCCGAGATGACGTCGAGCAGTTACGGGCGACGGCAGTGGCGGTGGCCCGGCAGGTTGGTGACCTGGTGGCCCGGTTACGGATCGCCGGTCCGGGCCAGGTGGAGACCAAGACCAGCGCCACCGACGTGGTCACTGCAGCCGACACCGCGGCGGAGCGGCTGGCCCGGCATCTGCTGGCACAGTGGCGGCCGGGGGAACCGGTGCTGGGGGAGGAGGAGGGGGGTTCCGCCGCCGCAGGTGCCCTGTGCTGGGTGGTCGATCCTATTGATGGCACCGTGAACTACCTTTACGGACTGCCCTGGTACGCGGTGTCAGTGGCAGTCCAGCGAGACGGCCAGTCCCTGGCGGCCGCAGTGGCACAACCCGCCGGTGGCAGGCTGTGGAGCGCCGGCCTGGGTCAGGGCGCGGACTGCAATGGCGTGGCCCTGCAGGTGAATGAGGCCCGGTGGTTGGAGCTGTCGTTGATCGGCACCGGGTTCTCCTACCGCCCCGAGCGACGGGCCCGCCAGGCCCGCCTGGTGGCGTGCATGCTGCCCAGGGTGCGGGATGTGCGCCGGGCTGGATCCGCGGCACTGGACCTGTGCTGCGTGGCGTCGGGTTGGCTGGACGGTTTCGCCGAACACGGGCTGCGCCGGTGGGACTGGGCGGCCGGCGCGCTGATCGCGGCCGAGGCCGGTGCGGTGGTCCGGCTCCCCCCACCCGGAGCGGAGCAGCCCGGATCGGATCTCGTGCTGGCTGCGGCACCCGGAATCGCCGCCGCCCTGGCGGACCTGCTCGAGCAATGCGGGGCCGCCGCTGTGTGATCCGCTTTCAGCAGGCCACCCGACGGGCCTCGCGCAGCAAGACCGGGTCCACGGTGGGGGCCACCGCCCCGGCCGCCTGACCGCCGTGGCTGGGCAGCATCGGTTGTCCGAGCCGGATCAGGCCCTGTATGGCCTCGCGGGCCGCAGCATTGGGTCGAAGGCTGGTGAACTCGGTGCCCAGCGCCAAGTCGACCACGGGGCTGGAGCGGGTATCGCGGACCAATTCGGCGCAGGGCACCGCCAGGCTCAGTGTTCTGGCCGCCGCCTGTCCGGCTGCGCCGAACCGGATCTCGCCGTGACAGACCAGGTCGAAGGCCGGGTGGAGCGGGTCGTTGGTCGGCTCGGTGGTGGGGGCGAAGCCCAGCTCGGCCAGCCCAGCGGCGACGATGCCCGCCTCACCGCGCTGGCCGTTGGCGTTGAGCACCTGAACCACGACCTGCTGGGGTGGCGCGGGCGGCACCGTATCCAGCGCGGTCTCGGGCAGCCGCTGCCCGGGAGTGATCACAGCAGGGGTGGCCGACGACCCGGTTACCGCGGCACCCTGGCAACCGCGGGCCAGCGGGTCCGGCCGGTTGAGCACGCTGACCCACACCAGTCCGGCCACGACGCCGAGGGTCACGATCACGGCGATGGCCCGGAGCGGCTTGCGCGCGCGATACCACGTGGAACGCTGAGCTGAAGTCGTTGAACGCTGAGCTGAAGTCGAGCCCACCGCACCCACGGCCCGTCCTTCCTGGCCTGGGCACCCCCACCACGGTGCCGACAACGATCAGCCTAGGGGGCACCGGGGGTACCGCGCAGCCGGATACGGCATGTCCGGTGTGGGTTTCCCTCGAAAGGGCGGCTGCCGCGGCGCGAGACCGGAAGCCTTGCGACCTGTAGTCACCGAACTGGTCAGCAGAGGGTTGTCCGCATGCCGATCCGGTGGCAGCACCCCCGGGGCCGGTTCCTGGGCGTTCCCAGCCGCCAGTTCCCGTGCCGGCGGAAGCACCCGAAAGCGATGGCCGCAAGAGCCGACGGCGGGCGCCGAACCCCGCACCGGAACCGGACGGAGACCGGGGCGGTCCACACCCTGCGCCCGGTGAGCTACCCTCGCGCAGCTCCGATGGCCCCATCACGCTGAACGGCGGTCCCGGGCGGCGCAATCAGCAGTCCCGAAAGTGTGACCGTCCTCACGGGCACAAATCGCAGGGGTTGTGCGTTGTGCAGCGGCACGACCCGTACGACTCAGGGGTGGAAAGATCATGGCGACCGACTACGACGCTCCGCGGCGCAACGAGACTGACGAGCTCACCGAGGACTCGCTGGAAGAGCTGAAGGCCCGGCGCAACGAGGCCCAGTCCGGGGCTGTCGACGTTGACGAGTCAGACAGCGCGGAGAACTTCGAGCTGCCTGGAGCTGACTTGTCCGGCGAGGAGCTGACCGTCCGGGTACTGCCCAAGCAAGCTGACGAGTTCACCTGCGCGAGCTGTTTCCTGGTACATCATCGCAGCAGGTTGGCCGAGGACCGTAACGGGCGGATGGTCTGCCGGGACTGCGCGGCTTAACTGCCCGGATCACCCGATGTCTGGGACGGCCCCCCGGCGCCACCCGGCGGCACGTCACCAGTGCCGGCGCGCAGCAGTGCGGCCAACTCAGCGGCCCTTCGAACGCTGAAGATCCAGTAGGGGGTGGGATCCTGCGGATCGGTGAGCTCGACCCGAACCAGTGGCCCAATCCAGGCGGTGTGCCGCACGAAAGCCGCCGGGTCCAGATCGGGTCCCAGCGCGTGCCGCTTGCCGGCTGGGGCGATCACCTGTACCTGACCCAGGTGGCGCAGGGGCACGTGGGCCGGCCCCACCTGCAGCTCCCCGTCGGCGAGCCGGACCCGGTGGCGGCCCATCCAGATCAGCGCCGCACCGGCCAGCGGCACCGTCAACAGGTATGGGAGCCAGGCGCGGACCCCTGGGTATCCCAGGTGGACCTCGGCCGCCAACAGCACGGCCACCCCCAGGCCCAGCGGCCACCACCACCACGGCACTGGGTGCCGTTCGTCGAAGGCTGACTCGGTGCCGGCCACCCGACCGGGTGGACGTCGGCCCGGGGCCGGGCGATCGGACATGGTATCGAGGGTAGTCTCGCCCGCCGTATGCCCGGCAGAGGTGTTCGGAGTCAAAAGGTGTTCGGAGTCGAGGTTCTGCTGGTTCGGCTGGACCCGGAGGTCCCGGCCCCGCGCTACCTGCATGACGACGACGCGGGCGCGGACCTGGTCACCACCCGGGATCTCGTGTTGCGGCCGGGGGAGCGGGCCGTGGTGGGAACCGGGATTGCGCTCGGGTTGCCCGCCGGGTACGCAGCCTTTGTCCACCCGCGGTCCGGACTGGCCGCCCGGTCCGGACTGGGTGTGGTCAATGCGCCGGGCACGATCGACGCCGGCTACCGCGGAGAGGTGCAGGTCTGCCTGGTCAACCATGACCCCCGGGAGCCGGTGGTGCTACACAGGATGGACCGGATCGCGCAACTGGTGGTGCAGCGCGTGGAGCGGGCCGCCTTCCGCGAGGTGACCGCCTTGCCTGACTCCTCGCGAGGCACGGCCGGTTACGGCTCCACCGGGATCGGTGACCGGAAAGCGCATGAGGGAGAGGGTTGAGCAGTGTTCGGACGTCGCCGCAAGGCGCAGTCGGAGCCGCTGGAGGAGGATGCCGTAGCGGTCGCCGAGTCAGGCCCCACCTCCGGTCCCTTCGACGCCGCGGACCAGCCTGATGATGGGCGGAGCCGGCTGGACCTGGGCTCGTTGCGGCTTCCGATCCCCGAGGGAGCCCAGTTGCAGGTCGACGTGGACAAGTCCGGCCCGGTGCGAGCGGTGCACCTGATGACCGGTCTGGGTCAGCTCACCATCACCGCCTTCGCCGCACCGCGCAGCGGCGAGCTGTGGCCGGAGGTGGCCAAGGAACTGGTGGCGCGGCTGCGTTCGGATGGGGCGCTCGTCACCCGCGCGAAGGGCGAGTGGGGCGAGGAGATCGAGGCGGTGACCCCGCAGGGGGTGTTGCGGTTCCTGGCGGTGGACGGCCCGCGCTGGCTGTTGCGCGGCGTCGCTGCCGGGTCTGCCGAGCAGGGCGAGGCGCGGGTGACGCTGCTGCGGGAGGTCGTCCGGCAGACCGTGGTGGTGCGCGGGCCGGAACCGTTACCGGTGCGCAGCCCCCTGCCCCTGCAACTGCCCGGACCGCTCGCCGATCAGATCAAGCTGGCCGCTGCCGGGCAGGGTGAGATCGGATCAGAGCACTCTGGGTCAGCCGGTGGACTACGCTAGGCTGCAAGCGGGCCCGTCGGGGGACCGCGGATGGCGTGCGGAGTCCGACATGAGCACTGCTGCTCCCGGCTACTGGCGGCGCCTAGTCCGCCGGCTGACCACGGACACCACCGAACTCGACGCCGACGAGCTCTCCCGCCGGGTGGAGCAGTCCGGTGCCCAGCGAGCCAGCGAGTGCATCTGCGGTGAGGCGGTCACCGTGCTGGGCCGGCTGCGGAGTGTGGAGCTCTGCCCCCGCGAGGCGGTAGCGACTTTGGAGGCCGAGCTGTTCGATGGCACCGAAGGCATTACGCTGGTCTGGCTCGGCCGACGCCGGATTCCTGGCATCGAGCCCGGCCGCACCGTGCGGGCCTCCGGCCGCCTGGCTACCCGGGATGGCCACAAGGTCCTCTACAACCCCTACTACGAGCTGCAGCGGAGTTCATGACGAACCCCCTTCCGCCTCCGGAGAATGCGATCACCCGGAAGCGCCCGACGCCAACTCTGCTTGAGCAGATGGGCGGTGTCGGTGGCTTGGTGTCCTCGGTGGTGCCGGTGGTGGTCTTCGTCGGGGTGAACACGCTCACCGGGCTGTCCCCGGCGATCTGCTCGGCGCTGGCCGTGGGGGTCGCGGTGGGGTTGTGGCGGCTGGCCCGCCGGGAGCCCCTGCAACCGGCCGTGTCCGGGATTCTCGGGGTAGCCCTGTGCGGGTTCATCGCCTACCGCACCGGGGAGGCACGGGACTTCTTCCTCTATGGCATCTGGTACAGCCTGGTGGCCGGGGTCGCCTTCGCGGTGTCGGTGGTGGTCCGCAGGCCGCTGGTTGGAGTGGTGTGGTCGGCGCTGAACGGCATGGGGTCCGACTGGCGTCGCGATCGCCGGGCCCGGTTCGGCTATGACGTGGTGACGCTGGTGTGGGCGGTGTTCTTCCTGGCCCGCTTCGGAGTGCAGCGCTGGCTGTACGACGCGCAGGAAACCACCTTGCTTGGGGTGGCCCGGCTGGTGATGGGCCTGCCCCTGACCGCCATCGCCGCGCTGGTCACGGTCTGGGCGATCCACCGCGCCCGCCCGCTCCAGCCCACCGCAGCAGGTCACTAGGACCGGCGTCGGCCCAGGGCGGCACGCACGTCGGCCTCGACGTCGGTGGTGGCGACGAAAAGCAGCTCATCCCCGCCCTCGAGAGGGTCGTCGGCCATCGGCACGATCACCCGCCCACCCCGCAGGATGGTCACCAGTGCCGCATCGGGAGGCAGCTTCAGGTCCCGCACCGGGCGTCCGGCCAGTGGGGTGTCCGGCGGCAAGGTGACCTCCACCAGGTTGGCCTGCCCCTGGCGCAGCGTCATCAGCCGAACCAGATCCCCGACGCTGACCGCCTCCTCGACCACAGCGGCGAGCATCCGGGGGGTGGAGACCGCGACATCCACCCCCCAGGCCTCGGTAAACAACCACTCGTTGCGGGGGTCGTTCACCCTGGCAACCACCCGCCGCACCGCGAACTCAGTCTTGGCAAGAAGTGACACCACCAGGTTGACCTTGTCATCACCGGTCGCCGCGATCACCACGTCGCAGTGTTCCAACCCGGCCTCCTCCAACGAGGCCAGCTCGCAGGCGTCGGCGAGCACCCACTCGGCAGCCTCAACCTCCTGCGGGTCGAGCTGTCCGACGTCTCGCTCGATGAGCATCACCTGGTGGCCGAACTCGAGCAGCTCGGCCGCGATGGACCGGCCGACCGCACCGGCTCCGGCGATGGCCACGCGCATAACGGCTCTCCGATCAGTCGGGCGGCGGCGCGGCAGATGCCGCGCTGCTGACGTCAGTGACTGTGCCGGAGATGACGGCTGCGTATACCTGGTCCTCGGCTTGCAGCACCGTCTTGCCATCCGGTAGCACCCCGGTGCCGAACCGGACGATGAAAGCGATCCGCGCGCCGGTCCGCTCCTCCAGGTCACGCACGCTGCGCCCGACCCACCCCTCATGCAGCGGCAGTTGCAGCACCGCCACCGTGCCTGACGGGTCGCGCCAGGCGGTGGCCGCCCCCTCGGGAAGCAGCATGCGCAGAAAGCGATCGGTGGTCCAGGGCACGGTGGCCACGGTGGGGATGCCCAGCCGCTCGTACACGGCGGCCCGCTTCGGATCGTAGATCCGGGCGACCACCCGCTGCACGCCGAAGGTCTCCCGAGCCACCCGAGCGGAGATGATGTTGGAGTTGTCGCCGGAGGACACCGCGGCGAACGCTCCGGCCTGGTTGATGCCCGCCTGGATGAGCACTTGCCGGTCGAACCCGATACCGCGGACCTGCTGGCCGTGAAAATCGGCGCCGAGCCTGCGGAAGGCCTGCAGCTCGCGATCGATCACCGCCACCTCGTGCCCGAGCCGTTCCAGCGCGAGGGCCAGACCGGAACCCACCCGGCCACAACCCATGATCACGACGTGCACGTGTCCACTCCTGGGTCGACGGTTGTGGCAACCGTATCGCCGCCGACGGCGCCACCCCGCGCCGGGCCGGGCCGCCGTAGGCTTCGCGTGTGTCAAAGCTAGCTACGGCTGCGAAAAGGATCCTCGTCGGGAGACCGTTCCGTAGCGAACGGCTGAGCCGAACGTTACTGCCTAAGCGTATCGCGCTGCCGGTTTTCGCCTCGGACGCCATGTCCTCGGTAGCCTACGCACCCGAGGAGATCTTCCTTGTGCTCTCCATCGCGGGGATCACCAGTTATGCCTACGCGCCGTGGGTCGGGCTCGCTGTGGCGGTCGTGATGTTGGTGGTGGTGACCAGCTACCGGCAGAACGTTCGGGCTTACCCATCAGGGGGTGGCGACTACGAGGTCGCCACCGTGAATCTGGGGCGTTCTGCCGGGCTCGTGGTGGCTAGTGCGTTACTCGTGGACTATGTGCTCACCGTTGCGGTGTCGATTTCTGCAGCGGCATCGAACATCGGTTCGGCAGTGCCCTTCGTGACTACGCACAAGGTGACGTTCGCGGTCGTCGCGATCGCCCTGATCACGGCGGCCAACCTGCGTGGGATTCGGGAGTCCGGGACTGCCTTCGCCATTCCCACCTATGCCTTCATGATCGGGATTTTCGGCATGCTGGCCTGGGGGTTCACCCGGGTGCTGCTGGGGGATCCGGTCCGCGCCGAGTCCGCCGTGTTCGAGCTGCGTGCCGAGACCGACCATCTCGCCGGTATCGCCGTGGCTTTCCTGATCTTGCGCGCGTTCTCCTCCGGCTGCGCGGCGCTGACCGGAGTGGAGGCGATCAGCAACGGTGTGCCGGCTTTCCGGAAACCGAAGTCTCGTAATGCCGCCACCACGTTGCTGTTGCTCGGGGCGCTTTCGGTCACCATGCTGATGGGACTGATCCTGCTCGCTCGGCTCATCGGTGTGAAAGTGGCCGAGCATCCGGCCAGCCAACTGATTGGAGCGCCCGAGGGATACGTGCAGAAGACGATGGTGGCACAGATTGCGCAGGCGGTGTTCGAGGGTTTTCCGGTGGGATTCTTTTTCATCGCAGTGGTGACCGCGTTGATTCTGGTGCTGGCTGCCAATACCGCCTTCAATGGATTTCCGGTGCTGGGCTCGATCCTAGCCCAGGACCGCTACCTGCCCCGCCAGTTGCACACCCGTGGCGACCGGCTGGCTTTCTCCAACGGCATCGTGTTCCTGGCCGGTGCGGCGATCGTCCTGGTGATCGCGTTCGATGCCGAGGTCACCAGGCTGATCCAGCTCTACATCGTCGGGGTGTTCGTGTCCTTCACGCTGAGCCAGACCGGGATGGTCCGGCATTGGAACCGGCTGCTGGGCACCGAGACCAACCCGGCCGAGCGTCGCCGCATGCGGCGCTCGCAAGCGGTCAACGCCGTGGGCATGGTGCTGACCGGCTCGGTCCTGGTGGTCGTGCTGCTCACCAAGTTCACCCAGGGTGCCTGGATCGCGATCGCCGCCATGATGGCGATCTTCGGGGTGATGCAGGCGATCCGCAAGCACTACGACCGGGTGTCCGCTGAGCTGGTACCGAGGGAGACAGATGCCGTGCTGCCATCCCGCAACCACGCGATCGTGCTGGTCTCCACATTGCATCTGCCGACCCTGCGGGCGCTGGCCTATGCCCGCGCAACCCGGCCCGACCTGCTTGAAGCGGTCACTGTCAACGTCGACGATGCGAGTACCCGGGGTCTGGTCGCCGACTGGGAGGCACGGGACCTGCCGGTGCCACTCAAGGTCATCGAGTCGCCCTATCGGGAGATCACCAAGCCGGTCATCGACTACGTCCAACGGGTGCGGTCGAACAACCCCCGTAACGTCGTCACCGTGTTCATTCCGGAGTACGTGGTGGGCCACTGGTGGGAGCACTTCTTGCACAACCAGAGTGCGCTGCGGCTCAAGGGGCGCCTGCTGTTCGAGCCCGGTGTGATGGTTACCAGCGTGCCGTGGCAGTTGCGTTCCTCCGACCGGATTGCCCAGCGTGACCCGGTCGTACCGGGCGCGGTGCGCCGAGGTCTGGATACCGGCCTGGACGACGCCGTGGCGGAGCGCGACCGCGCCGATGGCGTCGGGAGTGGCGAGGTCGGCCCGGTGCCGGGTCGCTTTCGTAAACTGGACGGCCGGGAGCCATGGTGGCGACCTGGGCCTGGACTCCGCTGACAAGCGAGGTGGGACAGACGGTGAGCCTGCTGCAGTCGGTTCGCAGCCCGCAGGATGTCAAGCGGCTCGACGCCGAGGCATTGATCCGGTTGGCTGCCGAGATCCGGGCCTTCCTGGTCGAGAAGGTCTCGCGCACCGGAGGCCATCTCGGACCGAACCTCGGGGTGGTGGAGCTGACCCTCGCGGTACACCGGGTGTTCGAGTCGCCGCACGACCCGGTGATCTTCGACACCGGGCACCAAGCGTATGTGCACAAGATACTTACCGGCCGGGCCGACGGCTTCGACCGGCTGCGCAAACGGGGTGGGTTGTCGGGGTACCCGTCGCGCGCGGAGAGTGAGCACGACTGGGTGGAGTCCAGCCATGCCTCGGCGGCGCTGTCCTACGCCGACGGGCTGGCCAAGGCGTTTGCTCGCCTCGGGTCGCGTCGGCACGTCGTCGCCGTGGTCGGGGACGGTGCGCTGACCGGCGGGATGTGCTGGGAGGCGCTGAACAATATCGCCGCGGGCAAGCAGCGCTCGGTGGTGATCGTCGTGAACGACAACGGCCGCTCCTACTCTCCGACCATCGGCGGCTTGGCCGATCACCTCTCCACCCTGCGGCTGCGGCCGGGCTATGAGCGGGTGCTGCACCGCGGCAAGCGAGTGTTGCAGCGCACCCCGGTGGTGGGGCAGGCCATCTACGCCGGCCTGCATGCCGTCAAGCGCGGTCTCAAGGACGCCTTGACCCCGCAGATCCTCTTCGAGGACCTTGGGCTGAAGTACCTGGGTCCGGTGGACGGGCACGACCTGCGCGCGATGGAGGCGGCGCTGCGCCGGGCCAAGAACTTCGGGGGGCCGGTGATCGTCCATGCAGTGACCCGCAAGGGCAACGGCTACCGCCCCGCGGAGAACGACGCCGCCGACCTCATGCACCAGGTGAAGGTCATGGATCCGGAGACCGGGGAACCTATCGCCCCGGCCGGGATCTCCTGGACCAGCGTGTTCACCGAGGAACTGATCCGCCTCGGGGACAAGCACCACGACCTGGTGGCGGTGACCGCCGCGATGCCCGGACCGACCGGCCTGGCCGGGTTCCTCGAGCGCTTCCCGGACCGATGCTACGACGTCGGCATCGCCGAGCAGCATGCGATCACCTCCGCGGCCGGGCTGGCGCTGGGTGGGCTGCGCCCGGTCGTCTCGCTGTACTCGACGTTTCTCAACCGCGCGTTCGACCAGTTGCTCATGGATGTGGCGTTGCTGGGTGCGCCGGTCACCGTCACGCTCGACCGGGCGGGCATCACCGGCGACGACGGCGCCAGCCACAACGGCATGTGGGACCTGTCGGTGCTCGGCATCGTGCCCGGCATCAGGGTGGCGGCCCCCCGGGACGCCGCAACCCTGCGCGAGGAACTCGCCGAGGCCGTCGCGGTGGACGATACGCCGACTGCGGTGCGCTTCCCCAAGGGTGCCGTGATCGAGTCGGTACCGGCGCTGGAACGCATCGACGGGGTGGACGTGCTGGCCCGCCCCGGCCCGGCCTGCGGTGATGACGTGCTGCTGGTCGGTGTCGGGGCATTCGCTGCGCTGGCCGTGGCCGCTGCCCGGCGGCTCACCGACCAGGGCATCGGGGTCACCGTCGTCGACCCCCGCTGGGTGCTGCCGGTGCCCGAGGTGCTGGTGCGGATGGCCGGGGGGCGCCGGCTGGTGGTCAGTCTCGAGGACAGCGGCCGGCACGGCGGTTTCGGCTGGGCGCTGGCCGCGGCACTGCGCGACGCGGAGGTGGACGTGCCGCTGCGGGACCTCGGCATCCCGCAGCGGTTTCTCGGTCATGGCTCCCGCGACGAGGTACTCGCCGATCTGGGTCTGACCGCACAGGACGTCGCCCGGGCGGTGACCGGCTGGGCGGCCGGCCTGATCGGGGCTCCCGAGCCGCCCCTTGCCGCGGAGGCCCCGGAGACCGCCCCGTAGCCGCTCCCGGCCGCGAGGCGGGGGAGAGATATGGGACTGTGGAGCAATGCGCATCCTGATCGTCGAGGACGAACAGCCGCTGGCCGATGCGCTGGCCCGGGGCCTGCGCCGCGAGGGCATGGCCGTGGACGTCGCCTACGACGGCGACAGCGGGCACGAGAAGGCGTCGGTGACCCGCTATGACGTCGTGGTGCTCGACCGGGACCTGCCCGGGATGTCCGGTGACCAGTTGTGCGCGGAGATCGCGAAATCAACGGCGGTCACCCGGGTGCTCATGCTCACCGCCAGCGGGACCGTGTCCGACCGGGTGGCCGGACTCTCCCTGGGCGCTGACGACTACCTGGCCAAGCCGTTCGCGTTCCCCGAACTGGTGGCCCGGTTGCGGGCGCTGGGTCGCCGCGCCACCCCCGCGGTGCCTCCGGTGCTCAGCGCCGCCGACGTGGTGCTCGACCCGGCGCGGCGCACGGTGAGCCGGGCCGGCGCGCCACTGGACCTCACCCGCAAGGAGTTCGGGGTGCTGGAGGTGCTGCTCTCCGCGGGTGGTGCGGTGGTCAGCAGTGAGGAGCTGTTGGAGCGGGTGTGGGACGAGAACGCGGACCCGTTCACCACCACGGTTCGGGTGACCGTGATGACCCTGCGCAAGAAGCTCGGCGAGCCGGGCATCATCGAGACGGTGGTCGGGTCCGGTTACCGGGTGCCCACCGCCACCCTGCCGCCCGGCTGAGTATTCGGTGCGGCCTCGTCGCGGGCCCGGGTTGCGCGCTCGCCTGACCCTGCTGGCCACCGCCCTGTCGGCGACCAGCAGCGCGTTGCTGCTCTGGCTGGGCTGGCTGCTGGTCGGCGGGGTGGTGGCCGCGGTACCCGATCTGCCTGCGGGCAGCACCATCGAGGTCGACGGTGTGCCAGTACCCGCTGACCGGCTTGGGGTCGCGCTGCAGGAGGCGGCCAGGGAACGGCTGCTGCAGGCCGGGTCACTGGCTTTCCTGCTCGCCGTGACCGCTACCGCACTGCTTGCCTGGGTGCTCACCGGGCAGGTGCTGCGGCCGCTGCACGAGGTTACCGGGACCGCGCGGCGGCTGTCGGTGGAGTCGCTCGATGAGCGGCTCCGGCTGCCCGGCCCCCGCGACGAGGTGGCCGAGCTGGCCGACACCTTCGATGCGATGCTCGATCGGCTGCAGACCGCCTTCGACGCGCAACGCCGGTTCGTCGCCAATGCCAGCCACGAGCTGCGGACTCCGCTGGCTGTGCTGCGTACCGAGGTGGACGTGACGCTGGCGGATCCCGCCGCGGACGTGGCCGAGCTGCGCCGGATGGCCGAGGTGATCCGGCAGGCGACCCTGCGCGCCCAGCAACTGGTGGACGGCCTGCTGGTGCTGGCCCGCACCGAGGGCAGTGCGCTGCGCATCCGGGAGCCGGTCGACCTGGCCGTGCTGACTGGTGCTGCGTTGCGCATTGCCGAGCCGGAGTGCCGTGGCCGGGGCCTGCGGGTGATCGCGCAGACCCGGCCAGCGCCGACCACCGGCGATCCGGCGTTGCTGGAGCGGGTGGTGGGCAACCTGGTGGAGAACGCGGTACGGCACAACGTCGACGGCGGTTGGCTGCAGGTGTGCACCAGCGTGGTCGGGCAGCAGGCGATGCTGCGCGTCAGTGCTTCCGGCGAGCAGGTGGCACCCGAGGTGGTGGGTGCGTTGTTCGAGCCGTTCTATCGCGGTGGTGTGGCTCGCACCTCCCGGGACGGTGCCGGGCTGGGTCTGTCCATCGTCCGGGCGGTGGTCGCTGCGCACAGCGGCACCGTGCAGGCCGCCCCGGTCCCCGGCGGCGGGCTCACCGTGACAGTGCACCTCCCGGTGGGGTAGCCGGTGCTGCCAGAGCTACCCGGCCAGGGCGGTGGTGAGGGGATGTGCGGTGAGCTCGCGCTGCCAGCGCCGAGCTCCACCTGCAGCCAGCTCACGCTCCACGGCAGCCACCTCCAGTGGCGCTGGAGGGGCCCAGCACAGCCGTCGAACCAGGTCGGGTTGCAGCAGGTTCTGTACCGGCAGCCGGTGGTTCGCGGCGATCTCGGCCAGCGCAGCGCGTGCCACGCTCAGCCGGGCCGCTGCCGCTGGGTCCCGGTCCTGCCAGCGGTTCACCGGGGGTGGGCCATCTGTAGCCGGGTGCCGGGTAGGCAGATCGCTGGTGGGCAGTGCTCGGGCGGCCTGCAGCGCGGCCAGCCAGACCTTGACCACCCGCCGTTGCGAGCGACCGCCAAACACCGGACGGGCGAGCAGTGCCGCCTCGTCTGGTGGGTCGGTCAGCGCCGCATCGATGATCGCGGAGTCGGGCAGCACCCGACCCGGCGCGATATCGCGTTGCTGGGCCAACTGCTCGCGGGCCAGCCATAGCTCGCGCACCACGGCCAGTTGGCGGGGCCGGTGGATCCGGTGCATCCCGGACGTCCGCCGCCACGGCTCGGGCCGCGAGGCGGCGGGCTCCGCTAGGCGCACTGTCGCGAACTCCTCAGCCGCCCACCCCGACTTGCCCTGGGCATCCAGCTCGGCGGCAAGGGCCGCGCGCAGCGGCAACAGCAATTCGACGTCCAGCGCGGCGTAGGTCAGCCATTCGGGGGGCAACGGCCGCCGCGACCAGTCGGCGGCACCGTGACCCTTCTCCAGTTGGTAGCCCAGCAGATCCTCGACCAGTGCCCCGAGTCCGACCCGTTCACATCCAGCCAGCCGGGCGGCCAGTTCGGTGTCGAACAGGGTGCGCGGGGCCAGCCCGAGGTCGGCGAGGCAAGGCAGGTCCTGGGAGGCGGCATGCAGTACCCATTCCAACGGATTGAGCACCTGGGCCAGGTCCGCGAGGTCGGGGAGACCGGTCGGATCGATGAGGATCGTGCCCGTGCCCGCGCGGCGGATCTGAACGAGATAGGCACGCTGCCAGTACCGGTAGCCGGAGGCGCGCTCGGTGTCGACGGCCACTGGACCGGCACCGGCGGTGACCGCCGCGACCGCCGCCTCGAGGGCTGGCCTCGAGGCGACGACCGGCGGGACGCCGGCGGCCGGCGCGAGCAGTGGGACCGGTGCCGGTGCTGTCTCGGTCAGCGGATGACCCCAGCCCGCATCGCCAGTGCGACCATCTGAGCCCGGTCACCGGTGCCGAGCTTGCGCCCGATCCGGGACAGGTGGCTCTTCACAGTGAGCGCGGACAGGCTCAGCGCCTCGCCGATCTCCTTGTTGGACTGGCCGTCGGCAACCAGTTGGAGCACCTCGACCTCCCGAGCGGACAGCTCGCGTGGCGTGTTGTCGGTTCCCGGCACCCGCGTGCCGGACGCCAGCATCGGCGCCACCGTTGGATCCGCGTACACACCGCCCTCGAGTACTCGGCGTACCCCATCGGTGACCACCGTGGGCGAAGCCGATTTGAGCAGGTATGCCTGCGCTCCGGTCTGAAACGCCGCTCGCACGGCGTGTGGATCGTCGGATGAGGCCAGCACGACGATGCGCGACCAGCCCTGGGCGCGAAGTTCGCCAACCAGGTCCAGACCGCTGCCGTCGGGCAGGCCGAGATCCAATATCGCGAGATCGCACGGGCCCGAGGCCAGGGCACGGGCCCTCGCCTCGGCCACCGTAGCGGCCTCATGCACGGTGCCTGCGCCCATTGTCACCAGCCGTGAGGCAATTGCCTCACGGAGCAACGGATGGTCGTCAACCACCAGCACACTAAACAGTTCCTCCCGCGGATGCGGGACCATTGACGCCGGGACGGCGCCGGACGGCGCCGACCGGACGGTCGCGCCGTATCCGACAGCAGCCACGTCGCTACCTCCCTGGAGTCGGTCGTGCCCCCCGACCGCACCGGGACCTCGTCCGAGCAACCGCGCCGCTGCTCGCTCGAGGGTGGTGTCGTACGGGGGAGAGTAGCCCTCCAGGCGGGGTAACGGGGAAGACGCGCGCACGTTCTGGCCAATCTGAGAGCAAAGACTCCATCGGTGGTCGCACGATCAGGCGAGAACTTCGGCGACGATGTAACGTCGGAGCCGCAGTAGACGACTCACTGTTTTGGTCCTTTTCCAGACCTGACCGTGCGTGCCATTCTCGTCACTGTTTGTAGGCCGCAGCAGACGTCGGGAACTGTGCGGTAGCGGTACTGAGCGGGGGGATCGCGGATCCGGCCCCGGGCAGGCCAGGTCAGTCGTGGTGCTTGCCGAGCGCCACGACGCCGACCGGGGGGAGCCCGGCGACCGCGGCGATCAGCTCGCAGAATGCCTCGGAGTGTGCGCCCAGGTGGTCTCCCAGCGGGCTCCATGAGGCGCGCAGCTCAACCTCGTCAGTCCGGGCTGGTCCGGTGATGTCGCCGAATCGGGCTGATGAGGTCAGGGTGACTGTGCCACCGAGCGCGGTGTACTGCGCGCCGCAGCAGCGCAGCGCATCAGTCAGCCAGGACCAGCCCACTGCCGGGAACAGCGGATCGCCGACGAACTCGACGTCCAGGTCGGCGCGAACGAAGCCGACCAGCCGCATGGTCCCCGCCCAGGCGTCCCGGCCGCCCGGCTCGTGGAGCAACACCAGCCGACCGGTCGCCGACACGTGCGCGTCGGCGCAGAGTTCCAGCTCCCAGGCGGCGGCCCACGGCGCCAGCCGCACCGGTGCCGGGATCGGGCCGAACCGGACCTCCGGGCGCGGGTACACCGCGCCCAGCGTGGCTACTGCGGTACGGAAGACCTCCGGAGCATCCGCCAGATCGGGCACCCCAGAGACTTTATGAGCAGCTCCGCCCACGGTCTCCCCGCCACGCCGGGGCGCCGGGGCCGGTGGGACCAGGGGATGGATCACGATGCCCGGGCGATGACGGGCCGGACAGTCTCGATCGCCCCGGGCACGGGCACCCCGGGCGAGTACCACAGCTCCAGCCCGAGCCCGCAGTCCACGCAGACCGCGACCGGTCCTGGATCGCCAGCCAGCTCGACGACCTCCATGGTGCAATCAGCCCGGCACCCGGGGCACCAGGCGATCTCGACAGCGACGGCGTGGACAGGAACATCATCATGGGGGGACATGCGCACCTCCCGCCGGGGACGGTTTCGGCTCTTTCGCCGGGCACACCGTGGCACGAGTAGGCCGGGTAGTCAGTGCGCCACGCCGGGCTGGGGCCAAACCGGAGCGCAACCCGTGCGACGATGGAGCTGAGATGCCCAGGACCATCCCACCGGCCACCGCTCGCCGTCTGCTGCCCGATGCGCCACTGCTGGTCGCCGCGCGGGGGGCGCGTCCGGACCAGTTACCTGTCTGGTTCATGCGGCAGGCCGGGCGTTCCCTGCCCGAGTACCGCAAGGCGCGCGCTGGCCTGCCCATGCTGCAGGCCTGCATGACGCCCGAGCTGGCCTGCGAGATCACCTTGCAGCCGGTGCGGCGACACGGGGTGGATGCCGCGATCCTGTTCAGTGACATCGTGGTGCCGTTGCATGCGGCAGGCGTTGCGCTGGACATCGTGGCGGGCATCGGTCCCACCGTGGAGCGCCCAGTGCGCAGCGCCACCGACGTCGCTGCATTGCCTGCGCTCGAGCCGGACGCGGTCGAGCCGGTCGCCGCCGCGGTACGACTGCTGGTGGCCGAGCTGGGACCGACCCCGCTGATCGGCTTCGCCGGTGCCCCGTTCACCCTCGCCTCCTATCTGGTTGAGGGCGGGCCGAGCCGGCACCACGAGCGGACCAAGGCGCTCATGCACTCCGCTCCCGAAGTCTGGCACGCGCTGCTCGACCGGCTTGCCGAGCTGACCCTGACGTTCCTGCGGGTACAGGCCGCAGCGGGGGTGGACGCGGTGCAGCTCTTCGACTCCTGGGCGGGGGCGTTGTCCGAGCGGGAGTACCGGCAGTTCGTGCTGCCGCACTCAACCCGGGTGCTGGACGGGCTGGAAAGCGTCGGCCTGCCGCGGATCCACTTCGGTGTCGGCACCGGCGAGTTGCTCGGCGCGATGACCCAGGCCGGCGCGGACGTCGTGGGGGTGGACTGGCGGGTGCCCCTGCAGGTGGCCACTCAGCGGGTCCGGGTGGTCCGCCCAGCCGGGCCGGTCGTGCTGCAGGGCAACCTCGACCCGGCGCTGCTGCTGGCCGGCTGGCCCGTCGTCGAACGGGAGGTGCGCCGGGTGATCGCCGAGGGGCGGGCCGCCGATGCGCACGTGCTGAACCTCGGCCACGGCGTGCTGCCGGATACCGACCCCGACGTGCTGACCCGCATTGTGGAGCTGGCGCACTCGCGGTCCGGCTCGAAACCGTGACCACTGCCCGGGTCGCGGTGGTCGGCGGTGGGATCTCCGGGCTGGCCGCGGCGTACCGGCTGCGCACCCTGCTCGGCCCGGCCGCTGAGATCGTGCTCCTCGAGGGGGCGCGCCGGCTCGGCGGCGCGTTGCACACCGTCGAGCTCGGCGGCCTGCCCTTCGACGTGGGTGCGGAAGCCTTCCTGGTACGCCGGCCGGAGGCGGTCGGATTGGTCGAGGAACTGGGCCTGGGGTCGGGGCTGACCCACCCCACGTCGGCGGCGCCGACGGTACGGGCCGGCGGCCGGGTGCGACCGCTGCCGACCCGCACCGTGCTGGGTGTGCCCGCCGCCGCTGGTGAGCTCGCCGGGCTGCTGACCGCACCGGGGCTCGCCCGGTTGGCCGCAGAGCCCACGATGCCGTTGCACTGGCTGCCGGGTCAGGACGCTGCGGTGGGGGCGTTGCTGCGAGAGCGCGCCGGGGACGAGCTCGTCGACCGGCTGGTCGATCCGCTACTGGGCGGCGTGTACGCCGGACGGGCTGACGCGCTGGGGTTGCGCGCGACCCTGCCCGCGGTGGCCACCGCACTGGACGGTGGCGCTGGCTCGCTGCTCGCCGCGGCCGCTGCGGTGCTGGCGCCCGCCCCTGCGGCGGGGCGGGCCCGGCCTGCGGTGTTCGGCACCCTGCACGGTGGGCTGGGTGCTCTGGTGGACGCACTGGTCCAGGCATCGGCGGTGCGGCTGCGGGTCGGGTGCCCAGTCCGCGGGTTGGCCCGCACCTCCGGTGGCTGGCGGCTGGAGTTGGGTAGCGCATCCCGGCCCGAGTACCTGCTGGCCGATGCCGTACTGCTGGCGGTCCCGGCCCCAGCGCTGCGCAAGCTGCTGGCCCGGCCGCTGCCTGCGGCGGGCGCGGCTGCTGGACGGATCGACGTGGCGTCGTCCGTGCTGGTCGGCCTGGCGTTGCCGGCCGTGGCCGGGCAGGCGCTGCCGCAGGCGTCCGGGGTGCTGGTGGCCTCCGGTGAGCGGCTGTCGGTCAAGGCGTTCACCTTCTCCGGACGCAAATGGGCGCACGCCCGTTCCGAAGGGGTGCTGCTGGTCCGTGGCTCGCTGGGCCGCCATGGTGAGCCGCAGGTGCTGCAACGTGACGATCCGGAGCTGGTCAAGCTCGTCCGTGCGGACCTCGCCGCGCTCACCGGCGTCACCGCCGAGCCGATGGACGCCGTGGTGGCGCGCTGGGGTGGCGGGCTGCCCCAGTACGCGCCGGGGCACCTCGACACCGTGGCCGCCATAGAGCAGGCGGTGGCCGGGGAGCCGGGTCTGGCGGTGGCGGGCGCGGTGCTGCACGGGGTGGGAATCCCGGCGTGTATCCGTACCGCCGACGCCGCCGCCCGTCGCCTTGCCCGGTATCTGGCACCACGGCTGGTGGCACCGGACGCCGCCCGTGGTGCGAGCATGGGGTCATGACCCGCTTGG
>DASTLT010000208.1:0-6109 GCA_035714625.1 Pseudonocardiaceae bacterium | reverse complement strand
GCTGGGCCCCTGCCAGCTCAGGCAGGGGCCCAGCCGCGCCTGGGCAGGAGCACATAGGGATGGACGACGAGACGCTGGAGCGGGTGCGGCGGGTGGTAGCCACGATCTCGCCCGGCTTGGTGCTCGCCTACGGGGACGTCGCCGCCCGCGCCGGGCTGCCCGGGCGGGCCCGGCTGGTGGGCCGGATCCTCGCCGAGGACGGCCACGACCTGCCCTGGCACCGGGTGCTGCGCGCTGACGGCACTCCCGCGCCGCACCTTGCCGCCGAGCAACTGGCCCGATTACGCGCCGAAGGCGTGCTGGCCGACGGCGACCGGGTCCCCATGCTCCGCTACCGAGCTACCTGATCATGCATGCTGGATGCAGACCGCCCCGCGCGAGGGCTCAATGAGTGCAGTCTGCGTCCACGACACACCAGGGGAGGGTGCCCCGGCGAGCTGGGTGAGCCGGTCGACCACGGCGCGGTGCACGCCCAGGGGGGCAGCCACCACCTCGGCCCCGGCACCGGCCAGCCGGCGATGGAACAGCCCCGGGGCGAGCAGCCACGAGGCGACCGCAACCCGGGACTCGCCGGCTCTCCGTAGCCCTGAGACGAGCTCAGCCACCCGCGGTGCTCCGGTGGCCACGAACCCGACCCGGACCCGGCGGCCGAGCACACCGGACAACTGAGCTGCGGCGGTCCGGACGCCAGCCACCGCCCGCGGGTCCGACGAGCCTGCCGCGGCCAGCACCACCGCATCGCCGTGGCGTCGACCCGCCGCGCGCAACCGGTCGGCCAGCGCGTCCACCAGCAGCGGATGCGGCCCCAGGGCGGCGGTGACGGTGACATCCCGGCATCTGGTGGCAGCGACCTCCCGAGGTATGTCGGTCCGCACGTGGTAGCCGGAGGTCAGGAACGCCGGAACGACGGTGACCGGGCCGGGCGCACCGGCGACCACCTCGCGCACCCCTGGCCCGAGCACGTCGACGAAGGCGAGCCGCACCGCTGCGCCAGGCAGCCGGGCGCGCAGCGCGGTGGCCAACCGCCGGGCCACCGCCACCCCCGCCGGGTCCCGAGTGCCATGCGCGGCCAGCACCACAGTCCGGGAGGGGAGCCGTGGGTGGCACATCACCCGCAGTCCCCCGGTTCCAGTGCCAGCCGGTAGCCGCGCTTGACCACGGTCTGCACCAGCCGGGGGACGCCCAACGCGGCGCGCAGCCGGGCCACCGCGGTCTCCACGGCGTGTTCGTCACCACCGGCGGCGGGCATCACGGAGAGCAGTTCAGCGCGGGGCACTACCCGGCCGGGCCGGGTCGCCAGCATTCGCAGCAGGGCCATCGGGGTCGGCGGCACCGGTCGCAGTTCCCCGTCCACCACTGCCGCGTGCCCACGCAGCTCCAGCACGTGCCCGGCGACCGGCCAGCGCGGGGCCCGGGCTGGCAGCACCTCGACCAGAGCGCGGACCAGCGCGCCGATCCGGGAGCGCTCCGGCTGCACCACGGGTACGTCGCGAGCCACCAGCGGGCCAGCGGTGACCGGTCCGACGCAGGCCGCGATCACGTCCCGGCGCAGCCTGGCCAGCAACGGCGCGAGCACACCGAGCTCGTCGGCCCGCCGTAGCAAGCTGGCCGTGGCGGGGGCGCTGGTGAAGCTGACCGCATCCACCCCACCGTCGAGCACCGTGGCAAGCAGCCGGTCCAGTGGGGTGAGGTCCTCCGGCGGCACCCACCGGTAGACGGGTACCTGCACCACCTGGGCCCCGGCACAGCGCAACGCGTCGACGAAATCGGGCAGCGGCTCGCCGTGCAACTGCACCGCCACCCGCCCCCCCTCCAGGTCCCCGTCGAGCAGGTGCGCCAGCACCTCCGCCGACGATTCCGAGGGAGGTGACCAGGCATCGGTGAGCCCGGCGGCGCGGACCGCGCCGCGCGCCTTGGGGCCACGGGTGAGCAGGGTGGCCCGGCGCAGCGCGGCCACCAGCGCCTCCCCGAGTCCCCACCCGTCAGCAGCCTCCACCCAGCCGCGGAAGCCGATGCCGGTGGTGACCACCACGACGTCCGGGGGACGGGCGATCAGCTCCCGGGTGGCGGCGTGCAGCTCGGTGTCGTCGGCCAGCGGCACGATCCGGATCGCCGGGGCGTAGAGCACCTCGGCGCCTCGGCGCTCCAGCAACGCGCCCAGCTCATCGGCCCGCCGTGCGGCGGTGACGCCGACGGTAAACCCGGCCAACGGCAGCGGCGCGGATTCGACTGCGACAGCAGGCACGGTCACCTCCGCCCGACCTCCACCATCCCATCGACCACCCGGACCGGATAGGTCGGCACGCAGACGCTGGGATCGTCCAGGCATACTCCGGTGGCCAGCTCGAACACCTGCTTGTAGATCGGCGACGCCACCGTCGCCCGGCCGCCGCGGTCCCCGACGATCCCGCGGGAAAGCACCGACGCGCCGCTGAACGGGTCAAGGTTGGACAGGGCGTACAGGGTGCCGTCGTAGGTGCGGAACACCGCCACCGCAGCGCCGTCGACCAGCGCCGCCACTCCCCGTTCCGGAATGAGGTCGTCGTAGCGGCACACTGCCGTCCAGACTGTTTGCAGCGTTGCAGTCATCGAACCACCTCCAGCTTCGGTCCGGCGATCTGGACTGGCTGGCCGGGTCGACGCCCGGCAGGTGTGGGCTGGCCGCGCTCCTGGACGAACTCGATGGTCGGGTCGGGCACCCCAGGTGCGTTGACGAACGAGGTGAACCGGGCGAGCTTGTCCGGGTCCTCCAGCACCCCACGCCACTCGTCGGAGTAGCCCGCCACATGCGCCTCCATCGCGGCGTCGAGCTCGGCGCAGACGCCGAGCGAGTCGTGCACGATCACGTCCCGCAGGTGGTCCAGGCCGCCCTCCAGCTCCTCCAGCCACGGCGCGGTGCGCTGTAGCCGGTCGGCGGTGCGCACGTAGAACATCAGGAACCGGTCGATGGTGCGCACCAGCGTCTCGGTGTCCACGTCGGAGACCAGCAGGTCGGCGTGCCGGGGCCGGAAGCCGCCGTTGCCGCAGACGTAGAGGTTCCAGCCCTTTTCGGTGGCGATCACCCCGAAGTCCTTGCTGCGGGCCTCGGCGCACTCCCGCGCGCAGCCCGACACCGCGGCCTTGACCTTGTGCGGGGCGCGCAGCCCCCGGTAGCGCAGCTCCAGCGCGATGGCCATGCCCACCGAGTCCTGCACCCCGTAGCGGCACCAGTCGGTGCCCACGCAGGATTTGATGGTGCGCAGCGCCTTGCCGTAGGCATGCCCGGACTCGAAACCGGCGTCCACCAGCCGGCGCCAGATCGCCGGCAACTGCTCCACCCGGGCGCCGAACAGGTCAATCCGCTGCCCACCGGTGATCTTGGTGTACAGCCCGAAGTCCCGGGCCACCTCGCCGAGCACGATGAGCTTCTCCGGGGTGATCTCCCCGCCGGGCACCCGGGGCACCACCGAGTAGGTGCCGTTGCGCTGCAGGTTGGCCAGGAAGTGGTCGTTGGTGTCCTGCAGCGCGGCCTGCTCGCCGTCCAGGATGTGGGTCCCGGGGGCGAGCACCCCGGACAGCGAGGCCAGGATCGAGGCCACCGCCGGCTTGCAGATGTCACAGCCGCGGCCGGTGCCGTGCCTGGCCACCAGCTCGGAGAAGGTCCGGATCCGGGTCGCGGCGACAATCTCGAACAGCTCCGCCCGGCTGGGCGTGAAGTGCTCGCACAGCGCCTTGGACTGCTCGACGCCGTGCACGGCGAGCAGCTTCTTCAGCGTCGGCACGCAGGACCCGCAGCCGGTGCCCGCCTTGGTGCACGCCTTGAGCTCCGGCACGGTCGTGCAACCCTGCTGGGTCACCGCCGCCTCGATCGTCCCGGCGGTGACCGCATGGCAGGAGCACACCTGGGCGGTGGCCGGCAGCGCGCCCGGGTCGAGCTCGCCCCCGGACGGGGCGATCAGCGCGCCGGGGTCGGCCGGCAGCTCGGTGCCGACCAGCGCGCGCAGCGTGCCGTACGCCTCGGCGTCGCCCACCAGGATCCCGCCGAGCAGGGTGCGGGCATCGTCGGAGACGACCAGCTTGGCGTAGCGCCCGGCCACCGGGTCGTTGTGCACCACTTCCAGCGCGCCCTCGGTCTTGGCGTGCGCGTCGCCGAAGCTGGCCACGTCCACCCCAAGCAGCTTGAGCTTGGTGGACAGATCCGCGCCGGGGAAGGTGGCCTGCCCGCCAAGCAGCCGGTCGGCCACCACCTCGGCCATTGCGTAGCCCGGCGCGACCAGCCCGTAGCAGCGGCCCTCGACCGCGGCGCACTCGCCGATCGCCCAGATGTGCTCGTCGGAGCTGCGGCAGCGGACGTCGACCAGTACACCACCGCGCTCCCCAACCCGCAGCCCGGCGTCGCGGGCCAGCTTGTCGCGCGGGCGTACCCCGGCGGAGAACACCACCAGGTCGGTGTCCAGTTCGGTGCCGCTCGCCAGCCGGACCAGCAGCCGTCCCCGGTCGGGCTCAATGGCTGAGGTGGCGTGGCCGGTGTGCACCCGTACCCCGAGGTTCTCGATGAACCGGCGCAGCAACGCCCCACCGCCCTCGTCGACCTGCAGCGGCATCAGCCGGGGCGCGATCTCGACCACGTGCGGGGACAGCCCGAGCTGGCGCAGCGCGTGGGCCGCCTCCAGGCCGAGCAGCCCGCCGCCGACCACCACCCCGGAGCGCCGCCCCGCCGCGGTGGTGTGCATCGCCTGCTGCGCCGCCGCGCGGATCGCGTCGAGGTCCTCAGGAGTGCGGTAGACATAGCAGCCGGGCAGGTCATGACCCGGTACCGGGGGGACGAACGGCGCCGAGCCGGTGGCCAGCACCAAGGCGTCGTAGCTCATCTGGTGCCCGGCGGCGGTGTGCACCACCCGGGTGCCGGGATGGATCTTCACGCAGGGGTCGCCCAGCCGCAGCTCCACCCGGTCATCCTTGATCGTGGGCAAGGACAGCGTGTCGGCATCCCAGGACTCCACATAGGACGAAAGGGCGACCCGGTCGTAGGCGGGCCGGCTCTCCTCGGCCAGCACCACGATCCGCCACTGGTGCTCCGTGTCCCGGCCCAGCAGGGCCTCCACCAGCCGGTGCCCCACCATGCCGTATCCGGCCACCACGAGAGTGCGCATCAAGCGGCTCCTTCCTGTCCAGCGAGAGCCCCGGCCCATGACAGTTCCGTCCCAAGACGCCGGCCAGCCGCGGTGCACAGCATGGTGAGCCGCTCGGCGTACCCCAAGCGGCTCACCATGTGTCCAACCCTTCACTGCATCCTGAGCGTCTTGCATGAACTGGGTGTTTCCGTGCTGTTGCCGTGTACGTCGGTTTGCTCACACCCCGGCGTAGGCCAGCCGTGGGTGCTCGGTCACCTCGGCAGGTGCCCGGCGCAGGTACACCACGTAGGTGACGGCAACACATACCGCGTAGAAGGCCAGGAAGGACCAGAACGCGGGCACCCCGGACTTCTCGGTCAGGAACGCCTGCCGGAAAGCGACGTTAATGAATACCCCGCCCAAGGCACCGATCCCGCCCGCGATGCCGATCACCGCACCGGAAAGCCGGCGGGCCTTCAGCAACGCGGTCGCCCGGGACTCTCCAGCCATGATCTCGACCCTGGCCTTGCCTGCGAAGATCGAGGGGATCATCTTGTAGGTGGAGCCGTTACCAATCCCGGAGAGCACGAACAGCGCGAGGAACCCGGCCACGAACAGTGGCAGCGATTTCTGCTCGGATGCGGTGATCACGATACCGGTGGCAATGGCCATCCCGAAGAAGTTCCAGAAAGTGACCTTGGCGCCGCCGTACCGGTCGGCCATCCAGCCGCCCACCGGACGGATCAGCGAGCCGATCAGCGGTCCGATGAAGACCACCGACGCCGCCTGCAGCGGGGTGCGGCCGAACTGGGTCTGCAGCACCAGGCCGAAAGCGAAGCTGTAGCCGATGAATGAGCCAAACGTACCGATGTAGAGGAAGGACATCACCCAGGTCTGGGTCTCCCGGACCGCCTCACGCAGTGCACCGGTGTCGTTGCGGACGGAGCAGAGGTTGTTCATGTACCGCGCTGCACACACCGCGGCGAGCAGGATCAGCGGAATGTAGATGGCGAGCA
>DASTLT010000207.1:0-3442 GCA_035714625.1 Pseudonocardiaceae bacterium | reverse complement strand
CGGCGGGCTGCGGCTGGCCAGCCGCGGGGGCCAGCTCTCCGGCCCGGCAAGGGTCCAGCTCGGTGTGCTGGCCGGGGTGTTCGTGCTGCTCAAAGCGGTGGACTACTTCCTGGACCGGTACGGACTGCTGTTCTCGCAGCGCAACTATCCGGTTTTCACCGGCGCCACCTATACCGACCTCAACGCCGTGCTGCCCGCCAAGATCATCTTGATGTGTATTGCAGTGATCTGTGCGGTCGCGTTTTTCGTCGGGGCGGCACTGCGAAATCTGCAACTACCCGCCATCGCCACCGCGCTGCTGCTGCTCTCGAGCATTCTGGTGGGCGCGGCGTGGCCGGCGGTATTGGAGCAGTTCTCGGTGCGTCCCAACGCCAACGAGCGGGAGGCCGCTTCGATCAAACGGAATATCATTGCCACCCGTCAGGCTTACGGGATCACCGATCAGCAGGTTGAGTACATTCCGTACTCCGGTCGCAGTGACGCCTCACCCGCTGACGTGCGGGCTGATACCGTCACGATCCCGAACGTGCGGCTGCTGGACCCGAACGTGCTGTCGGAGACCTTCACCCAACTGCAGCAGCGGGAGAACTTCTACGGATTCCCGGAGAAGCTCGACGTCGACCGCTACACCGTGAACGGCAAGCGGCAGGACTACATCGTCGCGGTGCGGGAACTGGAGTCCCGCTCGCTGGCCGAGAACCAGCGCACCTGGATCAACCAGCACCTCACTTTCACCCACGGCAACGGCTTCGTCGCCGCCCCGGCCAACACGGTGAACTCGGCGCTGAACGATGCCGGCACCGGGGAGGGCGGCTACCCCCTGTTCACCGTGTCGGACACCACCGGCCAAGGTGACATAGCCGTGCGTCAGCCGCGTATCTATTTCGGCGAGTTGATTGACAACTATGTCATTGTCGGGGGAGACCCGGGCGCCGCGCCGCGAGAGTTCGACGGTCGCCCGGAGAATTACACCTACGACGGCAAGGGCGGGGTACCGATCGGAAGCTGGATGAACCGGTTGTTGTTCGCGGCTCACCACAGTGAGCGCAACATCTTGTTCAACCAGGCGATCGGGGAGGACTCAAGAATCATCTACAATCAGCATCCGCGGGACCGGGTGGAGAAGGTCGCCCCCTGGCTGACGGTGGACGGCGACCCGTATCCCGCGGTGGTAGACGGCCGCATCCAGTGGATCCTCGACGGCTACACCACCTTGCGGAACTACCCCTACGCCCAGCGGACCCCGCTGGGTGAGGCGACTGCGGATTCGCTGTCCGGGGTGGCCCGCCTCCCGGACGAGGAAATCAGCTACATCCGCAACTCGGTCAAGGCCACGGTGGACGCCTATGACGGCACGGTGACGCTCTACGCCATCGACAACCAGGACCCGGTGTTGCGGACCTGGATGAAGGCCTTCCCCGGCACCGTTCGCCCCACCAGCGAGATCAGTGACGCGCTGCGGTCGCATTTCCGCTACCCGGAGGACTTCTTCAAGGTGCAGCGGCAGATGCTCACCCGCTACCATGTCGATGATCCGTCGAGGTTCTTCACCAACGACGATTTTTGGAACGTGCCTCCCGATCCGACACAGAACCAGCCGGGTGTCGACCAACCGCCGTACTACGTGCTGGCCGGGCCTCCGGCCGGGCTGGGACCTGCGCAGTTCCAGCTCACCAGTGCCCTGGTCAGCCTGCGGCGACCGTTCCTCGCCTCCTACGTCTCGGTGGGCTCGGACCCGGACAACTACGGCAGGATCCGGGTGCTGGAGCTACCCAGCGAATCCCAGACGCTGGGTCCGGAGCAGGTGCAGAACCGGTTCGTGTCCTCCGCGAACGTCAGTCGGGAACTGAACCTGCTGCGGCAGGCGGAGACCAACGTCGTGTACGGGAACCTGCTCACCCTTCCGGTCGGCGGCGGGCTGCTCTACGTCGAGCCGGTCTACATCGAGCGAGCCAACCAGCAAGCTGCCTTCCCGCAACTGAACCGGGTGCTGGTGGCCTACGGGGACCGGATCGGGTATGCCTCCACCCTGCGGGAGGCACTCAACCAGGTCTTCGGCGCCGGCGCCGGGGATGCGAGCGCCACCCCCAACCGGCAGGCGACGCCACCTGCGCCGGGTGCTCCGTCGGCGGCCGGGGCAAGCGTGGGAAACAGTCCGGAGCTGCGTCAGGCCATCTTTGAGATTGCCGATGCGCTGTCCCGGCTGCGCGCGGCCCAGGCCACCGGCGATTTCGCGGCCCAGGGCAAGGCACTGGCCGACCTGGACGTGGCCACCAAGCGGTTTGAGGCCGCCCAAGCCGCAGTGGGGAGCGCTGCCACCGACCGCGGTCAAAGCCCGGCGCCAGCTACCCCCCCTGGTGACCGCTGAGTACCGGCGGGAACCCCGCGACCTGGGGATTTGCCCCTCACGGAGCCGGGCGCGTAAAGTTGTGTCCAGCATCGCGGGGTGGAGCAGCTCGGTAGCTCGCTGGGCTCATAACCCAGAGGTCGTAGGTTCGAATCCTACCCCCGCTACCATGTTTTACCAGGTCAGAGGCCCATCCCGCTGTGGGAGGTGGGCCTCTGACCATTGTGTGACCGGTGAGACCGGGTAGCACGGCGCGATCCTGACCGTAGGCTAGCCGGTCATGTTGGGGCCGCTCTTCGCCGCCGCCGTCCGTCGCTGCCTCAGTGACTGGCATCACCGAGAGTTGCAGTAGGTCGGCGGGGGGAGTAGCCGCCGACGAAGGTGGCCTGAGACGCGATGTCCCTGGTCCCCGATGAGGCGTATCCTCAGCGTGTTTACCCGCATCCGGAGCCGTAGGCTGCCAACTCTTGATGGACGTATGTCGATCGGAGGATGAAGGGCCCTGCGCGCCGGTGCGACACGCTGCCCCGGACCCTGGCGGCACAGCCGACCAGTGGGTGCTGATGGGAGCAACGTGGTGGAACACATAACCGAGCAGACGATCATCATCGTGCGGGGCGGTGCCGAGTACGCCCGCCTGATCCTGCGGGGTCACCTCGATCACCACGCCGTCCAGCGACTCCAGACTCAACTCGGCGTGGTCCTGGACGCCGGAGGCCGGTATGTGACCGTAGATCTTTCCGGCGTCACCTGTTGCGATGAGAATGTGCTCGACGCGCTCCGCTGGGCGGAGCGTCGAGCGTCCTCGCAGCAGGGTTGGCTCGCGCTGACCGGGGGTCATCATCTCATCCGATTCGCCGCACGAGGATGACATTGGCTGGAGATCAACAGCGGTACGCCGCAGGGCAGGCGGGACGCTAGTCGATGCAGACCGGCGCGGCCCACCCCCCGTAGGCATGGTCAGCCCAGCCAGCGGTGAGGCTCATCGTGCGGCGCAGCCTGCTCCAGCTCAGTGCGGGCAGCCGGGACGGGGTGGGGTGTTCCCGGATCAGCACCTGGTAGCCGGTGAGCCAGACGTAGGGGATGGTTTTGCCG
>DASTLT010000206.1:0-61680 GCA_035714625.1 Pseudonocardiaceae bacterium | reverse complement strand
ATGTGATCGTCGATCAGGACATACAGTGTGATGAGGAGGGTATCGAGGTCTGTCTTCACAACCGACCATCGATGCCCTCCTCCTCATCGCTGATCAAGCCGCCACGCCACACCGAGCCGGATTAGGAATCACTCATCTAGGCCGGCGGGCTGGCCCCACGGCCCGCACCCCGCGGGACGATCCACTCGTGGCCCTGGCCGGTGACGGCGGCGATCCGCTCGTAGTCCGAGTCGTAGTGCAGCACGACGGCCGAATTGGTGTGCGCGATCGCGGCCAGCATCAGGTTCGGGATCGGGGTCCGATGCTGTCCCCGGATCGCCAAGGCCGCCATGAGTTCTTCGACCTGGCGCTCGGCGGCCTCCGTCATGTGCAGGTAAGGCAGCGATGAGAGATCAAGACGCAACCGGGCCAGCTCCTCGGCATTGCGGGCCGAATACAGCAGCTCGGAGATCGAAACGACACAAATGGCCAGTTGCTTGGCCTGCCGCAGTTCGTGCAGGCGGTCCCGGGAGCAGCGGTCGTAGCGGGCCTGCTCCCACGCCGACCTGTCGGCGAGGCGTAGCGGGCCTACCGCCACGCCTGGGTCCGCACGTCGGTCTCGGCGAGCCGATCTCCAACGAGGTCCAACAGGTCGTCGAAGCGTGCCCGGTCCGCGTCCTCGGCTGCTGCAGCGGCCACCAGCCGCAGGGCGCGATTGACCGTGTCGACCTTGCTCGTGGTGCCGAGGACCGCAGCGGCCTGAGCCAGTGCGACGTCGTCGACGTCCAGCAGCGTCCGAGCCATCTACCGCCTCCTCGCTCGATATCAGACAAGGGGAAGTATATCGCCTGCTGCTCGACTCAGCGGAGCTGCCGCTGGCAGGATCGGCTGGTGGACAAGGTGGACCGGGCGGAGCGCGCCGCAGAGGGTAGACGAGAGGCCGAGCGGCTGGCCGCCGCTGGGGTGGTGGGGGTCGCGCTGACCTGGGTGGACACCGGCGGGATCACCCGGGTCAAAGCCGTTCCGACGGCTGCGCTGCCCCGCGCGGCGGCATGGGGCGTCGGGGCCAGCCCGGTGTTCGACTTCTTCCTGCCCGACGACTCGATCACCACCGGCCGCTACTGTGCCGGTCCGACCGGTGACCTGCGGCTGCTGCCTGATCTGGCCCGGCTGGTGCCGCTGTTCGCCCAGCCCGGTTGGGCCTGGGCACCGGTCGATCGGTGGACCCAGGAGGGCAGCCGGCATCCGCAGTGCAGCCGGGCGCTGGTGGCCCGGCTCACCGAGCGGCTGGCCGCGGCGGGGCTGACCGCCCGGGTGGCGTTCGAGGTCGAGTGGGTGCTCGACGCCGGCTCCGGTGATGAGGTGGTGCCAGCGATGGGCGGGCCCGCCTACGGCATGACCCGGCTGATCGAGCGGTCCGACTACGCCGCCGAGCTGCTCCGCGCGCTGGCCGCGCAGGGAGTGGAGGTCGCGCAGTTCCACCCCGAGTACGCCGCCGGCCAGTTGGAGATCTCGGTGGCGGCGGAGTCGCCGGTGGGCGCTGCTGACACCACGGTGCTGGTGCGCAGCACGATCCGGGCGGTGTCCGCCCGGCATGGGCTACGGGTGTCGTTCGCGCCCAGCGTGGTCGCCGGCGGGGTCGGTAACGGGGGCCACGTGCACCTGTCGGTGTCCCGGGACGGCCGCAACCTGATGTGCGGCGGTGACGGTCGCTACGGGCTGACCGGCGAGGGCGAGGCGTTCATCGCCGGGATCCTGTCACGGCTGGCTGCGCTGCTCGCCGTCGGCGCGCCCAGCGTGGCCAGCTACCTGCGGCTGGTGCCCTCGCACTGGGCTGGGGTGTTCGCCTGCTGGGGCCGGGAGAACCGGGAGGCGGCGGTGCGGCTGATCACCGGCTCGGCCGGGGAGCAGCCCGATGCGGCCAACGTCGAGGTGAAGTGCGTCGACGCGACCGCCAACCCCTACCTGCTGGTTGCCGCGTTGCTGGCGGCCGGGATGGCCGGGATCGAGCAGGGCGCCACGCTGCCCGATCCGGTGGATGTCGACCCGGCGAGCCTGTCGGACGGCGAGCGGGCCGGCAGCGGGCTCGCCCGGCTGCCGCAACGCCTGGACGCCGCGGTGGCGGCGTTCGTCGCCGATCCGGTGCTGGCCGAGGCGTTCGGACCGGAACTGGCCGACACCGTGGTCGCGGTGCGCCGCGCGGAGATCGAGCGGTTCGCCACCGTCAGCCCCGAGGAGATCGTTGCTGCCTCCCGGTGGACGCACTGAAGCCTGCCGGTGGACGCAGGGCCTCGCCCACCTGCACCCCGAGGTGGCCCCACTGGTGCCGACCGGCTGACCGGCTCCGCCCCGTTTGTCCGGCTACCCGGCTACCCTTCGGGTGTGACGAAAGGAGGCCACCGTGGCAGCCGATTCCACCCGTGACTCGCAGGCGGCGAAGCGAAGCTGGGTGGTGCTTCTGTACTTCTACCTGGTGGCTCTCGTCGGCCTCGGATTCGTCATCGTCGGCATCACCATGGCCCTTTTCGGTGCCAAGAACGCCCTGTTCCCGGAATTGGGCCTGCCCAGCTACGCCTACGAACACGAATTCCCCCAGGACCCGGGCCAGTTTGCGGAGCCGACCGAGGAGCAGCTCCGGTCCGCCAAGGACCGGGCGGTCGACGATCGTCGCAGCAGTGGTCTCGACGGCCTGCTCAGCGGCCTCATCGTCGCCGGGGTCGGAATGCCCGTGCTGATCTGGCATTACCGGCGCGGCCGCGCGCTGGGCACCGGGGCCGAGAAGCCCGATACCCCGATGCCGTCAGCGCAGCCCGGATGATCCGTGACGACGGTTTGAGACCGCCGTCGACGCGGATCCCGCGGGGTGCGGGGACTGACTGCCGCTCCGCTCTGGCCAGTCTGGCCCGCTCGGCGTCGGAGATCGCTACGCCGTCCAGCGCGGCGAGCAGCAGAGACACACTCCGCCGCCGTGAGACTGGTGAGACTCGCGTGACTTGTGTAGTGGTGGGTTGAATGGGATCACATCGAGCAGGCATCCAATTGCCGGGGCTCGGCGGCGGGCAGCCAACCCGGCCGCCACCGCGCCCGCTCCGCGCCGTCCCCGAACAGCGGGCCCACCGAGAACGGCTTGTGCTGCGCCGTATGGGACACCGCGCTGCCTTCCAGCAGCGCGCAGGCCGCCCCGTGCAGCCGCGCCGGATACACCTTGCGTGCCGGCTGGCACCGACAGCTCCAGATCAAATACGGCGGGCATCTAGCGGCCCTCCTGGATTGGGCGGCCGAGGGCGGTGCAGCCGATGACGCGGCCGGTGTCGTCGCGTACCTCGCGGTAGGGGAAAACCAGGTCGCGGCGTCCGGGACAGGCGTCGGCCACGACCCGGGGCACCACCAACCACACCCCGGGTTGTGGTGCAGGCAGTTCCTCCACCTCGTCGGTGCCGATATCGAACAGCTCGACTTCCGCGCCGCCTATGTCGACCCACCCCCCCCGCAGTGGCCTGCTGGCGAAGGCGAGCCGGTCGTGCCTCCGGTGCGAGTTCGACCTGTCCCTCGGACGTCACCAGGTGCACGGAGTGCTGGGTGAGATTACGGATCATCAGGAGTGCCCCGAGGAGAGCTGGTGAGTCGCACGATCGTGGCCGTTGAGTGCGCGGGGTCCGGCGACCAGTTCGACCGAGGTCACCCTGACCAGCCGATGCTCAAAGACCGCCATTGATCCGTGCCGGTCCGCGGCGACGTACTCCACCGATTCCAGGACGGCGCGGTGCCGGGGGGAGCTGCCCGGCATGCACGGATACCAGGCTTCGCCGACCCGTGCCGCTGACCACCGGGAGAAGCCCCCAGGTCCATCACCGTCGGGTAAACCCCACAGCACGGCCCGCTGGGTGAGCCGTGTGGTGAACACCTGTTGCGGTCCGGTCGGCGGTCCGGGCAACGCGGCAGTGGACTCGGAAAGCCACACCGCCCGGCCCGAAGCACCGTCGGCCAGCCATCGCAGTTCGGTGGTCCCGTCAAACGCGGTGAGCTGGAAGGTGCTCGACGGCAGTGGCCACGGCGTCTGCTCGGCGGTAAGCAGCTCACCTGCCGTCATGACAGCGATGGTGAAGGCCGTGGGGGTGGCGACGAAGACCACGTGCTCGCCCTGCACCGCAGCCAGCGCCGCGGCCGCGTCGCACCGCCGGGCGTGCCATGCAAGGGTTCCGGTGTCGCGCGCAGGGTCGATCATGCCGCCTCCTCGCTGTCGATCCATTCCTGCCACGCGGACCGAAGCGCGTTGAAGTCAGTGCTGTGCAGATCCGGCATTCCTGCCGCGTCGATATTCAGGCCCGCCCCCTGAAGGCAGACGCGGGTCACCGTGACGGCACCGAGGCCGCGGTGGGTGCGGGCACCCAGTGGCACCCGTCCCTCGGCGAGCTCGCGGATCACGACCAGCAGCAGCATGGACACCGCGTCACGAACCGGCGGCGCGAGCATCTCGCGGTTCAGGACCAGCCTGATCGGCTCGAAGCGGAAACCGTGCGGCTCGTACTCGCTGTACAGTTGGCCCTCGCTCGCTCCACCGGTCCAGCGGTCCACCGCAACGTGATCGGTGCAGACCAGCTCGGCATCGCCGTCCGCCGCTACCCGCCGGGGTGGTGAGTCGGTGCCAGCAGCGGTGGTGACGGTGGTGGCCACGGCCTGGGTCGGTGGCCACCAGCCTGACCAGCTCGGTAAGGAAGTGCCTGGTGAACAACGGGGCGAGTGCGGCATCCGCGATGAAGGTGATGTCGTCCCCGGCGAGGACCAGCGGCAGGACGTCCGGATCGGTCCCGTGTTCCTGCTGTAGCTGCTGCACCGAGCGCTGGAAGGCCCGTTCGGTGCTGGTGGCCAGTGCCGCGGAGAAGTCGCGGTACGCGGCGGCGTAGCCGGCGTTGTCCGGCTCCGCTCCGGACTCGTCGACCATCAGCCCGGCCAGGCCCGCGAACACCCCGCCCAGGCCGTTGCCGTCAGCGTGCACCACGGCGACGCGGTCGGGCGAGTCCGGCTGGTCACCGTCGAGCCGCTGCGCAGCGCCGCGGATGTGCGCGACGGGCAGGCCACTCATCTCCGCCAGCCGGGTCAGGGCAGGCTCATGGGTGGCCAGCTTGGCCAGCGATGGCGCGGACCTCAGCTCCGGGTTCCCGCCGACTCGCGCGAGTCCCGCGACGGGCAGCGCACTGGACGGGCACAGCGCCGTGACAGGCAGTACCGGGAACCGCACCGCCGTGCTCGGTCGGGTCACCCGGGATGTCGCGATGGCGCGAAACACCTGGGCTACCGCGGCCGGTGCACCGTGGCCCACCCAGTCGATGGGGTCACCCACCACCCCGGTCACGCCGAGACCGGGCGCTTCGCGCAGTGCTCTGAGCGTGACCGGACTGATCACTGACCGGGCCTGGGCGGTGTCGGTGAAGAACGCCAGGAACGTGCCCGAGGTCTGCACCAGCACTTCGTGCGGTCCGCCGGAGGAGATCGTCGTACCCAGCGGTACCCCGGTGATCTCCTGCACGGACTCGGCCACCCAGTCGGCGGCGATCGCGTGCACGAGGTAGGACGCGCCGACGGCCTCCCGCCGCTTGCTCGTCCCGAAGATGAAGTCCTGCTTGCCGTGGGTTTCCAGGAGAACCGGCACCGCGGTGCGCGTCATCGCCGCCGCCCCTGGTGGCCGTGGCGCCGTCCCTGCCCCGCGTCGCCCGGTCTCAGTGGCAGCCGAAGTCCGCCGTAACCGTGCTCCAGTGCCCCCAGCCGCAGTGGCGCGTCGGTGCGCCGGTTGGTGACGAACCACTCGTAACGCTTCTCGTCCGACCCGGGTTCCCCCGGGTTGTCCGCCTTCGGATCGGCCGGGTAGTGCACCTTCGGGGAGGCCGGGAATCCGTTCAGGTAGTGCTCGTACGCCCGGAGATAGGCCGGACGTTCACCCGTCGCTGTCGCGGTCCGCCGCAGGAACTCGGCGACCGTGTCTACGGCCTGCTCCCGGGGGATAGCGGCATCCGGGGCATCGCGCAAGGCGAAGTAGGACTGCCATGCCGTGCCCGGGCGCAGGTCTGAGTCATTCCAGAGCACCTGCACGGTCACGGTGCCGAAGCCCAGCGGCTTGCCCCCACCCAGCTTGTGGAACCGTTGCTGCCAGCGGTCCGCATCCTGGCCCTGCAGGACATAGAGCAGCGCCCCCAACTCGGCCGACGTCAGGTCCTCGACGTGCAGGTCAGTCTCGAAGGCCGTGCCCGAGGGGATCCAGTCACGCAGCAGGGCGTTCTGGCTGCCGACGGTGGGGGTGTTGTTCGCCAGGCCGGTGCCGTGCAGCAGCCACGGCTGGGGTTGATCAGTGCTCCAGGTTGTGCCCGGCTGGTGCGGGTAGACCTTGCGGCCTCGGATGCCGCCTCCGGGCTGGTAGCCCTCCTTGTTGCCGGCCAGGGGCGTACCGGCGCGGTCATCTGCGGCGTAGAAAAGGTCCTGGGTGGGCCGGGGCTGACCGAGGATCGCCAGGCCTCGCTCGACCGGCTCGGGGGCGGCGTCCTCATCCGGAGTGACCGGCCCTACCCGCACCCGGCCGCGCAGCGCGCGGGCCTCACGAGGACGGCCCTGTCCCCGGGCCGGTGGTGCCCACCCGAATACCCGGTCGGCCGGCGACAGCTCGTCGTGCCGGGTTGCCGGGGTGGTGCCCACGGCTTCGGCGAGCTGATAGGGGCTGGTCTGGTAGAGCTTGCGGCTCAGCGCGACGGGATAGAGGGCGGTGACCCGGCCCTGGACGATCTCGGCATAGCCCAGCGTCCTGTCCGGCAGCTTCTTGAGTTCGTCGAGTTCGTCGTCTTCCGGCAGCAGGTGCCAGGACCAAGCCGTGGCACCGGGTTTGTGGCCCAGGTAATCGGTGGCCGCGGCGCGCCTGCCGTGGTGGGTGCGCTCGTGAATCTCTTCGCGGCTGTGCGCGTCGTGGTAGCTGGTGATCAGGTCAGCCCACCCCTCCACCACATCCTTGTCGAGTGGCAGGGGCTCGGGCCAACGGCTCTTGTCGCGCTGCTCGAGTCCGGCGGCGAAAAAGATTCGCTCGTCATGCTTGTTGCCGATGTTTCGGTTACTGCAGAAGTACCAACCTCGGATCAGGCGCGCCTTGGGCTTCTGTTCCTGGAGAACGTGGCGGTGCTTCGTGTTCTCCTGTGGTTGCGCAATATGCTTCGGCTCACTGGGTTCCGTACCGAGGCCGTCTGCCATGGTCACCACGCGCCAGTAGAAGATGTCGTGTTCCTTCTGGTTGGCAGGCTTCCGGTGTACCAGGACGACCCAGGCCCACACCAATGAACGGTGCTTGATCCCCGAGGGCACTGCCACCGGATCGCGACCGTACCGGGGCACCCAGGCTGCGGCCATGGGCTTGAGGGGATGGTCCGGAACACCCCGCAATGGCAGGACCTGCCTGCTCTTGTCCTTGCCGGTGGTCACCCGCACTGGCACGAGATCACTTGAGTCCCGGATCTGGGTGCGATACGCCAACCGGTGCTGGTGGTGGTCGCCGAAGACGCCAAAACGTGAGTTTGTGACCGTCTCGAACTCCGAGCGGATCATGCCTTTCACCGTTGTCGGCGGCACCGTGATCTGCCCGCCGATGCTCCGGGTGCGCCGTTGGGTGTGCTGCTCGGTACCTCGCCGGGTGTGCTCCTGCTCGCTGACCAGCAGGGGAGTGACCGCCGTGATGCGGAGCCGGAGCCGGCCGGTCCATCTCTCCGCCCGGAGCAGACCGCCGGGTTCTGCCGGTCCGTCGTCTGGTGGTCGCGCGTCCCCGCGCCTGCGGGATGCTGGCACGAAGGCGTATGGGTTGAAGAACTGCGTCACAAGGCGCCCCCTCGGCTCCGGTGCTGACGACCGGCTCATCGCAGGTGTCGGTGTGCCTGTTACGTCGTCACGTGCTGGGTCGTCACGTGCTGGGCGGTGGGAGCGTAACGCCCGGCGGGCTTCGACCGAATGCCCACCATAGGACAACCGCCAGTGTGGTCGCCTCGACAGGAGGGCCAGTGGACGAGAACCGACAGTCCTACGTGTACCGGACCGCCGGGGTGGTGCGTGGGCTCAGTACGAACCAGTTTGTCATCGTCATCCTGGTGCCAGGCCTGATCACGGCCCTTGAGCACGTGATATACGAGGGCTGGTCCACCTGGAGCCTGACCGCCATCTTTACGCTCGTCGCCGTGGTAGCCGTCATCGTGTTGGCTTTCGTCAACAGGTACCTTGTGAACGTCCGAGAGCGGTCCGAGCTGCGGGCCCTGGCGAGGATGCCTGGCTACCCCGAGCGGCGGTGGCCGGTCGTCGCGCTTACCGTCGGACCCTACGCCACCAGCGTCGGAAAGGCCGAAGGTGGAGGTCTTAGTCCCACCCCAGAGTTGCTCGCAATCGACCGGATTCTCAGCAAGACGAATCCTCGCCGGGCAATTCTCGTGCATTCCTCGACCACTCGCGATCAAGCTGAGGAACTGGTTCGCCAGAAAGGGCTAGAGGATTCTCACTCACTGGTGGAGATTGACCCATTTGGTGACATGCGGCAGGCTACTGAAAAGATCAACGCTGCGATCAAGTCCACGGTTGACGAACTTGGCCTCGAACCAAGAAACGATGTGATCATCGATGTCACGGGTGGACTGGTCTCGATGTCCCTCGCCGGCTACCTGGCGTCGGAGATGGCCGGTTGTGCCGCGCACGTGCGGGCCACACCGAATCGCCGAGTGAACGGGATGCTCCTCTTCGATACCACCAAGGCACAGAGCATCCTGTTGAACTTCGAGCCCACAGCCTGAAGCACACCGGGAAGAACCTCGCTGTGGTGATCACCCGTGCCCGGCGGGCTGGCTGTTCCCGGGTTTCCCCTAGTAAATCTCGGTACGGTTCTTGCCTGATGTCTTGGCCGACCGAAGTGCGACGAACGCACGGCTGGTGCTCTCGCCAATGCCGCATGAGATTCGGAAATCGAGTGCGGCTCGCTGATACGATAGCTCCTCGGCGAATATTTGTGCAGAATTTCTGTCGAGTAAGAACAATGCGCTGTCTCCGCCCGTGCTGAGATGGGTAACGCCCGGTAGCCTACTTAGGCTGTTTACAAGGGTGGTCATGGCGTCATCAGTTGCGGTGCTGTGGCGAACGGCTGCTGACCGTTCATCGTTGAGGAGCAGGTGCTCCATTCGGGCACCAACATCGTCACCATCGATCAATGCAAACAATCGGGGAGCCGTCGGGGTGGGCTTGGTTTTATTCCATCGAATGAGCCGTACCTCGCGGATAACGGCCGCTATGGCGAAGAGTAGGATCGTGGGGCCGTCGGAGAGAAGACGGGCCGGTACAGCATCGAGTCCAAATTGTTCTCGACACAGGTTCCGGTAGGCATCTCGAATCTCAGCGACGACGGTGTGCGCGGCTCCGTCTCCCAGGGCTGCAACGAGCTGGGCAGCATCGATCTGAACGACTAATGCCCAAGAGCAGGAGTCTGCCTCAGTTACGTCATAGCGCGTTGACGTATCGCCCGCAGCCGCACGCTTTGCTGTGTCAATGAATTCGTGGGGAGCCAACTGACTCGTGTGGCCGGCGCGCAGGATGAGGGCGACCCGAGCGGGACGTGTAACGTGCGTAGCCGAAGTTGACAGCTTGACCGTATCAATCTGACATATGGATCTGTCGAAAGTGCTGGACAAGGACTGTGAGAGGTCGATTCGATACACATCGTCCTGGCCAGAGAACCGTGAAACATATCGGACTTCTACCGAAGTACGTGCAAACAACGCGTCGACCGTGCCTTGACCGACTACCCGCGCATATAGTTGGCGACCGAGCTCGACGCCCTCCTCCTGTCTGCACTGGAGGTAGAGGAAAAGCGGTTCACGTGCGAATCCGGCAACGGCGCTTTCCTCAAGTCGATGCTTTATCGTGGTGAACGTCCAGCGTACTCGATCGGTAGCGTCATCTAGGCGTTCCGGCGCTGGCTCTGGACCAGTACGAAACCATGCCCGGTGCTTGTTGAGAACGAGATCGGCGAACTTTCCTAGCTCGGTCAGCGGCGAATCGCCATCACCACGTCCGGGAAGGTGCACAAACACTGCAATACCGCGACGACGCGAGTTCTGGGCGGCATAGATCAACGCCAGTACGCAGGCGATGATCCACAAAGGGATGAGAAGAAAGTGCTGCGGCAGCCCCAACCAGGTACTGGTACCGAGGAGCAGGGTTGGCAGGGCTCCCGCCGCCAAGGCGGTGCTCACCCAGATCGTGAGCTGGCCGCCGCCTGTTCCTGTCGTGACGCGATGCAGCCACCGTCGTGCGCGCGCGGCCAGATTCGCTCCGCTGTCAGTGCCCAGGCTCATCGGGGGGTCCTATCAGGTGTCCTGATCATCGGTCGCCTCGGGTACGCCGAGGTAGGAGCCAGTCCTGGTCGGTGATCACGATTGGTCTCATTCAGTGGTCGTACTGGGGGGCGATCTGCTGCCAGCATTATTCGTTCAACGGCGCAGAGACAGGAGGGGAACCCGGGCCGTACCTCGGGTTAGCTCCGCCAGCCGATTCTGTGGTGACGGGATCGTCCAGACGGGCTCGGAACAGAAGCTGTCACGGGTACCACCGAGCGGCGGGGGGCCGATCATCACTCCGTGGTGGGTGCGTTACCGTGCGCGCCACCATGGACACCGAGGGGAAGCAGGTGGGGACACGTGAGCTATGGACACGCTGACAAGCTGGCCCGAAGCGCGGTGAGGCCGCCTGAGGAGCCGGTTAAGCCCTCGGCGGAGCCTGTGGCACCCGAGTGGTACCAGCGCCCTGACCTGCGCCGCGTGCTCACCACTCACGACATGGGCGCCTTGTACCGGGCGCTCACCGAGGCTGGGTTGAGCCAGCATAGGATCACCAGGCTGACCGGGCAGCAGCAATCGGAGGTCTCCGAGATCCTCAAAGGCCGTCGGGTGATCGCCTATGACGTCCTGGTGCGCCTCACACGGGGCTGGGCATCCCGCCGGAGCGGATGGGACTGTCCTGGTGGGGTCCAGACGGTGTCTGGTACGGCCCGGAGGGCGCCTACCCTGGGGGTGTCACGGTCGCCAACACCCCGGAGGGGGTCAGCGCGGAGATGTTGCGCCGGCACCTGATCGCGCTGGGCGGGGTCACCATGGTAGGTGCCCCGGTGGAGCGGCTGGGTGAGTTGCTCGCCGAGCTGCCCGGCCCGGCCGCGGAGCCGCTGCCGTCCCAGCTCAGTGGAATCCATGTGGCGCAGGTGCGGGACCTGACCCGGCGGCTCGGCATCGGTGACACCGGCTGGGCCGACCCGCAGGTGAGCAGCGCGGCCGCCGCGCAGGCTTCCCGGCTGCTGGACGTGCCCGGTCCGGCACGGGTGCGGCAGGCCTTGCTGGTCGCGGTGGCGGAGCTGCACAGTGAGGCGGGATGGTCGGCGTTCGACGCCGGGCTGTACCGCCGCGCGCTGTATCACTACGCCCGCACTCTGGAGCTGGCCACCGAGGCCGGGGACCGCTACCTGCAGGCTCTGGGGCTGAGATATGCCGGGCTGGCCAGCGTGGAGCACGGCCACCCGGGCGACGGGCTGAAGATGCTGCAGTGCGCGCAGGTCAAGGCGTGGGACATCTCGGCGGACGACCAGCGCGCGGTGGTGGTCGGGGTGAGTGGGCGGGCCGCGGCTGAGGCGTGCGCCCTGCAGGAATCCGCGACCGCCTTCGCCTGCCTGGGGGACCTGGAGGCAGCCGTCATTCACTTGGCAAGGGGGCGGGATCTGTGGACACCCGCCCGCACCGACCCGTTCGGTGACATGGACCGCCCTGCCGCGTGGCTGGAGCTGGCCCGGGGACGGCTGGACGTCGCCGAGGCCCTGGCCGCCGCGTCGCTGCGCCGCTGGGGAGGCGGCCGGCAGCTCAGCCGTACCCTGTCCGGGATCGTGCAGGCCACCGTCCACGTCACCGCCGGGGAACGCGACGGCCTGCAGATGGCCCACCAGGTCATCACCACCGTGGCCCAGCTCAGCTCGGTACGAGTCCGCAACCAGCTCACACCCCTGGCCAAGGCCTTGGCCGCCCGGCCCGGTTCCGACGCGAAGGAACTGGCCCGGATGGCCCAGCAGGTCTCCACCACCCCCGCATAACAACCGAGGTCCACCTGTCGAGGGAGCGGTGCCTGGCTCAAGGCGTACCCGCAGCATGCTTGCATTTGATAGCAATCGAGGAGGCGGCGCTCTTGGCTGCAATCAGTGTCCGGAACCTGGACGATCAGGTGAAAGAGCGGCTGGGGATCAGGGTGGCTCGCCACGGCCAGTCAATGGAGGCCGAGATCCGGGCCATTCTCGTCGACGCTGTCCGCGAGCCGGACGACGCGGACGGCCTGTTCCAGACGATGCTGGAGCGCTTCGGCGAGATCGGGGGAGTCGAGCTCGAGCTACCGCCGCGAGCGACCCCGGTACGAGCCGCCGACCTGGCTCCATGATCATCGTCGATACGAATGTCGCGTCCGAGCTCATGCGGCCGGCCCCCGATCCGGTCGTTCGGGATTGGGTTCGCACCCGCGGGGCCACGAGCTGTACACGATGTCGATCACGCTTGCCGAGATCCGCTACGGCATCGAGCGTCTCCCCGCTGGCCACCGCAAGGATTTGCTGATGGCGACCGCCGCCGACGTCTTCGCCGCCTTCGCGGAACAGGTCTTGCCCTTCGATGCCGCGGCAACGACGCATTACCCGCTGATCGTGACCCGCTGGTCGAACAGCACGACCCGGTAGGCCGCCGGGTTGAAGCCCCGACGCATTCCCGCTGAGCAGCCCGAACCGGGCCCGCCGTGCAGCACCACGGCGGGCTTGCCTTCCGGGTTGCCGCAGACCTCCCAATACACCTGGTTGCCAGCACCCACATCGAGCATGCCGTGGTCGTACGGCTCGATCTCCGGATAGACCCGCCCCCGCCTGGATGCCATTGTCCAGATGGTAATCAGCCCTGCTGCGGCAGTGCTGGCGGCTGCCGGGCAGGCGTGGAGGGTCGATCGGCGCCGGTGGGTGATCCTCCCGGCAGGCCGCGCGGTTCATCACACCCGAACTATCGTCACCGGGATAGCGCGATGCGTCACGAGGGTATGCAGATCGGCGGGATCGCTGGTGAGCAACTGATCGCCCGGTGCGGCCACCAAGACGATCAGTGCGTCGACGGCGTCGCTGGTACCGCTGGCCCCGAGCAACTCACCCGCCGCACGGGCGTCGCGCAACCCGGTGCCGCGTACGTCGACCATGGGCAGCAACCGGGCGAGGCGAGCCTGCCGAGCACCTCCCCGCCACGCCTGAGCGACTACCGGAGCCACCGTGACGAGTGCGGCTCCCGCCCGACGGCCGAGCTCGATCAGCCCGGCCACCCGCCGATCATCCCGGTCCAGGGCAATGAGTGCGCCTGCGTCACAAACGAGGTTCAGGCCGCCGACTCCTCGGTCCGGCCGGGTGGCAAGTAGGGCACCCCGACCTCAGCCGCAAGCGCTTGCAGCTCTCTCTCGTCGAAGGCGCCATGCTCGGTCTGGTGCTCGGCGAGCCAGGAGTCAACCAGACGGCCGCGCAGCCATCCGGTGAGCGCCTCAGCCACCACCGCGGAGAAGGACAGGCCGAGTTCGTCAGCAATGCGCTGGCTGGCCCGCCGCACCTCGTCTGGTAACGACACGGTGACCCGCTCAGTGCTCATACTCAACAGCGTAGCAGAGTATGAATGAAGATCAAGCGGGATGGGCCATCGGCGCTTGGAGGGCCAGGTCGTAGCGGTCCGCGATGAGGGCCGCCACCGCGTCGTGAGCACCCAAGGGGGCGGCCAGCCGGGCCTGCGGGCTGGCGGACAGGGCGAGCCGGGTGATCTTGCCGGGCAGCAGGCCGGGGGCGAGGAACCAACAGGCGACGGCAATCCGGCGGGCTCCGGCGATCCGCAGGGTGATGATGGCGTCGGGCACGGTGGGGCGGGCGGCGCAGGCGAAGGCGGGAACCACCTGCCAGCGGCTCCGGCGAGTCCATCGGGCGGCCACCGCGGCCAGGGTGGCGTTGGCGGGGGGGTGGGAGGAACCGGCGGCGGCGAGCACGACGCCGACATCAGGGTCCTCCGGCGACACCCCGGCTTCGGCCAGGCGACCGAGCGCGGCATCCTCCAGCCGGGGGTCGGGGCCGAGCACGTCGGCTATCACCACGTCCAGCCCGGGCCGGGCAGCGGTAGCGCGGGCCACCTCACCGGGCACGTCGACCTTGGCGTGGTAGGCGTCGCCGAGTAGCAGCGGCACCACCACCGCGCGGGGCACGGTGGCGAGCACCGCGTCCAGCCGGGGGGCGCAGAGGTCGAGGAAGGCGAGCCGGACGTCGAGGTCGGGGCGCAGCAGGCGGACCCGATCGATCAGCGCGGACACGGTGCCGGCCGAGCGCGGTTCCCGACTGCCGTGGGCGACCGCCACCAGCGTGGGTGTGAGCCGCACGCTGGGCACCGGGGCGCTTTCGCCGTACATGTCAGCCATGCACCCGGGCATGGAAGCCCGACACACCGGGCATGAGAGCCCGACACACCAGGGTCATGCGGCGCCGACCAGCCCGGCGGCCAGGGTGTTGCCGTCGGCGACGTCGATGACCAGGAAGCCCCCGGTGTGCCGGTCGGTGGCATAGGTGTCCACCGCGAGCGGCTCGGCCAGCCGGATCCGGACCCCGCCGATCTCGTTGAGCTCCAGTTTCTCCGGCGGCTCGGTGTGCTGCAGGGTGTGCAGGTCCAGCTTCCCGGTCAGCTCGGTGACGATCGCCCGCACGGTCCGGGTGCCATGCTTGACCAGCACCCGCCCCCTGGGACGCAGCGGCTGGTTGGCGAGCCAGCACAGGTCGGCGTCCAGCTCGGTGATCACCCGGGGAAGCTGCCCGGGAGGGGCCAGCACCTCACCGCGACCGACGTCGAGCTCGTCGGCGAGCAGCACGGTGACCGACTCCCCGGCGCTGGCCTGCGGCACCGGCCCGTCCGGAGTGTCGATGCCGGTCACCCGGGAACGCACCCCGCAGGGCAGCGCGACCACCTCATCACCGACCTGCAGCACCCCGGAGGCGACCCGACCGGCCAGACCGCGGTAGTCGGGGTACTCGGGGGTGCGCGGGCGCAGCACGAGCTGTACCGGGAAGCGCATCGGCTCCGCGACCGCTTCCCGGCCGATCGGCACCGCCTCCAGGTGCTCCAGCAGGGTCGGCCCGGTGTACCATGCCATGCGCTGGCTACCCGCCACGACGTTGTCGCCGTGCAGCGCCGAGATCGGCACCGAGATGACGTCGGGCACGCCCAGCGCGGTCGCCGCCGCCGCGAAGTCGGTCTCGATCCGCCGGAACGCCAGCTCGTCGAAGCCGACCAGGTCCATCTTGTTCACCGCCAGCACCAGATGCGGCACCCGCAGGAACGCGGTGACGGCCAGGTGGCGGCGGGTCTGCTCGACGACCCCGTTGCGCGCGTCGACCAGGACCACGGCGAGGTCGGCGGTGGAGGCGCCGGTGACGGTGTTGCGGGTGTACTGCACGTGTCCGGGGCAATCGGCCAGCACGAACTTGCGGGCCGGGGTGGCGAAGTAGCGGTATGCGACGTCAATGGTGATGCCCTGCTCGCGCTCGGCGCGCAGCCCGTCGGTGAGCAGAGCCAGATCCAGCTCGCCGCCACCGCGGGCCTTGGTCGCCCGGTCCACCGCGGCGAGCTGGTCGGCCAGGATCGACTGGGTGTCGTGCAGCAGCCGCCCGACCAGGGTGGACTTGCCGTCGTCCACCGAGCCGGCGGTGGTCAGCCGCAGCAGCGGAACCGGCCTGGTCATCAGAAGTAGCCCTCCCGCTTGCGGTCCTCCATCGCGGCTTCTGAAAGCCGGTCGTCGGCCCGGGTGGCGCCGCGCTCGGTGATCCGGCTGGTGCTCACCTCGGCGAGCACCTCCTCCAGGGTGGCGGCGGTGGACTCCACCGCGCCGGTGCAGGAGGCGTCGCCGACGGTGCGGTAGCGCACCGACTTGGTGACCAACTGCTCCCCGTTGCGCGGGCCGCCCCAGTCCCCGGCGGTCAGCCACATCCCGTCGCGGTGGAACACCTCCCGCTCATGCGCGAAGTAGATGCTCGGGATGGGCACCCCGCGGCGGGCGATGTAGTGCCAGACGTCCAGCTCGGTCCAGTTGGACAGCGGGAACACCCGGGCGTGCTCGCCCGGGGTGTGCCGGCCGTTGTAGAGATTCCACAGCTCGGGGCGCTGTCGGCGGGGGTCCCAGCCGCCGAAGGCGTCGCGCAGGCTGACGATGCGCTCCTTGGCCCGGGCCCGGTCCTCGTCGCGGCGGGCGCCGCCGAACACGGCGTCGAAGCGGTGCTCGGCGATGGTGTCCAGCAGCGGGACGGTCTGCAGCGGGTTGCGGGTGCCGTCGGGATGTTCCACCAGCCGCCCGTCGTCGATCCAGTCCTGCACCGCCGCCACGTGCAGCCGCAGCCCCAGCTCGGCGACCAGCGTGTCCCGGTAGGCGATCACCTCGGGGAAGTTGTGCCCGGTGTCGACGTGCAGCAGCGGGAACGGCAGCGGCGCCGGGTGAAAGGCGCGCAGCGCCAGATGCAGCATGACCGCGGAGTCCTTGCCGCCGGAGAACAGCAGCACCGGGCGGTCGAACTCGGCGACCACCTCGCGGATGATGTGCACCGCCTCGGACTCCAAGGCCGCCAGGTGATCGTTCTCTACAGTGACCCGTGCCAGTGACAGTGCGCCCATTGGTGGTGCGCCCAGGGACGGTGCACCCAGGGACGGTGCGCCCGGTGACGCTACGGTGGCGCTGCGGTTCACTGGTGCAGCCCGCATTCGGTCTTGGCGAGCCCCGCCCAGCGCCCCGCTCTCGGGTCCTCCCCGGGCGCCACCGCCCGAGTGCACGGGGCGCAGCCGATCGACGGGTAGCCCATGCTCAGCAGCGGATTGATCAGGACCTGGTGCTCGGCGATGTAGTTGTCCACGTCGGCGTCGCTCCAGGTCGCCATCGGGGCCACCTTCACCTTGTCGCGCTGGGTGTCGTAGCCCACCACCGGGGTGTCCGCCCTGGTGGGCGCGTCGACCCGGCGTACCCCGGTGACCCAGGCGTCGTAGCCGGCCAGGGCGCGCTCCAGCGGCTCGACCTTGCGCAAGGCGCAGCACAGGTCGGGGTTGCGGTCGTGCAGCTTGGCGCCGTACTCGGCGTCCTGCTCGGCGACGGTCTGCCGGGGCAGCACGTTGATCACGTTCACTTCGTAGGCCGCGGCCACCGCGTCCCGGGTGCCGATTGTCTCGGCGAAGTGGTAGCCGGTGTCCAGGAACAGCACGTCCATGCCGGGCGCCACTCGGGCCGCCAGGTGCACCAGCACCGCGTCCTGCATGGACGAGGCCACCACCAGCCGGGAGCCGAAGCTCTGCACCGCCCAGCGCAGGATCTCCTCGGCCGGGGCACCTTCCAGCTCCCGCCCAGCCCGCTGCGCATCGCGTTCCCGTTGCCCGGCCTGGGTCATCTCGTTACCTCCTGCTGGGAGACTGGCTGCTGGAACCCCCCGGCCAAGCCCACCGTGCGGACCACGAAGACCCGCAGGCAGTCCGCGCAACGCCAGGCGCCGTGCGGTTCCGCCACCGGCCGCAGGTCCTCCTCGCCGCAGTACGGGCAGTAGAACGGAACCGCCCGGGCGATACCGGTCTCGCTCATCGCAAGGCGTCCTCGTCGGCGCGGGCCACCCACTGGGCGAACCGCTCACCCGGCTGGTGCTGAGCGGTGTAACCACGGACCAGGCGCTCGACGTAGTCACCCAGCTCCGCGGAAGTGACCTTGTGCCCGCGCAGCTTGCGGCCGAACCCGCTGTCCAGGCCGAGCCCGCCGCCCAGATGCACCTGGAAGCCCTCGACCTGGTGGCCGCCGGCGTCGGTGACAAGCTGGCCCTTGAGCCCGATGTCGGCGACCTGGATCCGGGCACAGGAGTTCGGGCAGCCATTGAGGTGCACCGATACCGGATTCGCCATGCCGGCCTGGCTGTCGGCCAGCCGCTGCTCCAGTTCGGTGACCAGCTCGACCGCCCGGTTCTTGGTCTCCACGATGGCCAGCTTGCAGAACTCGATGCCGGTGCAGGCCATCACCGAGCGCCGCCACGGGGTGGGGTCGGCCGGTAGGCCGAGTGTGCCAAGCTCGGCGACCAGGCCGTCCACCTCGGACTCGGCGACGTCGAGCACCACGAGCTTCTGGTACGGGGTGAGTCGGACCCGCGACGATCCGGCCCGCTCCACCGCCTTGGCGACGTCCACCAGCGTGGTGCCCGAGACCCGGCCGGCCACCGGGGCGACGCCGACGTAGTACTTGCCGTCGCGCTGGCGGTGCACGCCGATGTGGTCGACCGGGCGGGGCAACGGCTCGGGAGCCGGGCCGTCAATCAGCTCGCGGTGCAGGTACTGGGCCTGCAGCAGCTCGCGGAAGCGCTCGGCCCCCCAATCGGCGATGAGGAACTTGATCCGGGCCCGGTGCCGCAACCGGCGGTAGCCGTAGTCGCGGAACACCGCCGTCACCCCGGCCCAGACCTCGGGCACCTCCTCGCGCGGCACCCAGGCACCCAGCCGCTGGGCGATCTTCGGGTTGGTGGACAGCCCCCCGCCGACCCACAGGTCGAACCCTGGCCCCTGCTGGGGGTGCACCACGCCGACGAAGGAGATGTCGTTGACCTCGTGCGCGACGTCCTGCAGCCCGGAGATCGCGGACTTGTACTTGCGCGGCAGGTTGGAAAACTCGGGGCTGCCGATGTAGCGGCGTTTGATCTCCTGGATCGCCGGGGTGCCGTCGATGATCTCGTCCGCGGCGATGCCGGCGACCGGGGAGCCCAGCACCACCCGGGGGCAGTCGCCGCAGGCCTCGGTGGTGGACAGCCCCACCGCCTCCAGTTGCTCCCAGATCGTGGGGACGTCCTCGATCCGGATCCAGTGGTACTGGATGTTCTGCCGGTCGGTGATGTCGGCGGTGTCCCGGGCGTAGAGCTGAGAGATCTCACCGAGCACCTGAATCTGGTGGGTGGTCAGGGCGCCGCCGTCAATGCGCACCCGCATCATGAAGAAGGAGTCGTCGAGCTCCTCGGGTTCCAGGGTGCCGGTGCGCCCGCCGTCGATGCCGGGCTTGCGCTGGGTGTACAGCCCCCACCAGCGGAACCGGCCGCGCAGGTCGGCCGGGTCGATCGAGTCGAAGCCGCGCTGGGCGTAGATCGTCTCGATCCGGCGCCGTACATTGAGCCCGTCGTCGTCCTTCTTGACCTGCTCGTTCTTGTTCAGCGGCTCGCGGTAGCCCAGGGCCCACTGGCCCTCACCGCGGCGAGCCTTCGCGGCGGGCGCTCGGCGGGTGGGTGCAGACATTCGGAGTGCCTCCGGAAGGGAACACCGGTGCTTCGGGAGGCCGTGACCAGGTCGAGTGCAGCCCAGCTCCGGCGCATCCGGCACCGGCTGGGACAGCAGTCGGGCGGGGCGTCAGATCATCGGGCAGCAGAGCGCGCTGGACACCCGTACATAATCCACATGGCGGCGAGCCACCAACAGGAGTCCGGGCGCGGTCACCCCCATAGGTTGCCACTTTCTCGCACTGCGGACCACCGTCGTTCGGATATTGGGACAATACTCACGTGGCTGCCCTTCCTGATGGGGATCCGGCCCCGCCGGACGGCGCGCTGCCTGCGGCCGCCCGGGCGGGGCTGAGCGCGGCGCCGTTCGGGGTGTACGTGCACGTGCCGTTCTGCGCCACCCGCTGCGGCTACTGCGACTTCACCACCTACACCCCTGGGGAGCTGGCGGTGGCTGAGCTGGCCGGGCCGTCGTCATCGTGGCTGGACGCGCTGTGCCGGGAACTCGACCTGGCGGCCACGGTGCTGGGGGAGCCACCGCCCGCCCAGACGGTGTTCGTCGGCGGTGGCACCCCGTCGCTACTCGGTGCCCGGGGCCTGGCCGCAGTGCTCGACGCCGTGCGTGACTCGATCGGGGTGGCGCCGGGGGCCGAGGTGACCACCGAGGCCAACCCGGAGTCCACCGCACCGGAGTTCTTCGCCGGGATCGCCGCGGCCGGCTACACCCGGGTCTCGCTGGGCATGCAGAGCGCTGCCCGGCACGTGCTGGCCGTGCTGGACCGGGTTCACACCCCGGGCCGTCCGGTGGCCGCGGCCGGCGAGGCCCGCGCCGCCGGGATCGCGCACGTCAACCTGGACCTGATCTACGGGACACCGGGGGAGAGCGCCGACGATCTTGCCAGCTCGCTGGACGCGGTGCTCACCGCCGGAGTGGACCACGTGTCGGCCTACCCGTTGGTGGTCGAGGCGGGCACCGCGCTGGCCCGCCGGGTGGCCGGCGGGGAGCTGCCCGCCCCGGACGACGACCTGCTCGCCGAGCGCTACGAGCAGGTCGACGCGGCACTGTCCGCTGCGGGGCTGCACTGGTACGAGGTGTCGAACTGGGCTGCGGACGCCGCGGCCCGGTGCCGGCACAACCTCGGCTACTGGGGGGGCGGCAACTGGTGGGGTGCGGGGCCTGGTGCGCACTCGCATATCGGCGGGGTCCGGTGGTGGAACGTCAAGCACCCGGCCCGTTACACCGCCGCGCTGGCCGCGGGCTGCTCGCCCGCCGCGGGCCGGGAGGTGCTCGGCGCCGGGCAGCGGTACACCGAGCAGGTGATGCTCGGGTTGCGGCTGGCCGACGGGCTGCCTTTGACCGTGCTGGACCGCTCGGCGCAGGCCGCTGCCGCACGGGCCGTCACCGCCGGCCTGCTCATCACCACTCCGGGTGGGCGGGTGGTGCTCACCTCCCGCGGCCGCTTGCTCGCCGACGCCGTGCTCCGCGACCTGCTCGCCATCTGATCTCGTAGGCTCGCGGGCGGCTGGCAAGGATCGGACGCGCTGGCCTGGGCCGCACTAGACTCGGAGATGTGCCGTGACCAGCACAGGAGGTGACGTGAACGCCGACGACCGCCGGTTCGAGGTGTTGCGCGCCATCGTTGCGGACTACGTGGCCACCCACGAACCGGTCGCTTCGCGCACCCTGGTGGAGCGGCACAACCTCGGAGTCTCCAGTGCAACCATCCGTAACGACATGGTGGCGCTGGAAGAGGACGGCTACATCACCCAGCCGCACACCAGTGCGGGCCGGGTGCCCACAGACAAAGGGTATCGCCTGTTCGTCGACCGGCTCGCCGAGGTCAAGCCGCTTTCGGTGGCTGAGCGCCGCGCGGTGCAGCGCTTCCTGGAAGGCGGGGTGGATCTCGACGACGTGCTGCGGCGCAGCGTGCGGCTGCTGGCCCAGCTCACCCGGCAGGTCGCGGTGATCCAGTACCCCACGCTGAGCCGCTCCACCGTGCGCCACCTCGAGGTGATCGCGGTGACTCCGGCCAGGTTGATGCTGGTGCTCATCACCGATGCCGGCCGGGTGGACCAGCGCCTGGTCGACCTGGGTGATGTGATCGCCGAGGAGCAGGTGGCCCAGTTGCGCACGCTGCTCAACCAGGCGCTGTTCGGGCGGCGGCTGGCCGAGGCCTCCGCCATGGTGGCCGAGCTGCCCGAGCGCACCCCCCTCGAGTTGCGGGACACGATGACCCGGGCTTCCACTGTCCTGATTGAGACGCTGGTGGAGCATCCCGAAGAGCGCCTGGTGCTGGGCGGCACCGCCAACCTCACCCGCAACGCGGCCGACTTCCCTGGTTCGCTGCGGCAGGTGCTTGAGGTGCTGGAGGAACAGGTCGTGGTGCTCAAGTTGCTGGCGGCGGCGCGCGACGCGGGCACCATCACGGTGCGGATCGGTGAGGAGAACGAGGCTGAGGAGATGCGCAGCACTTCGGTAGTCTCAATCGGCTACGCCTCCCACGGCACGGTCCTCGGGGGAATGGGCGTGGTCGGACCGACCAGAATGGACTACCCGGGCACCATTGCCGCAGTGCGCGCGGTGGCCCGGTACGTGGGGGAGATCCTGGCCACCCGCTGAAGCGGGAGCCGGACCTGACCCAGAACCTGCAGGACGAGCACCGCGGCAAGCCAGTTGCGGCAGGAGGACACCAGCGTGGCCAAGGATTACTACGCGATCCTGGGCGTACCCAGGGATGCCAGTACCGAGCAGATCAAACGCGCATACCGCAAGCTGGCGCGGGAGCTGCACCCCGACGTCAACTCCGAGGACGGGGCGCATCAGCGTTTTCAGGATGTCACCGCCGCCTACCAGGTGCTCACCGACCCGCAGAAGCGGCGGATCGTCGACCTGGGAGGTGACCCGCTGGACGCCGGCGGTGCACGAGGCGCGCGGCACGGCGGTGACCCGTTCGGGGGGTTCGGCCTGGGTGACATCATGGACGCCTTCTTCGGGGCCACGGCTGGCCCGGGTGGCCGGCGGGGCCCGCGCAGCCGGGTGCAACCCGGCTCCGACGCCCTGATCCGCCTGCAGCTCACTCTCGAGGAGTGCGCGAGCGGGGTGTCCCGCGAGCTCACCGTGGACACTGCTGTGGTGTGTGCTGAGTGTGAGGGTTCCGGCTGCGAGCCCGGTACTCGCCCGCATGTCTGCGACACCTGCAGTGGTACCGGTGAGGTGCAGAACGTGCAGCGGTCCTTCCTCGGTCAGGTGGTTACCTCGCGTCCCTGCCCGGTGTGCCGCGGCTACGGCGAGGTCATCCCCGACCCCTGCCGCCAGTGCGGTGGGGAGGGCCGGATCCGGGCCCGCCGCACCGTCACCGCCAAGGTGCCTGCCGGGGTGGGCGACGGAATGCGGGTGCGGTTGGCTGGGCAGGGGGAGGTAGGCCCCGGCGGTGGCGCGGCGGGCGATCTGTACGTCGAGGTGCAGGAGTTGCCGCACGAGATGTTCACCCGCGACGGCGCCGACCTGCACTGCACGGTGCGGGTGCCGATGACCTCCGCCGCGCTGGGCACCAGTGTGGTGTTGGAGACCCTTGACGGCCCTGAGGAGTTTCGCGTCGAGCCGGGCACCCAGTGCGCGACCGTGCTGACCCTGCGCGGGCGCGGCATGCCCCGGCTGCGCAGTACCGGACGCACCGAGGGCCGGGGTGACCTGTTCGTCCACCTCGATGTGGTGACGCCGACCCGGCTGGACGCCCGGCAGACCGAGCTGTTGCGCGAGCTCGCCGCCCTGCGCGGCGAGGAGCAGGTCGAGCTCACCGCCAACGGCCGGGCCGGTGGCCTTTTCTCCCGGTTGCGGGACTCCCTCGGTGGGCGCTAACCGGCGGTGAGCAGCCCGCCGGTGTTCTTCGCCGAGCACCTGCCCCCGGTTGGGGCCGAGACGGTGCTGGACGGGCCGGAGGGCAGGCATGCGGCGACGGTGCGCCGGCTGCGGCCCGGTGAGCGGCTGGTACTCGCCGACGGGCGTGGTGGGCTGGCTGGCTGCGAGGTGCTGCACACCGGCCGGGACCTGCTGGGGCTGCGGGTGCTGGGCCGGGCGGCGGAGCCGGTGGCCGCGTTGCAGGTGACGCTGGCCCAGGCCTTGGTCAAGGGGGAGCGTGGTGAGCTCGCGGTGGAGCTGGCCACCGAAGCCGGGGTGGATGCGGTGCTGCCGTGGCGAGCCGCTCGCTGCGTAGCCCGCTGGGACGACGGGCCGCGCGGGGCCAAGGCGCTGGCTCGGTGGCGGGAGGCCGCCCGCCAAGCTGCCAAACAGGCCCGCCGGGGGTGGTTCCCCGAGGTGGCCGAGCCGGTCGGGACCACTGCGCTGGCGCAGCGCTGCGCGGCCGCCGCGGGGTGCCTGGTGCTGCATGCGACCGCCACTGACCCACTGACCGCGGTGCGGTTACCCGAGCGGGGGGAGCTGTTGCTGATCGTCGGCCCCGAAGGCGGCATCACCCCAACTGAGCTGACCGAGCTGACTGCGGCCGGAGCCCGGCCGGTACGCCTCGGGCCGGCGGTGCTGCGCGCCTCGAGTGCCGCTGCGGTGGCGCTTGGTGCCATCGGTGCTCTATCCGGGCGATGGAGCGTAAACCTTTCGTGTGATCTCTGGTGAGGTACCCCCGACCAGTATTAGCTTGAGTAGGTAGAAGGGGGGTGGAGATCACCCGATCGCCCCCCTGAGCCGGGCCTTGAGGCTCGGAACGCACCCCGCCGGGCACCTCCCCCCTCGGTCCGGCGGCGCCGCGTCGCGGTGGGACGACCCCCAGGTTCCGCTGCGACGCGGCAACCTTCCTCCTTCGCGCGTTCTGCTCTCTTCTCGCCCATCCCCGCGTCCGCGTCCGTCCGGGCCATCCGCGTCCGTCCGCGACCTACGGGCCGTCCGACCAGGCCGTCCTGCCGTCCCGGTCAGTCCCGGTCAGTCCCGAGCAGGTGGACATCTTCCGGGCCGGCCCGCCGATGCCGTGAGTTGGTGTCGCAGCGACACAACGGACAAGGAGGAAAGTCACGATGACATTCGACACCACCATGACCCAGAAGCTGGGGCGGGTGACGTGCTTTGGCGCCCGTCTCGCCTTGCTGGTCGTGCTGGGGCTGGGGTTGGGCAGCGTGGGCGGCGCGGCCGCCAATCCGGTGCTGCCGGCGTCACCTGCGGTCGCGGCGTCCCCGGCGGATATGCCGACGGCCGAGTGCGGTGTGCTGCGCCAGCATCCGCAGATCCAGCGCGGTGACCGCGGTCCAGCCGTGGCGCACGCGCAGTGCCTGCTGCGCGACCACTACGGCCAGAACATCGCGGTCGACGGGATCTTCGGTCCCAAGACCGAGCAGGCGGTCAAGCGGGTGCAGCACTTCTGCGGGTTGCAGGTCGACGGCATCGTCGGCCCGCACACCTGGCGAGTGTTGCACCGGCCCGGGACGTGCTGACGCCGGACATCCGGCACACCTGAGCTGAAGTTGTCCCCCTGGTCGCTGGAATTGCCCCTGGGCAACCCAGCGACCAGGGCAGTTCCGGTGTCCGGTCAGCAGGGCCCAGGCTTGACGCCGCTTGCCTGGTCGTTCCACGTTCCCAGGGTGGCCGTGTCACTCCCGGCCGCGAGCGTTAGCCGGGCCGCGTCGGCGGGCCACTGCCTGGACAAACAGCTATCGCGGGGCAGTCGGTTGCGGGCGGACGACGTCTGCTCATCGAACCCCCATTCTCGGAGCCGCTGCCAGTAGTCGTCCTGGAACTTCAGCATCCGTCCGTCCGCATCGCGGTTGAACTGCGGATGCTCGTACAGGCAGAGCCACCCGTCGGGGCAGGGCTGGTTGCGCCCAAAGGACGGGACGCTGACCGGAGGCGCCGAGGGGCCGGTCTGGCCACCGCCGCCTGGGTTGGTGAGGATCCACACTGCGATCATGGCGAGAGCTGCCATGGCCAGCACAGCTAGCGCAACGCCCACCGGCTTTCTGCCGGGCCCCCCGGGCCGGGCCGGTTCGGTGCTGTGCGGCACCGGAGCGGGGTCGGGTGGGTCCGGTTGATGCGTTGCCGCGATGCGTCGACGAGTAGCGACCCACCGCTCGATCTCATCATCTGCGCATCCACAGGCCGAGACGAAGGCGATAAGGAGCTCCTCGCGAGGCAGGCTATCCCGGCTGAGGGCAGCGGTCAGCGTGCTCCGCGGCAGCAGGTGACCAGATGCCTCCGCACGCTGCTCCAGATGCCGGAAGCCCTTCCCGGTCCAGTGTTTGAGCCGGCGCATCGCCGCCACAAACTCAGCCGGGGTACCCGCGCCGCCCGGATCTGGTCTGCCGTTCTGGTCAGCAGGGTCGTCGGCTTCGGTCAATCCAGCCACCCCCTTGCCGCAGAGTCGCCCCGGCCCTGCTCGCAGTCGGTCCCGGTGGTACCGAGTGCCGCCAGTTATATCTGATCGTGCCGGCCGCTCTCGCTCGCCCGGCCCAACGCTGGAGCCGCGGCGGCTCGCCTACCGGGCTGGCGAGCTACCGGCGGCCGAGTATCCGGCGCCAGTCTGGCCGGCATATCAGGGCAGCCAGGGTCAATAGCTCCGGTATCACCATGTCGGGGAACGGCCCGACGGCTGGTAACGGGTCGCCGAGCCGTTACGACCTATATTGCCCATCTTGTCGGCGGCATTATTGATCACAGGACTGGCGCAAAGATAATCCGGGCCCATTCGCGTTGGCGTCGCTCGCCGTCATCGTCCTTGCCGCGCCGGTCTAGAACGCGGCCGGAGCGGTCGGGCCGGGACCGGCGGTCCCGGCGGGGGTGATACCGGAAGGCGAGTGGCAGAACGTGGCCCGGAAGTTGACCAGTCCGGTCACCTCGGTGGTGCGGGCAGTCGCCGAGTTCGGTCAGTGAGCGGTGGGCTCCCGGCTGATTGATCACGGGGTGGGCTCAGCTCGGCGGCGCGGGCCGGGTGGAGCCGAGCTGCGCCGGTGATGAGGGTGGGAGGTTGCGGCGGGCCGGGGTGTCGGGGGCAAAAGAATCGCCGCTGGTGGCGGTCTCGGGCTAGCATCAGGTGCTGTCCGTTGACCACAGCAGCGCTACCGCGCAGGAAGCAGGACCCAGGCCCACGTGACTGGTACCCCAGCGGGGGGCACCTCCCCAACCGGTTCGGGAACGATCCCACCCGAGCCCGTCCAATCGAAGATTGAGATCCCGGACTCCGCCGTGCTGGCGCTGCTGGGCTCCCGGGATGAGAACTTGAGGGTCACCGAGGACCTGCTGGCCGCCGACGTGCATGTGCGGGGCAACGAGGTCACTCTCTCCGGCACCCCAGCCGACGTCGCGTTCGCTGAGCGGGCCTTCGGCGAGCTGCTCACCTTGGCCCAGCGTGGCCAGCAGTTCGGGCCAGACGCGGTGCGCCGCACCGTGGCGATGCTCGCCCAGGGTGACGCCGAGTCCCCGGCCGAGGTGCTCAGCCTGGACATCCTGTCCCGGCGGGGCCGCACGATCCGGCCCAAGACGCTGAACCAGAAACGCTACGTGGACGCCATCGACACGTACACCATCGTGTTCGGTATCGGTCCGGCCGGCACCGGTAAGACCTACCTGGCGATGGCCAAGGCGGTGCAGGCGCTGCAGGCCAAGCAGGTCAACCGGATCATTCTCACCCGCCCGGCGGTGGAGGCGGGGGAGCGGCTGGGTTTCCTGCCCGGCACCCTCTACGAGAAGATCGACCCCTACCTGCGGCCGCTGTACGACGCGCTGCACGACATGCTCGACCCGGAGTCGATCCCCAAGCTGATGGCCGCCGGGACCATCGAGGTCGCCCCGCTGGCCTACATGCGCGGGCGCACCCTCAACGATGCGTTCATCATCCTCGACGAGGCGCAGAACACCACGCCGGAGCAGATGAAGATGTTCCTGACCCGGCTCGGCTTCGGCTCCAAGGTCGTGGTCACCGGTGACGTCACCCAGATCGACCTGCCCGGTGGCCAGATGTCCGGGCTCCGGGTCGTCCAGCAGATCCTGGACGACGTGCCGGATGTGCACTTCGCCCAGCTTTCCAGCGCGGATGTGGTGCGCCACCGGCTGGTCACCGACATCGTGGACGCGTACGCGCGGTGGGACGCCATCCAGGACGTCATCGGGGACCGGGCCGGGGCGCGTCCGGTGCCCAACCGGGCCGACCGCCGCCGGAGGCGGTGACCCGCCCGGTGACCGTCGAGATCGCCAACGAGTCGGGTGCCGCGGTCGACGAGGTGTCGATCGCCACCGCCGCCCGGTTCGCGATGGACCGGATGGGCGTGAGCCCGCTGGCCGAGCTGTCCGTGCTGCTGGTCGATCCCGCGGCCATGGCTGACCTGCACGAGCGGTGGATGGACCTGCCGGGACCCACCGACGTGATGGCCTTTCCCATGGACGCGGCCGGCGAGAACAGCGTGCTGGCTGGGGGCCGGCCCGACAGCCCCCCCACCGGACCTGCGATGCTGGGTGACATCGTGCTGTGCCCGCAGGTCGCTGGCGAGCAGGCGGCCGCGGCGGGGCACCCGGTGCTTGACGAGCTGCACCTGCTGACCGTGCACGGGGTGCTGCACCTGCTGGGCTACGATCACGGCGATCCGATCGCGGAGCGGGAGATGTTCGCGTTGCAGGACGGCATTCTGGGCGAGTTCCGCCGCGCCGCCCACGCTGCCCGGCGCCGGGCAGCGCAGCGCGACGCTGATACCCGGCTGCTCGGAGCGGTCGGTCTGGAAGGGCCGGAGGAATCCGGCCATTCCGGATGACCCGGGGGCGTCCGCAGTGCTGACCTCCTTGCCGCTGCTGGTACTGGCCGTTGCGTTGGTGGTGGCCGCGGGAGGTTTCGCCGCGGCCGATGCGGCGCTGGGCACGGTGTCGCGGGCGCGGGTCGAGGCCCTGGTGCGCTCCGGCCGGTTCGGGGCCCGCCAGCTTGCGCATGTCGTCGCCGAGCGGCCCCGGCACATCAACCTGCTGCTCTTGCTGCGACTGGGCTGTGAGATCACCGCGACCGTGCTGGTCACGGTGGCTGCGGTGCGCGAGTTCACGCCGACCTGGCTCGCCGTCCTGGTCGCCGGGCTGGCCATGGTCGTGGTCAGTTATGTGATGGTTGGGGTAGGGCCGCGCACCATCGGTCGCCAGCACCCTTACGTCATCGGCCTGGTCGTGGCCGGTTCGGTTCGTGCGCTGGGCCGGGTGCTGGGCCCGCTGTCCCGGCTGCTCATCCGGGTTGGCAATGCGATCACGCCGGGTCGCGGCTTTCCCGAGGGGCCGTTCACCTCGGAGGTCGAGCTCCGGGAACTGGTCGACATGGCGGGGGAGCGCGGGGTGGTGGAGGCCGGCGAGGCCGAGATGATCCACTCGGTGTTCGAGTTGGGCGACACCGTGGCCCGTGAGGTGATGGTGCCACGGACTGAGATCGTCTGGATCGAGCAGGACAAGTCGGTGCGGCAGGCGGTGGCGCTGGGCCTGCGCTCGGGTTTCTCCCGGATCCCGGTGATCGGGGAGAGCGTGGATGACATTGTGGGCGTGGTGCACATCAAGGACCTGGTGGCCCGCACCGTCCAGGGCACCCATGGTGCCGAAGACCCGGCGGCGTGCAGCGTCCGGGAGGTGATGCGGCCGGCCACGTTCGTCCCCGACTCCAAGCTGCTCACCGCGCTGCTCAAGGAGATGCAGATCTCACACAACCACATGGCCCTGGTCGTCGACGAGTATGGCGGCATCGCCGGTCTGCTCACCATCGAGGACATCCTCGAGGAGATCGTCGGTGAGATCACTGACGAGTCCGACACCGAGGAACGGCCCCCGGTGGAGCACCTCGGCGACGGCTCGGTGCGGGTGACCAGCAGGCTGCCGGTGACCGATCTGGGTGAGCTGTTCGCGGTGGACCTCGACGACGCTGATGTGGAGACCGTCGGCGGGCTGCTCGGGCAGCAACTGGGCCGGGTGCCGCTGCCCGGCGCCGAGGCCGAGGTGGCCGGGCTGCTGCTGCGCGCCGAGGGCGGCCACGATCGCCGAGGACGGTTGCGCATCACCACCGTCACCGCCCGCCGGGCCGACTCGGTGCCGGAACCACCCGACCATCCGGCCGCGGCCGCTGTGCCGCAGGAAGTGAGCGACACCCGTGCCTGAGACCGGTGGCCTGACTGGCCTGGACCCCGAGCACGCCAAGATCGTCACGTTGGCCCGCTCGGCGCGGGCCCGTACCGGCGCCGCCGAGGGAGCTGCCGTCCGCGATACCGACGGGCGGACCTACACCGGCGCCACGGTCGCACTGCCCTCGCTGGCGCTGACCGCGTTGCAGGTGGCGGTAGCCGCGGCGGTGGGCAGTGGGGCGTCCGGGCTGGAGGCAGCGGCGGTGGTCTCCGGGTCCGGGGCGGTGGACGCCACCTCGCTGGCCGCGGTCCGCGACCTCGGACCCACCGCGCCGGTGCTGCTGGCCGATCTTCATGGCACGCTCAGCGACGTGCTTCAGGTGGGAGGATAGCCGTGGCCGGGGACCCCACGGGTGCGGCGGCGACGGCGTTTCGGGCCGGCTTCGCCTGCCTGGTGGGTAGGCCCAACACCGGCAAGTCGACTCTGACCAACGCGCTGGTCGGGCAGAAGGTGGCGATCACCTCCAGCCGCCCGCAGACCACCCGGCATACCATCCGGGGCATCGTCAACCAGCCCGATGGCCAGTTGGTGCTGGTGGACACCCCTGGCCTGCACCGGCCGCGCACCCTGCTCGGCCAGCGGCTCAACGACCTGGTGCGGGCAACCTGGTCCGAGGTGGACGTGATCGGGTTCTGCGTCCCCGCAGACGCCGGCATCGGCCCCGGCGACCGGTTCATCGCCGGGGAACTGGCCGGGCTGGCCCGGCGCACCCCGGTGTTCGGCATCGTGACCAAGACCGACCTGGTGAGCCCGCAGCGGGTGGCCGAGCAGCTCGCCGGGCTGGCCGACCTGGCCCGCTCAGCCGGCTTCGGCGAGTTCGCCGAGCTGGTGCCGGTGTCCGCGGTCGATGGCTTTCAGGTCGAGCTGCTCGCCGACCTGCTGCTGGCCCGGATGCCGGAGTCCCCGCCGCTGTATCCCGGCGGGGAGCTCACCGACGAGCCGGAGCGGACCCTAGTGGCCGAACTGGTCCGGGAGGCAGCCCTGGAGGGGGTGCGCGACGAGTTGCCGCACTCGCTGGCCGTGGTGGTGGAGGAGATGGTCCCGCGGGAGGGCCGGGACAACCTGCTCGACGTCTACGCGAACCTCTACGTCGAGCGGGACAGCCAGAAGGCGATCGTGATCGGACGCGGTGGGCAGCGGCTCAAGGAGGTCGGCAGCCGCGCGCGCCGGCACATCGAGGCGCTGCTGGGCACCTCGGTGTACCTGGACCTGCACGTCAAGGTCGCCAAGGACTGGCAACGCGACCCCAAGCAGCTCCGCCGCCTCGGCTTCTGACCCGGGTTGCCGATCATTGAGCGGCGAGGGTGGCCAGCAGTTGTCGCGATCGGGCAGTGTCGTGGTTCAGCCGCACCCCGCGATGGGGCAGGGCCGCGACGCGCTGCCGGACGTGCACCCACATCCGCTGGCGCTGCTGCGTTGAGCTGCGCGCGAGCCGGAGGAAGTCAGGGTAGCGGTCGTCGGCAGCGGGGTCGAAGAAGTCGGTGCTGGTCAGTGACCGTGCGGCGGGCTCGAGGCCGGGCTGCCCGGTCGGGTCGATGCGCGGGAACAGCAACTGACCGGCGGTCGCGGAGCGGGCGAGGCGCAGCCCAAGCCAGTCGACGAGCTGGTGCGGGAAGAACTGGGGTTTGAGTTCCTTGCCGTGCTCGTCGGCCAAGGCATCGACCCGGCCCGCTGAGATCGCTGCGACGACTGTGGGGTTGACGGTGGGGTGCAACCGGTGGCCGGTGGTGAGGCGCTGGCGTACACCAGCCAGCAGGCCGTGGGCGTGCAGCAGCCCGATGCCGAGTGCAGCGGCTGCGGGCCAGGGTAGCAGAGCCAGCGTGGCCGGGTTGATGAAGACCCGATCGTTGGCCAGCAGCCGCCATCCGGCGCAGGCCAGCAGCAGCGCAGTAGTGGTCTTGCCCGCTCCTTTGGGTCCCACGGTGAGCAGGGCGATGTCGTCTCGGACCACGGCGTCGTCTCGGACCACGGCGCTGGCGTGCAGGATCGCCCATCCGTCGGCCTCAAGCTGGACCCGGACCAGCTCGCGGGCGATCCTGGCGGCGGCCAGGCACAGTTCAAGCGAATCAGCCGCGACGAGGGAGACCTGCTGGCCGTCCATGGTGTGGTAAGCCACCTGCGCTCCAGCGTCGACGGCATGGACTGGATGGGAGCGGCCGGCCACCAGGATGGGCCGGCGAGCGAACTCGACGACGTGGTGCGGCGCACAGCTCACCTGTTCATGGGCGAACCGATAGGCGGCTGGATCGAGATCGCAGCGCAGCACGGGCGCGCCAGACACCCCATCAGGGGTGGGTAGCTCTCGCACGGTCCACCAGGACCCGAGGTAGCTGTTGAGCCAGTCGGCGACTGCAGCGTCGGTCGTGATCACAATGACCCCAACGGAATCTGTGCTGATGTGCAGGACGCGCGGTGCAGGGGAGGTACTGGGCACCAGGTCTCCTTAACCAGGGATGGTATCTACAGGTGGGTATCGAGCTTCTCGTAAAGAGCGGCGAGCTTGGTCTCCGCCTGGGCGAGACTCTGCTGCTCGGTGGCGGCAAGCTCGGGTGGGTCGTGCCACCAGTGCCCGCCAGCGAAGCACAGCCGCTGACCCAAGTGGACACCGCTGGGTACGGCGACCGAGAGTTCTTCGTATCCATCGGCGTGACCCAGCAGTTTGGTAACCGTGGCGAGAACGGCATCGGCTGGACCGTGCTGAGTGCGGTCGATGCCAGCGGCGATGACCTCCGCGCGATCCGCTAGTTGTTGCTTAATCCGGTCCAGGGGTAGCGCTATTGGGTGGTGCGCCACGCGGGTGGCGTGTGCACAGACCGTGGCTGATGCGCCGTGCTCCCCGAGCACCGAGCCGGTAACGGCGGTGACGGATACGCTGGCGAACCGCGCGACAAGCGCCCGGTAGCGGGCTGAGTCGAGATTGGAGCCTACTCCGACCACAGCCTCTGGTGCAGTGCTGTGCTCAGCGAACAATCGGGTCATTAAGTCCACCGGATTGGTGACCACGATCACCGGTTGGGTGTAGCCGCGGAGCTGTCTGGCGAGTTCCGTGATCAGCGGCGCATTGGCGACCAAACCGCCGAGGCGAGGTTCGGAGTGGGTGTTGGCGAACCGGGCGCGCACGCAGATGACGAGTGTAGCGCAACTCAGCAGGTCGCGTGGCTGTTCGACAGCGTCGATCCGGGTAGGGGTGTGCTGGGTTGCGGCGAGGTCGGCGATATCGGTGGCCAGTGCGATGGACTCGACCAGTCGTCGGCTGTGTACAAGCACGGTAGACACCAGACCTGCGGTCACGACAGCGGCAGTGACCGCGCGGCCGACCCGACCGCTGCCGATCACCCCGAGTGTGCTCCGCGCGGGGAGCACCACGTCGGCACCTCGGCCACTCATCGGCATGGCCAAGTGACGAGCTGGTGGATCCCGTTGAGCATGATCTCCCACGCCTGGGCTGGGTCATGAACCATGGCCGTGGCTGCGGCGCGGGTGACTTGCAGCAGCGGTTCGGCTTGGGCGGTGGCATCGAGCAGGATCGATGGCAACGGAAGGCCCGAGTCTGGCGGCACCGATAACCCTGTTGTCAGATAATTCATCCAGTCGGCGACCCACAGCGCCAGCAGCCGCCTCATCATGCCTTCGCTGTCAGTTCTGGAGTGGCCGCTCATCTGCATGGTGACCAGTGCATCCAAGGCATCAGTGAGCTCAGTTACCCGAGCGCGGGATGGCCGCGTGGTAATGATCATCAGTGCTGTTCGTGATATGAGCTTGGCGATGTCAGCGCAGGGATCGCAGTGCTGTAATCCCGGGTCAAGCCAGGTCTGCTTACCGGTGTGCCCCAGCAGGATGTGCTCAGGTTTGAGATCACCATAGATCACGGTGCGGTACGGGGGTTTCCTCAGCAGTGGAACCAGTGTCTCGCCCACCGTGGTCAGCGCGGCGGCAATCTGCGTGGGGGGTTCGGTCCAGCCTTCGCCCAGCCTATCCCGGTACGCTCGACCGCCAGGACCGAGGAACTTGCGGAAGAAGGTGCCCGTGATTGAGGTGTGGGGTCGAGGGTGGTCCGGCTCTGCAGCCAGCAGTAAGCCCGCCAGGATCGGATCGCGGTGCAATCCTTGGGCGGCATGGACAACGCCGGTGAGCAGCTCGAGGGCTTGGACCTGATCCTGCAGGAGCACCGTGGCCAGGCTTGGACCGTCCACTGCTGCGGTGATCAGCACCCCGGCTTCATAGGCAATCACCTCCGGTACCTGCAAGAGATCGGCCTCATGGCGGGTAAGTCCGTTAAGCAGCCGCAACTGGGTACGTTCCCGCGCCAGCAGGGCGCGTGGGTCGCGGACGTAGTCACGTTGTGCGGTCTCGACCTTGCTCCACGGACCGCGAACTCCACGAACTACGGAGACCAGCGAGACTCCGAGCACGGAGTACTTGGCCACGAAGCGAGCCTCACCCACTTGAACGGTGGTGACGTAGTTTGTCACCGAGGGCAGTTGGGGGCCGACGCGGACCGTCTCTGCCGGCCACAGGCGCATCACCACCCTGGCGACCGCATCGGCGGCGTGGGTAAGCACGATGCTCGGGGACACCACCGGCAAGGGCGTCTGGCCCCACCTCCGCTCAGAGCACGCCATCTGCCTACCTCCACATGATTACCGGACGGGCTGGGAACTGTCGCCTGACGAACCATCGCCGCCCGGGAGGGGAAGGCGCAGCGCTGTGGATGAGCACTTGGAGCACAAACCGCGACATCGCGTGAGGGCAGCGCTACCTTCGGTGCGCCATTTTCAAGATTCGAAGGGGGTAGCCATGACCGACGACAGCACCGGCACCGTTGAGGACACCGCGACGAACTCCGCGTTGGACTCCTGCCTCGCACGTTGCGGCTGGACGGCCGAGAACCTCGCTCACCGCATCAATGACCTGGCCCGCTCGATGGGCCTGCCAGACAGACTGCATCCGAAGACGCCGCGTCGCTGGGTGCGTGCCCAGCACCCGCGCACCAAGCCCTGCGTGCCCCGTCAGCCCTGGCCAGGTCTGGTATGCACGGTGCTGTCCCGCAAGCTCGGCGAGCCCGTGACATTGGGCTCGCTGGGGTGGACCATCAGTAACGGACTGCTTTATGTTCCAGCCGACGACGGGCTGGAACATCCCTGGGACCCGGTCGGTGCGCTGGCGTCCCTGATCGAGGTCTTGGAGGCAGACGGCATGGACCGGAGGTACTTCCTCGCGATCACCGGGGTGTCGCTGACCGCACTGGCGCACCAGTGGCTGCTCGACCCGGCCCGGGTCGCCGCGTCCGTGCAAGGCAAGCGGGTCGACCCCCAGCTCATCACCGACATCGAGCAGGTGGTCGAAGCCCGCCGCAGTATGGACGACGCGATCGGCGGTGGCGGGCTGATCCGGGCGTTGCGGGAGGATCTGCGCATCGTCACCGAACTGCTCAGCAAGTCCAGCTACCCCGAGGACCTGGGCCGCCGGCTGCACGTCGCCGCCGCCGAGCTGGCCCGGCTCGCGGGTTACCAGTCGGTGAAGGCGGGCCAGGACGCCGCCGCGCAGCGCTACTACGCAGCGGCGCTGCGCTCGGCACACGCAGCCGGCGATCGGGCGGTCGGGGCCAATGTGCTGGGCTTCATGTCGTTCCACTCGATCTCTGCGGGTGATCCCCGCGACGCGGTGGTCATGATCGACTCTGCGCTGCAGGGTGGCGGCCTGCTCACCCCGAAGGTCGGGGCCTACCTGCATTCCCGCCGGGCCCGCGCCGCCGCCTGCTGCGGTGATCTGGCGACCTGGGATCGTTCGCGCGGGCTGTCCTTCGATCTGCTCGCCCAATCCCGGCCGGAGGACGAGCCCGCCTGGCTGTACTGGCTGGACGAGGCATTCCTGCACGGCGACGTGGGGGCCGGAGCGCTGGAGCTGGGCCGGGCCAAGGACGCCGAGCGGCACAACCGGCTCGCGGTGGCGACCATCAAGCCCGCGCTGGAGATGGACCGGATGGAGTATCTGGCGCAACTGGCCCGGGCCCGGGTGGCGATCGGCGAGGTCGAGCACGCCTGCCGCGCCGCGGTGCAGGCCGCCGCCGCAGTGCGCCGCCAGGATTCCGCGTACACCCGGCAGCAACTCACCCGCTTCCGCAGGGAGATCGCGCCGCATGCCTCCAACGCAGCCGTGCAGGAGTTCGACACCAAGTTCAAGTACCTACTCAGCCCCTGATCTGCGATCAGCCTGTCGCGGCGCGACGCCGATGACGACGGCTGAACATCTAACGGTCGAACTGGCCGACAAAATCCCTGCCGGATGGGCCGGTGTGATCAGCGCGGTGGACCGGGCGACATTCATCCCAGCCCGGATCTGGGTCTACGACGACCGCAACGAACCACATCCGATCGACCGGGACACCGACCCACAGCGGTGGTGGCAGGTGGTCTATTCCGACACGGCGGTGATGACCCAGTTCGACAACGGCGCCACTGTATGGCCGGACATTACCGGAGAGCACCCCACCAGCTCGGCCTCCCAACCCTCTCTGATGCTGGACATGCTTGCCAACCTCGATGTACACGAGGGCCACCGAGTACTGGAGATCGGTACCGGCACCGGCTACAACGCCGCGCTCCTGGCCGCCCGGCTTGGCGACGACGCCGTGACCACCATTGAGATCGACGCCACGGTGGCCCAGCAGGCTCGCGCCAACCTGACCGGCGCCGGCTACACCCCCACTGCGATCACCGGGGACGGTGCGGTCGGCTACCCGTCGGGAGCGCCATTCGACCGGGTCGTCGCCACCGCGTCCGTACGGCCTGGTGAACTGCCCTACCCCTGGGTCGAGCAGACCCGGCCCGGTGGAATCATCGTGACCCCATGGGGGCCGGACTACCACAACGGTATCCTGGCCCGCTTAGTCGTGGACGCCGACGGCACGGCTTCCGGGCACCTGTCGGGCAATCTGGCCTTCATGCGCCTGCGCGCCCAGCAGGACACCCCCTGCCCGCTGGACGACGTGGAGACCGGCGACGCCGAGCACAGTACGACGAGTCTGTGGGTCTACGAGGTGGTCGGCGACTTCTCCGGCGCGCTCACCGTGGGTCTGCTGGTCCCGAACTGCCACAAAATCGTGGAGGACAATCCCGACGACGAATACCACCATCTCGTCCGAGTTCATGACGGCGCCACGGGTTCCTGGGCCACCGTGGACGTCCGCCGCGGGCGCACGGCCCACCCCGTCCGCCAGCACGGCCCACGGCGGTTGTGGCACGAGATTGAGCGGGCCCACGCCTGGTGGGTCAGGCACGGTCGGCCCAGCTACACTCGGCTCGGCGTGACCGTGACCGACACTGAGCAGTGGGCCTGGCTTGACCACCCTGGCCAACGTGTCGCCCCCTGACCTGACCGGAAGGAAATTACGCTGAACCTGGCGGAACTACCCATTCGGTGGGCTGGCCGGTAATGTCGGCGACCAGCAGCAGCTCCAGTGCCCGCTGCACCGTGTTCTTGATCGTGGACTCGCCGGAGGCTCGCTGGGCGGCAACGAGCAGTTCGTCGTCCACCTCGACCAGCCGTTTCGTCATGTCAGACCTCCGCAGGATATCTGTCACCCTCGCGAGTAATCCATCTCCGGCCGGTGGCTGCGCCGCTTCCTGAGCTGGTCACTGAGTCCACCCGCGCCCGGCCTTCCCGCGCTGCGCGAGGGAGACCTCGAATCCGGTTCCAGCAGTGCGACGATGGTCAGGTGAGCCTGTACCGCGACACCGGGGTGGTGCTGCGGGTGCAGAAGCTGGGCGAGGCCGACCGGATCGTCACGCTGCTGACCCGCCGCCACGGGCGGGTGCGCGCGGTGGCCAAGGGGGTGCGGCGTACCTCGTCGCGGTTCGGGGCCCGGCTGGAGCCGTTCGGGCACGTCGACGTGCAGTTCTACCGCGGGCGGACGCTGGACATCGTCACCCAGGTCGTGACCGTGGACGGGTTCGGTTCCCGGCTGGTTGTCGACTACGGCCGCTACACCACCGGCTGCGCGGTACTGGAGACAGCCGAGCGGCTGGCCGGCGCCGACGGTGAGCCGGTGCTGCGGCTGTACCTGCTGGTGGTGGGGGCGCTGCGAGCGCTGGCCGAGGGGCGGCGGGAGGCGCTGCTGGTGCTCGACGCGTTCCTGCTGCGAGCGATGGCCGTCGCCGGGTGGGCACCGGCGCTGTCCAGTTGTGCCCGCTGCGGGGCGCCGGGGCCACATCAGGCGTTCAGCGTGCCCGCCGGGGGGGTGGTGTGCGCCCGGTGCCGGCCCTCGGGTGCGGCCACCCCGTCGCTGCAGACGCTGGCGCTGCTCGACGCGCTGGCGCACGGGGACTGGCCGGTCGCCGAGAGTGCGCCGCAGGAGGTCCGCCGGGCCGGCAGTGGGCTGGTCGCCGCGCACCTGCAGTGGCACCTGGAACGCCAGCTCCGCTCGCTGCCCCTGGTCGAGCGGCGTCCCCCATCCCCGCTCCCGCGCTCAGCAGAGCCATCGGGCCACTCAGCGAGCTCACCGGGTGGCGGGTCACCCTGCTGAGCTGCCGCCGGGGGGAGGCGGCAAGGATGGGCCGGTGCGGCGGCGAGGACGGCGAAGGGCGCGCGGCGAGGCGGCGGTGCGGCCGCCCGACCCGCATCCATCCGGGGCGCGGCCCCCGGCCATCCCCGCCGAGCTGGTACCCCGGCACATTGCCCTGGTGATGGACGGCAACGGGCGCTGGGCCGAGCAGCGGGGGTTGCCGCGCACGGAGGGGCACCGCCGCGGTGAGGCGGTGCTGCTCGACGTGGTGTGCGGGTGCATCGAGCTGGGCGTGAAATGGCTCTCGGCTTATGCGTTCTCCACCGAGAACTGGCGGCGCAGCCCCGACGAGGTGCGCTTCCTGATGGGCTTTAACCGCGACGTGATCCGGCGCCGCCGCGACGAGATGCACGAGATGGGGGTGCGGGTGCGCTGGGCGGGGCGTCGCCCCCGGCTGTGGCGCAGCGTGGTCAAGGAGCTGGAGGCGGCCGAGGAGCTGACCGCCGGCAACGACGTCATGACCCTGACCATGTGCGTGAACTACGGCGGCCGCGCCGAGATCGCCGACGCCGCGCGCGAGGTCGCCCGCCGGGTGGCCCGTGGTGAGATCGATCCGGAGCGGGTGGACGAGCGGATGCTGGCCCGCTATCTGGACGAGCCGGAGATGCCCGATGTGGACCTTTTCCTGCGGCCATCGGGGGAGCAGCGCATCTCGAACTTCCTGATCTGGCAGTCTGCCTACGCGGAACTGGTGTTCCAGGATGTGCTGTTCCCGGACCTGGACCGCCGGCATCTCTGGCGCGCCTGCGAGATCTACGCCGCCCGGGACCGGCGGTTCGGCGGGGCTGTCCCGACGGTTCCGCTCGGTGCCGGTCCTGCTGCACTGGATACTGTGCGGCTGGACGCCCAGAGCTGAGGAGGACGATCAGGTTGAGCCCTACCAAGCACCTGGCCACCACCCATGAGGTGCTGGACGCCGCCCGGGCCGCGCTCGAGCGCTACCAGGACGTCGAGGTGGACGACGACGGCGCGCTGACTTTCCGGCACTCCGAGGTGCCCTGCGCGGTGCAGGCCGTGGAGCTTGCCGAGGGCCTGATGGTGCTCAGCCTGACCTGCGTGGTCGCCTGGGACCTCCCGGCCGACACCGGGATCGGTGAGCTGATCGCCACCCGGGCCGGTCAGGGCCTGTTCGGCACGCTCGGGCAGGTCCGGAGCAAGCACGGGGTGGATGTGACGCTGCGCTACACGTTCCCCTCCGCCGGCCTGGACAGCGTGCCGCTGGGCACCCTGCTCATGCTGGTGGTGTCCACCGCCTCGCAGGTGCGGGGCGAGTTGCTGGTCCACTGACGGTCGCGCGGGCTGGACGGCTCCGCTGGGCCGGCGTGACGGGTCGGGAATGATGCCCCGGTGCCGACTCCCACCAGTCCCGTCACCGGGCACGCGCGGACCCCCGGCCGGGCCAGTCCGCCGGTGCCGGCACCGTGGCGCCGCCTCACCTCCTTGGAGGTGCTCTGCGCGGTCCTGGTGCTCGCCCTGCTGGCGCAGCGACCGCTCAGCCGGATACTCGACGTTCCCGCGATCCGCACCGGCGCCACCGTCTTCGTGGCGGTCTGCGTGCAGGCGATGCCGTTCCTGGTGCTCGGGGTGCTGGTCAGCGGGCTGATCGCGGCATTCGTACCACCCTCGGCGTTGCGCCGGGTGCTGCCGCGGCGGACCTCGGCCGCGGTGCCGGTGGCCGGGGTGGCCGGGATGCTGCTGCCGGGGTGCGAGTGCGCTTCGGTGCCGGTCTCCCGGCGGCTGATGCAACAGGGCGTGCCGCCTGCCGTGGCGCTGACCTTCCTGCTCGCCGCGCCTGCAGTGAACCCGGTGGTGTTGGTGTCCACCGTGGTGGCCTTCCCGGGTGAGCCGAGGATGGTGGCGGCCCGGTTCCTCGGCTCGCTGGGCACCGCGGTGGTCATGGGATGGCTGTGGACGCGTTTCGGCCGGGTCGAGTGGATCGCCAAGCGGGCGCTGCGCCAGCCGCCGCGGTACCCGGACCGCGGCGCGCTGGCGGTGTTCACCGAGACCGCCCGCCACGACCTGGTGGCCTCGGGCGGGTTCCTCGTGCTCGGCGGGCTCACCGCAGCCGCGCTGAACGTCCTGGTGCCCGCGTCCTGGATGGCGTCACTGGCCGGGCAGGTGCTGCTCGGGATCCTGGTGCTGGCGCTGCTCGCGGTGGTGCTCGCGCTGTGCAGTGAGGCCGACGCGTTTGTCGCGGCCTCGCTGTCCATGCTGCCGCTGCCGCCCCGGCTGGTGTTCCTGGTGGTGGGCCCCGCGGTGGACGTCAAACTGGTGGCGCTGCAGGCCGGGGCGTTCGGGCGGGGCTTTGCGGCCCGCTTCGCCCCGCTGACGTTCGTGGTGGCAATCGGATGCGCGGTGCTCGCGGGGGTGCTGGTGCTCGGGGGGGTGCGGTGAGGCGGGAGACCCAGAACGTGCTGCTGGTGTTGCTGGGCGGGGCCCTGTTGAAGATCGCCTGGACGGGCAGCTACCTGCGCTATGTCAAGCCGTCCCTGCTGCCGTTCCTGGTCGCGGCGGGGATGGTGATCCTCGCGCTCGGCATGGTCGCCATCGGCCGGGACCTGCGCGCGGGCCGGGCGTCGGATATCGGGCATGGCGAGCACGCGGGGCGCAGTCCGTGGCTGCTGCTGCTGCCCGTGCTGGCAATCTTCCTGGTGTCCCCGCCTGCCCTGGGCGCGGACGCGGTGGCGCGCTCGGCGGGAGCGGTCCCGGTGCCCGAGCGCTCCATCGACTTCCCGCCGCTGCCCGCAGGCCCGGCTCCCGCGCTGCGGATGAGCGACTTCGTCACCCGCGCAGTGTGGAACTCCACCAGCCTGCACGGGCGCGACGTGCGGTTGCTCGGCTTCGTGGTGCACGACACTGACGGCGGCAGCTACCTGGCCCGGCTGGTGATCGCGTGCTGCGCGGCCGACGCGACCCCGCTGAAGGTCCGGCTCACCGGGCGGGACGGGCTGGCCGGCCTGCCGCAGGACGGCTGGTTCGAGGTGCGCGGGCAGGTGGTACCCGGATCGGCCGGCCCGGACAGCCGCTTCGTGCCCGCCCTCACCGTCTCCGAGCTGCGCCCAGCACCCGCCCCCGCCGCGCCCTACGAGTTCTGAGAACACTCCACGCCAGGGCCGGGGTCAGCGGGCGGTGGCGCAGGTGGTGCAGCTACCGAAGATCTCGACGGTATGGCTGATGTCGGTGAAGCCGTGCTCGGCGGCGACCCGCTCGGCCCACAGCTCCACCGTGGGGCCCTCGACCTCGATGGTGCGTCCGCAGTGCCGGCACACCAGGTGATGGTGGTGGTGGGGCGAGCAGCGCCGGTACACGGCCTCACCGGAGGCCGTGCGCAGCATGTCGATCTCCCCGGCGTCGGCCAGGGTCTGCAGCGTGCGGTACACCGTGGTCAGGCCGATGCCCTCCCCGCTGCGGCGCAACTGCTCGTGGATCTCCTGGGCGGACCGGAAGTCGTCGGTGTCGTCGAGCAGCTTGGTCACCGCGGTTCGCTGCCGGGTGGAGCGCAGGCCCGGCAAGGGTGCTGGGCGCTGAGCGCTCATCATTCCTCCACGTGGGTGACGGCGTCCAGCACGATGCTCGACAGGTGCTCGTCGACCAGCCGGTAGACCACCTCCCGGCCGTGCCGCGTGCCGTCCACCACCCCGGCTGACTTGAGCACCCGCAGGTGCTGGCTGATCAGCGGTTGCGCCACGCCCAGCGCGTCGACCAGCTCGTGCACGCAGCGCTCGCTGTCGCGCAACTGGAGCACGATGGCGATCCGCACCGGTGCTGACAGGGCCCGCAACAGCTCGCCGGCCGCCACCAGGGTGTCCGGCGAGCGGATCGCCGCCGGGCCCGGGACCGGCCGGCCGGGGGAGTGCTCGTCAGTAGCGTCGGAGATCGGGCCGGCAGAGATCGGGCCGGCAGAGACCGGATCGGCAGAAACGGGTACGGCATCCGTGGGTGCGCTGCGCATGCCCTCTTCCTCCCTCGGATGGGGATCCCCGGTCATGGTAGGCACCGGCTAGGTCAATCGTTGCAGTGCGATCGCCACCAGCACCACGAGCACCAGGACACGCAGCGCCCGCTCCGAGGGGCTCAACCGCGGCCAGGTCGCGGCGAGCAGCGCACCGACCGCGACCGCGAGCAGCCCGAGCACCAGCGCGCCGAGCAAGCCGCCCCACCCCACCCCGACCGCGAACACCAGCAGGACCGCGACGAAGGCGATCGCCGGGTGCACTCGCATCAGCGGCCCCGCGCCGGGCAGCAGCGGACGCCGCCAGTCCGTCCGCCTGATCCGGGACTCCCTGATCCGGGGCACGATGCCACCTCCGTTGCCGCTCGCTACCGTCATCCTGCCACCCCAGCCCGAGGACTCCGCTGCTCTTGATCTACCCGAGCGGCGGGCTGACCGGCTTGCCCCCGATACCGATGGGGTGCCACGGGGGCAATCCCGGCGCGGGCGCAGGCCCGGCGCTCGCTAGGGTGGGAGAACCCCGCGCCCGACCAGGAGTCCCCCAACCAGGAGTCTCTAGTGCCCGCCGATCGCATCGAGACCGTCGTCAGCCTCTGCAAGCGCCGGGGCTTCGTGTTCCCGAGCGGAGAGATCTACGGTGGCACCCGCTCGGCCTGGGACTACGGCCCGCTGGGGGTGGAGCTCAAGGAGAATGTCAAGCGCCAGTGGTGGCGGGCGATGGTCACCGGGCGCGACGACGTGGTCGGGCTGGACTCCTCGGTGATCCTGCCCCGGCAGGTCTGGGTGGCCTCCGGTCACGTCGAGGCGTTCGTGGACCCGCTGGTGGAGTGCCAGAGCTGCCACCGCCGCTGGCGGGCGGACCAACTGGCCGAGGAGTACGCCGAGCGCACCGGCAGCGAGCTGATCGAAGGTGACCTGTCCGAGGTGCCCTGCCCGAACTGTGGCACCCGGGGGCAGTATACCGAGCCGCGGATGTTCAACGGCCTGCTCAAGACCTACCTCGGCCCGGTGGAGACCGAGGAGGGGCTGCACTACCTGCGCCCGGAGACCGCGCAGGGCATCTTCATCAACTTCCAGAACGTGCTGATGTCCGCGCGCAAGCGGCCGCCGTTCGGGATCGGGCAGATCGGCAAGAGCTTCCGCAACGAGATCACCCCGGGCAACTTCATCTTCCGCACCCGGGAGTTCGAGCAGATGGAGATGGAGTTCTTCGTCGAGCCGGGCACCGACGAGCAGTGGCACCAGTACTGGATCGACACCCGCACCGACTGGTATGTCGACCTCGGTATCTCCCGGGACAACCTGCGGTTTTACGAGCATCCCAAGGAGAAGCTCTCGCACTACTCCAAGCGGACCGTGGACGTGGAGTACCGGTTCGGCTTCTCCTCCGGCCAGCAGTGGGGCGAGCTGGAGGGCATCGCCAACCGCACCGACTTCGACCTCACCACCCACTCCAACCACTCCGGGGTCGACCTGTCCTACTACGACCAGGCCACCGACTCCCGCTACCGGCCCTACGTGATCGAGCCCGCCGCGGGTGTGGCCCGCTCGATGATGGCCTTCCTGCTCGACGCCTACGCCGAGGACGAGGCCCCGAACGCCAAGGGCGGAGTGGACCGCCGGGTGGTGCTCCGGCTGGACCGGCGCCTCGCGCCGGTGAAGGCCGCGGTGCTGCCGCTGTCGCGGCACGCCGACCTCACCCCCAAAGCCCGCGACCTCGCTGCGGTGTTGCGCCGGAACTGGAACGTCGACTTCGACGACGCCGGTGCCATCGGGCGCCGGTACCGCCGCCAGGACGAGATCGGCACCCCGTTCTGCGTGACCGTGGACTTCGACACGCTGACCGACCACGCGGTGACGGTGCGCGAACGCGACACCATGGCCCAGCAGCGGATCGCGCTGGACCAGGTCGAGCCCTACCTGGCGGCCCGCCTGGCCGGCTGCTGAGCGGCACCGGTTACCGGGCTCGAGCGGGGGGCTACGCAAACCACGGCTGTTCTGCGGTGGTGCGTCTGAGAACATGGCGGCATGGGAACCGTGGGCACAGCAACCGTGAGCACCGAGGAATCAAGCAGCCGCCGCCAGGCCGGGGACGCGCTGCGCCGCTGGGCCGAGCAGGGCCGCCCCGCCGCCGTGGTGCGGGTGCTGCAGCGGCACGGTTTTGGCACCGTCGCCACCGGCCAACTACTCGCCGGCACCGCCGAGGGGGAGCGGGCCGGGGTGTTGTTCGAGGGCACCATGGACGACGTGGCGGTGCCGTTGCTGAGTTCTGCCCTCTCGGCGCCTGGGATCGCGAAGGGGCACGTCACCGAGCCGGACGCGGTGGCAGCCGGGCTGGCCTGCAGCGGCGGCGCCCAACTGCTGGGGCACCCGCTGCCGGCACCGGCCGCCGCGGCGCTGGGCACCGCACTCGCCGACGGGGTGCCCGCCGCGCTGGCCTCCCCGTCCGACGGCTCCGCGGTGCTGGTGGCGACCGGTCCGGGGCTGGGCGAGGTGGTGGGCACGCTGGGCAGCCCGGAATGCGATGACGTGGTGCTGGCCCGGCTGCGGGAGCTGGCCCGGATCGGGGCAACCGCGACCGAGCAGCTCGACGCGGCGGGCACTGCGGTGCTGCTCGACGTCTGGGTTCCGGTGACCACCATGTTGCTGGCCGGCCGGGGAGCGATCGGGGCGGCCCTGGCGGCGCAGTGCGAGCTGCTGGGCTGGGCGGTGCGCACCGAGACCGAGCTGGCTCCCGCCGTCGCCGCGGCCCGCGAGTTCACCGCCGCTGACGTGCTGGTGCTGCTCGACCACGCCCCGGCCTTCGACGCGGTGCTGGTGGAGCTGTTGCGCTCCGGGCGCGGGTTCTGCGGCGCGCTGGGCTCCCGGCACACCCAGGCGGCTCGGCGCACCCGGCTGCGGTCCGCTGGGCTCACCGAGGAGGAGATGGCCCGGCTGCACGGGCCGGTGGGCCTGGACCTGGGCGCGGCCACCCCCGCCGAGACGGCGGTGTCGGTGGTCGCGGAGGTCATCGCGGTGCGGCGGGGACGCAGCGGGGGCCCGCTGGCCACCGGACAGGGCCGCATCGGTGGGTGAGCGGGCCTTCGGGTCCCTGCTGGCGAGCTGGGTGATGCGCCTGGTCGTCGGGACGATGGTGCTGGGTGCGCTGATCGTCGGCGGCACCTTGTTCCGGGTCTGGCAGGTGGCCCGGATCGACGACCGGGACCACGCCGACATCGTGGTGGTGCTGGGCGCGGCGCAGTACGAAGGAACGCCTTCCGCGGTGCTGAGCGCTCGGCTGGACCACGCCGCCCGGCTCTGGCGCAGCGGGGTCGCGCCGAGGATCGTCACGGTCGGTGGCCGGCGGGACGGTGACACCTACACCGAAGCCGAGGCCGGCCGCAAGTATCTGACGTCCTACGGGGTCCCGGCCGGCGTGGTGGTGCCGGTCGGGGAGGGCAAGGACACCCTGGAGAGCCTGCGTGCGGTTGCCCACCGGGCCGGAGCCGAGGGCTGGCGCACGGCGGTGATCGTCAGCGATCCATGGCACTCGCTGCGGGCCAGGATCATGGCCCACGACACCGGGCTGGACGCCTGGACCTCGCCTACCCGCAGCGGGCCGGTGGTGCAGACCCGGCAGATCCAGGCCCGTTACATCGCCCGGGAGAGTGCCGCGCTGCTGTACTACCGGTTCACCCACTCCTCGGCCGATTCGTTCGGCACCGACCTCGGATAAGCCCGTGGCGGACCGGCCCGGTGGCTACACCGAGCACGACTGGGCCCGGTTGCTGCCCGAGCCACCCAAGCAGGCCGCACTGCCCGGGTCGGGTCCCGAGCGGCGCAGCCCGTTCTCCCGGGACCGGGCCCGGGTGCTGCACTCCGCGGCGCTGCGCCGGCTGGCCGGCAAGACCCAGGTGGTCGGCCCGGGAGAAGGTGATGTGCCGCGGACCCGGCTGACCCACTCGCTTGAGGTGGCGCAGATCGGCCACAGCATCGCCGCCGAGCTGGGCTGCGATCCGGACCTGGTGGAGACCGCGGGGCTGGCGCACGACATCGGTCACCCGCCGTTCGGGCACAACGGCGAGCGCGCCCTGAACGAGGTTGCCGCAGGGTGCGGGGGATTCGAGGCCAACGCGCAGACGCTGCGGATCCTCACCCGGCTGGAGCCCAAACTGATCGACCCGGTGACCGGCCGCAGCCACGGACTCAACCTGACCAGGGCCGCGCTGGACGCCACCGTCAAGTACCCGTGGCCGCGCCGGGACGGGACGGTCAAGTTCGGCTGCTACACCGACGACGCCCCGGTGTTCGCCTGGCTGCGCGCCGATGCCCCGGACGCGGTGCGCTGCCTGGAGGCGCAGGTGATGGACTGGGCCGACGACGTCGCGTACTCGGTGCACGACGTCGAGGACGGCATCCTCGCCGGACGGATCTCGCTGGGCACGCTGGCCGACCCGGCCGAGCGGGCAGTGCTCGCCGAGCTGGCCGCCGCCCACTTCAGCCCGCTGCCCGTTGCCGAGCTGGAGGCGGCGGCCACCGGGCTGCTGGCGATCCCGGTGCTCGCCGCGTTGCGCAGCTTCGACGGCTCGCTGTCCGCTCAGGTGGGGTTGAAGCAGCTCACCAGCGAGCTGGTCGGGCGGTTCGCCGGCGCGGTGGTCTCGGCCACCCTGGCCCGGCACGGACCCAGCCCACTGCTGCGCTACCGCGCGGACCTGGTGATCCCCGGTCAGGTGGCCGCGGAGGTGGCGCTGCTCAAGGCGATGGCCCTGCGGTTCGTGATGCTCGACCCCGACCGGCTCGCGGCGCAGGCCAGGCAGCGGGACCTGGTCACCGAGCTGTGCACCGCTGTGCGGCATCGCGCTCCCGACCCGCTGGACCCCGCGCTGCGCCCGGCCTGGCAGCAGGCCGGCAGCGACGCCGCCCGGCTGCGGGTGGTCATCGACCAGGTGGCCGCCCTGACCGACGCGCAAGCGGTGCGCTGGCTTGGCTCCCTGCGCGACGAGACGGGCGACCACCGTGCCCGTACGTTCCAGTGAGCCTGCCGTGGCGGCAGAGCTGCGCAAACGCGATGGTCGACCAGTTGCGGGAGTTCGCCTGGTTCGCACGCCAGCGTTTGAGGCGGCCATGCGGGCGATACCGCGGGTAGTACCTGCGCTACTGAGCCGACTGCGCATCGGCGAGCTGCTCCAGCCCGCTGCTGTCGGCCAGGTTGATCGGGCTATCTCGCGGGCTACAGCTGATCGGGCGGTCGCGCCCGGGCGGCGCTGGTGGATCTGCTGCACCGGCTGGGGCTGCGCACCCTCTGCCTGTTCGCCACACTGCCCGTCGACGACGTCGCCTCCCGGTTCGGCCCCGACGGGGTGCGCGCGCACCGGCTGGCCAGGGGGCTTGACGAGCGCCCGCTGGTCTGCCGCCGTCCACCGGTCGACCTCACCGTCATCCGCCGGCTCGACCCCGCCGGTGGACCGGGTCGACGCGGCGGCGTTCGCCTCCCGGGAACCCGCCGAGCAGCTGCACGCCGCGCTGGCCACCCGCAGGCTGGCCTGCATCCGGCTCGGGGTGCGCGCACCGATGCCGGCGAGGAGCTGCACCGGGTGTGGCGCTGCGCCGAGCCGCTAACCGCGTCCGGCATTGCCGACCGGGTGCGCTGGCAGCTTGACGGCTGGCTGAGCACCCGGGGGGCCCGACCCGGGGCCAAGGACGGTTCCGAGGACGTGCACGGCACCAAGGAAACACCCGGCTGGGGTACCGGGGGGATAACCGAGCTGCATCTGGTCCCCGAGGAGGTGGTCGGCGGGCAAGCACTGCAGCGCGGGCTGTGGGGGGAGTCGGGGGAGGACGACGAGCGGGCCGGCCGCGCACTGGTGCGGGTGCAGGGGATGCTCGGCCCCGACGCGGTGCTCGTCGGAGTACCCTGCGGCGGCCGGGACCCCGCTGCCCAGGTCCATCTGGTGCCCTGGGGCGACGACCCGGCCCCGGCGCGCAACCCGGATCTGCCCTGGCCGGGCCGGCTGCCCGCGCCGTCCCGGGTGTCCGCCTGTCCGCTGCCCGCCGAGGTGCTCGACGACGCCGGGGTGAGCGGGCGTGGGGTGCTCACCGGCGTCCCGTATCGGGTCGCGGTGGACGGGCACTCCCCGCGCTGGGTGCTGGCCTGGGCGGGACCCTGGCCGGTCAAAGAGCGCTGGTGGGATCCTGGCGGGGGCGGCGCTGCGCCCGCCTGCAAGCGGTGCTCGACGCCGAGCTCAGCTCTGGGCGCACCGCCGAGCCACTCGCCGTGCTGCTCGGTTGCGAGAAGGGCCGCTGGCAGGTCGAAGGGCTCTACGAGTAACCGGCTGATGGTGGCTCTTCAAGGACTACCAACCCCCCGGATCCCTGCTCATAACGACAGCCAACCCCCGAGGGTGCCCTGCCGGGCGCTCAGTAGGGCGCCGTCAACCCGGGGAACATGGGGGAGTGCTCGACATCGCACGTCCAGAGTTCGGCCCCGAGGTGGTGCACCGTGGCGGCGATGAGGTAGTCGGGCACCTCGATGTTGTGATGTGAGGTGCGGTAGTGCCGGGCGAACTGACCGGCTGTCTCGGCGACATCGTCGCTGACCGCGATCCATTCCAGGGTGGTGAACAAACCCGGACCGCCGCCCGCTCGGCTGAACGCATTCCATGCAGCACCTCGATCTTCGTCAGCACCGATGCGGCGAGCCGAGCAGGCAAGCGCCAGCTCGGTTTCATCGAGAGGGGCGTTCGCGTAGCGCTGCATATCGCGTTCCTAGGCCAAGCGGTAGAGGTAACCTGCACCCCAGCGCACACTGCTCCAGCGCGGGTCGGGGCACGTCGGTCGCGAGGGCATCGAGTGCTTCACCCATTCTCTTGCATCCCGGCACGAGGGTGGGATTCGTTACAGTAAGGCCGTCTGGTTGATCATGCGCTATCCCGCAGGAGTCGTGCTGCCCGTTCCAGCTCGTCGGCGAGGAGCACCCGATCGTTCAGGTCACCGCCCGCGGCGAGTCGTTCCTCAGTCCACTCACGAATGAGCTGTGTCACCCCGATGCCCCGTGCGCGCGCCACCTCGCGCAGCCGCTCCATGGTGTGCCGAGGAAAGCGCACTGAACGAGACACCATCGGCTCGCCAACATTAATCGTTGCGGGCTCGCTGCGTTCCCATTCGGCGAGAATCTCCTCGTCGTCGAGTTTTTCGTAGTGCTCTGAAAGGCGCTCGATCTCGTCCTTCGATAGATATTTTTTCGTCATCGCTTCATCCGTCTCCTCTCGGCTCGATTGACGTCACGAGCGGTAACAACGTAACAGCTGTTACGTGGAGCAGCGCGATGACGACCAAGAGGCGTCGTCCGTCCCGGCTGCGCCCGAACACGAGATAGGTACCCTCGTGCTCGCCACGTCGGGCGTCGAGGGGTGGGCTGAACACCACATCCTCGACCTCCTCCGGAGTGATCTCGTGCCGCGCGATGTGGGCAACACTGCGTGTGCTCCACAGGACACGATCGATCCGCACAACGAATAATTGTACCCCAACGTGGTACGAGACGACGACTTGGGTTCCCGGAGGGTGTGTTGCGGGTAGATGCCGACCCCTCGCGCGGTAGCCGCGAAGCGGGTGGTCAGCCAAACATCCCGTCCCGATGATCGTCACCGACCAGGATTCGCCTGCGCTGGTCGGTCGAGCTAATGAAGTGGATGGCACTGGGCCGGATGCGTGGGAGCAGGGTGCGAAGCTCGCGGGCTGCTCGATTCGATCACAGCCTGACGGCCGTCCGGTGTGGCGCCAGCCGCTGATTGGTCTGCCGGTGTGCGCCCGTGCTTGGCGTGATCCTCCGAGCCGGTGGGCGGTGGTTCTGCGGTTCGCTGTGGTCACCGGGTGTTGTTCCGGGTCGTTCTCCCTGTCCCGCCGGTCCCCGGTCCACCAGGCTCGGCACTGGCGCGTCCAATCCAGTGAAGCGACGCGCTTGGGTCCCGGCGGCCCGGCTTGCTTCCCCGGCATTTCCCAGGCGGGCCGGGTCACCGACCCACCAGCCGACTGAGAGGATGCAATGGCTCGCCACCGCTGGCCGGAAATCGTCGAAGAACGTCGGGCAGTGATCGATGCCCGCACCGCCGAGGGTGAGACGTGCACCCTGATCGCGGTGCGCCACACCGACGGCCAACTCGGCCTCTACTACCACGGCGCGATACGCACCTCGGCCATGCTCCCGCCACCGGTGTACGAAAAGCTCATCACCTCCCTCACCCGGCTGACCGCTAAGGCCGAGCCGAGCGGGGACTAGCCAGCTCGCCGCCGGCATGAGCCCCACTGTCCGCGCACTCGGAATGGGAGCCGGGTGGCCCCAGGGCGTGCAGGATGGTGGCCCCGAAGCCATGGGTGGTCTGTGCACCGATCCCGGCGATGGCGGCGAAGCGCATCAGGGCGGCGAAGACCCGCTCGACCCGTTCATCAGCCACCCGGGTCAGACCCAGCTCGGCGGTGCCGACAAAGCCGGTCTGGGTCATGGTGGCCGACACCGGCGCTTGGCGGGACTGCCCGCAATGCTCCCGCAGGTACACCGACGAGATCAGCGCGGTGCCCAGGTCCGGCTCGACCGCCAGTGGCGGGGGAGCGTGCACGTTCCAGCGGGTCAGCGCCGAGCGCACGATCAGCACCGGGTCGGGCAGCGGCAGGTCCCGGCCGTTGCGGGAGAAGTACATCGGGCTGATCACTTCCAGTCGCGCCCAGCGGTTCGGTGCGGCTCAGCTCGGCGTAGCTGAACCGCGCTTCACGCACGTCAACCACCGGGCACTCGGTTGACCCGAAACACACGGCTTGCGGGCTGATCCTCACCCCGTCGTGCAGGAAGCCCAGCCACCAGCGCGCGACCGGCCCGACGGAGACCAGCGGACCGGCGGAGAACGGCTTGTGGGGCGCCCGGTGGTCGGCCGACTCGTCCTCCAGCAACGCGCACGCGGCACCGTGCAGCCGCGCCGGGTAGATCACCATGCCAGCCGCGGGCAGCAGGTCGATCTCAATCGCAACCGGCACGTCAACGCCCCTCCCGAAGGGTGCGCCCCAAGGCGGCGCAGCCGATCACCCGGCCGTTCTCGTCGCGTACCTCCTGGTAGGGGAACACGAGGTCACGGCGCTCGGGGCAGGCGTAGGCGACCACGCGGGGCACCACCAGGTACACACCGGGCTGCGGATCGGGCAAGCCGTCCACCCCGCCGTCGTGCACGTCGAACAGTTCGATCTCGGTGTCGTGGACAGCGACCCGGCCCACCGGAACAGCCCGCTGCCGGATCCGGGCGGGTGGCCCGTCAGGCGGCACCCGCACCCGCCCCGCGACAGTCGCCAGGTGCACGTCATGCGGCGTGAAGTTGCGGATCACTGTGCTGCTCCGAGCAGGGCGTTCGGCTCGAACGAGCGGGACACCTGGAAACGAGGGGCGCGTCCGTACTGATCCTGCTGGGAGGAGACGTAGCAGCATTCCGATCCGTACAGCCCGGCGGCCCGCAGCATCGCCAGCGACATCGGCACGTTCCCACCCGTGGTGTCGAAGCAGACGTCGTGGGGCGCGACCTCGCGCTCGCGGAGCAGGGCCAGCACCTTCTGCACCACCTCCGGCACTACCTCGCGCACATCGTCGGGATCGGAGATCGACACGTGGGTGAAGTTGATGCCGTCCTCCTTGAGACCTGTTCGCAATGCTTCGAGCTTGTCGAGGGGGATCTGTGGTGTCGCGACGGCTACCACCAGCTTCGGCTTGGCGGCGTCGACGTTCACCTCGGGGATCATCAGATCCCCCGTCCGCTCGCTGGTCCGCGGGCGGTACTCGTACCGCCTGAGGCTCAGCGGCTGGACGAGCACCGGGTAATGCCGCAGCTCGGGCATGGGCGCGTCGGCTTCGCGACGCCGGGCCAGCCAGCGCCGGACGACGTACACCCCGATACAGACCGCGACGACCAGCAGCAGCGCCGCCGCCCGCCATGCCGGGTTCCGCCAGCTCGGCGAGTCCGCGCCGAAAAGCTCCACCGCCACGTCGGGCACCACCGGGGCCAGCAGCACCGCCACGAACACGCTGCCCAAGTACTGGGAGGCGCCCGGCAACACAGTCCCAAGCCACCTACCGGCCCCGCGCAGCCTGCTCACAGCCTGGCTCCCTTGATCTTGATGGTGCTGATCGCGATGAATCTGGTCTCAGCCACTGCGGCGTTGCCGTGGTCGTCGGCGGTGACGTACTCGACGGCATCCAGCATGGCCCGGTCGTCTCGCGTGGTGGCTGGCGGGCAGGGGTAGTGCGCGCGCCCGACGCGCGCCTGCGACCAGGTGGAGAACACCCCCGGTGGGCTGTCCAATTCGGGACGTCCCCACAGCACGAACCGTTGGGAGAGCCGTTCGACGTAGCCCAAGGTTTCGACGTAGCCCAAGATGCCGCTGGCTGGCTCGGGTAGCAGGCCCGCCGCCTCGGCGAGCCACACTGCAGTGCCTCCACCGTCCCCGTCGCCGGCCAGCCAACGCAGCTTCCGTTCCCGGTCGAAGGCGGTGAGCTGGAAGCACGACGGGGGCAGGGTCCATGGGGAGCTGCCCGGGGTCAGCAGTACACCATCCCGGCGAGCCGCGACGGGGAACTCGGTCGGGGTCGCGGCGAGCAGGGTGAGGTTGCCGGTCATGGCCGACAGGGCCTCGGCCGCCGAGCAGCGACGGCTGCTCCAGTACAGCGTTCCGGGGTTCACGAAGGGTCCTCCCGTCCCAAATAGGCCCGCCAGGCGCGACGCAAGCTGGCCAGCTCAGGCGCCGAGGTGGTGAGGTCCGGCGGTCTGGTGCCGTCGGCGTCGAGCCCGGCACCTCGCAGCGTCATTCTGGTGACCTTGACGTCGCCATGTCCGCTTTGTTGGCGGCCGCCCAGCGGTACCCGGCGTGCGGCCAGCTCCCGCAGCGTGAGCAGCAGCAGCACGGTGGCCGCGTCGCGAACCTGCGGGTCGCTGATCCGGTCGCGACGCAGCCGGAACCGGATCGGCTCGAAGCTGAACCCGTGCGGCTCGTACTCGCAGAACAGCCGGGCCTCGCTGGCCCCACCGGTCCACCGGTCGATGCCCGCGTGCTCGGTGCGGCGCAGCTCCGCCGGTGTGCCGTCAGTGTTTGCCGCGGGCACTGATCGGGGCAGATCAGGCCTGCCGTCCCGCCCCTGCGGCGGGTTGATGATCGTGTCCCAATCGGCGGCCCGCAACGTGGTGGTGCTCGGGCAGTCCAACACCACCAGCGGTGAGGCGGTCGAGCCCGGTACCCCCGCCGCGTGGCCGAACAGCACCGCCGCTAGCGGCGCGCCGGAGAGCTGGTCGCTGAACCGATCCGGCGGGTCCTGCCCGCCCACCGTGCGGCAGATCAGCTCCGCCCGGGTGCGCAGCGCGCCCGCGATGGCGGTGCCCGCCAACACCAGCCGCAGCCGGGCAGGGTCGCCGGGAACCGGCTCGGCCAGCGGCAGGTGCGCCACCGACGGGGTGGCCTGCCCGGAACCGACCGATACAGCCCGGACCCGAGAAGTTCGGCGATGCGGGCCAGCAGCGCCAGGTCAGCGGCCTCAGTGGCCGCACTGGAATGCACCTCCAGTTCCACGACCACTGTCACCCCGGCGGGCACCAGCTCGCGCCCGTACAGCAACTGGTCCATGGCACTACCCCAGGCCCGGTCAATGCCTACGCCGTCGCGGCGGGCCACCGCCTCCGGTGCGAGGTGCACGGAAGCGTCCTGCACCACTACCCGGGAGCCGCCCACCGCCTCCACGTCGGCGGCGCCCCAGATCCGCTCGGCGGCCGTCGGCGGGCGGGAGCGACGGACCCGGTCCGGTGGCGGCGGTCGCCACGGCTGCCCCAACGCAGCACGCAGCGCACCGGCCAGTGACGTTCCTGGCACCACCAGCTGGCCCTGGCCGTTGCGAGCCAAGGCGGCATCCATTCCCGGGGCCTCCCCCCACCCCCCGACGTGCAGCGGGCTGCTGGTGGTGGCCTCAGCGGTCAGCCTGGTGATCACCACAACCTCACGCGCCATGATCAGCCCCCCGTTCGGTGCCTCGCTTGGTGCCTTGTTCGGAGCCTTGTTCGGTGCCTCGTTCGCGGGCGCTAGCCCCGGCGGCGAGCAGGTGGGCCAGAACCCGGCCACGGGCCCACGGCTCGTCCTCGGCGGTGCGATGCTCGGCAGGCACCCCGAGCAGCTCCCAGACGGCGCCGCCAGCCAGCAGCCGGTTGAGGTACTCGTCGGCGGCGGCTGGGTCGGGCCGCAACCGGGCTCGCAGCTCGTGCAGCTGGGCCGAAGGCCGCACCCTGCGGTTGTCGTCGTCCTTCTCGGACAGCGCGGCCGCGAGCCGCTCCAAGCCGTCGAGGTCGCGGTTGCGCAGCCACTGGGCGGAGCGCTCCGAGAGTGCCCGCGCGACGCCGGGGAGCTCGACGGTATCGACGTACGGCATGGCGGTGAGCTGCCTGCCGCCCTCGTCCGCGGCTGCGGCCGCGCGGAGCTGATCGACACCGGTCGCTGAGGAGTCGAGCTGAAGGTGCAGCGCCAGGGACAGACACGGCACCGGGTGACCGTCGGTGTCCGCCACGCTGTTCTTGGCCTGCTTTGCCACGTCGCTGACGAGTTCCTCGCACAGCCGGTAGGCCGCGCTGAACGGGAAGTGCGGGGTGGTGACCACGATCGCGCCCGCTATCCCAATGCGCGGATCACCCCCGGGCCGGGCGCGCAACACGCCGGCCGCGCGCACGTCGGCGGCCACCTTCCGGATCAGCCCTGTGAGGAACGCGCGGGTCAGCGTGGCGGCGATGCCGGCCTCGGCGACGAAGGTGACGTCGTCCCCGGCCAGGACCAGCGGCAGCAGGTCCGGCTCGAACCCGGTGATCCCGACCACCTCGCCCACTGCGGCGCGGAATGCCTCGCCGACGGCGTCGTCCAGCGCGGCGGAGAGGTCCCGGTATGCGGTGGCGTACTCCCCGTCGATCATCGGTTTCCCGTGGCGTGCGGCGTTCAGTAGCTGAGGAAGCTGGGCGAATACTCCGCCGAGCCCGTTGCCGTCCGTGTGCACCACGGCGACCCGGCTCGGCGACCGGGCTGGTTGCCGTCCAACCGGCGGGCCGCGCCGTCGAGATGCTCGCGATCAAGCCCGGTCAGCGTGGCCAGCCGCTCCAGCGCCCGCCCGTGCGCCCCCCACTTCGCTGCGGAGACCGCCGACCTCGGCTCGAACGTCTTGCGGTCCCCGGTGCCGATTGGCACGAAGGAGCTGACCGGCAGGGCACTGGACGGGCACAGCTCGGTGATCGGCAGCATCGGGAACCGGGCGAGTGGAGCTGGCCTGGTCACCCGATTGCGGCCGACGGCGGCGAACGCTTCGCCCACCGCACCGGGCGCACCACCGCCGCCCCAGGTGAACGGTTCGCTGATCCCTCCGGTCACCCCGAGCCCTGGGGCGTTCCGCAACGCCAGCAGGGTGACGCCCTGCACCACCTGCCGGGCCACGGCGCGGTCTCGCACGAAGGCCAGGAAGGTGCCCGACGTCTCGACCAGCACCTCCGCCTGCGCCCCGCCGTCGAGTGCACCGACCGCGCCCGCGCCGACCAGCTCGTCCAGCTCGGCCCGCGCCCAACCGGCGACCTCATGCACGAGCTGGGAGGCTCCCACTGACTCGCGGCGCCGGGAGGTGTCGAACAGGTACGCCTGCTTACCGTGAGTCTCGATCAGGACTGCCACCGTGCTGTTGCTCACCACCGTCCCCTCCCACGCTGGGGTTGGCCCTGGTTGCGTCCCTGGTGACGGGGCGGTTTCCAGGTTCGGTCCTGGGTGCCAGGTTGGGTCGGGTTGGTGGGCAACTTCAGGTCCGCCATCCCGTCGCTCTCCAGCCGGCCCAGCGCTTTTCGCTGGCCGTGCCGGCCCTTGTTGGCAATGAACCACTCGAAGCGCTCGCGGTCGGAACCCGGCATGCTCGGATCCTCCGGGTAATGCACCGGAATGCCCTCCGGAAAGCCCGCGAGAGCGTTTTCGTAGGCGGCAAGGTGGCGCGGCAGCCGCCCATTCGGGGCCGCCCGATGAACGAACTCGTCAGCCAGCGAGTCGAGCTGCTCGGTGGTGGTGGTCACCGGTCCGGTGGCACCATCGTCGAGCGCGAAGAACGACCGCCACGCGGCGCCGTCGGCCAGTTCGGAGTGCTCGGCCAGCACCTCGTAGGTGATGCTGCCGAACCCCAGCGGGGCACCGCCGCCAAGCTTGTGGTTCCGCGTCGGCGGGCCGTCGGGGCGGCCGCGGAGCACGTAGAGCAGCGCGCCCAGCTCCACCGGGTCGAGATCCTCCAGGTGCAGATCGACCTCGAAGACTGCGCCTTTGCCCACCCAGTCCAGCAGCCGGGCGTTCTGCGTGTCGACGGCGGGCTCATCGCCCTCGGGTAGCCCGGTGCCGTGGCGCAGCCATTGCTGCCTGCTCCGGGAGACCCAGTTGATGGCTGGCTGATGGGGGTAGACCTTCCGGCCGCGCAACCCCTGCCCCGGGTGGTAGCCGTCGCGAACCTGCTGGCGGGGCGTGGTCCCCTCACCACGAGGCGGTGGCTCGCCAGATGTGGGAGCCGGCGGCGAGCGCCATGCCCTCTTGGTCGGGCGACTGTTAGCGACTGGCCGAGATGATCGGTGACCCGGCCGATGGCCGTTTCTATGCCCTCTTGGTCGGGCAACTGTTAGTAACGGCTGGGGGTCTGGCGGTGCTGTTGAGCTGGGCAGATGGTACCCCCTTGCGAGCACCGCACCAATCTTGATCTTGAGAGGGCCTGACAGACCGGCGTGTGGCTGGGACAGGGCTTGTGAGCTGTGCAAATGGGCTTGCGAGCACCGCGGCGGTTTTGGCGTCGGCGACGCACGCCTGTACGGGTGGCGGCACAGCGCACAGTGCCCGCGAGATGGGCACAGTCCTGCGAGGTGGCTAGGCCAGGCACGCCGGACGGTCAGGCGGAGTGCAGCAGGGCGTCGAGCCGCTGCTGCAGTGATTCGACCGAGGTGGTGGCGTGCCTGGTGGTAGCGGTGTGCGGCCTGCGCAGGTCATCGGCCAGGCGGGCCGAGCGCATGCCGTCGCCGAGAGCCAGTGCCTGATAGGCTAGGATGACGTCTTCGTCGCGGTCCCCGTGCCGCAGCTCCAGGGTCGCCAGTTTGATGGTGCCCACGGCGCGAGACGGAGCTGGCGGAACCGAGGGCGGCGCGCAACTGGTCGGCCGGCCGGGGCCATCGCGGGATCGCGCAGGCTCGCGTCGAACAGCGCGTACCCGTTGCAGAGGGCGATCTCGGCCGGGGTCGCCCGCCGGAGCCGCGCAGCAGCTCACCGCCGCCCGTGCGACGGCCAACTCCTACCACCCCCCAATCAGGGGACTTACCGAGAGCACGGCAGGTAATCGTCCTCCGAAGTGCACCACCCCGAGATCGCTCCCCCATGCCCCAGCGGAGGCTTCCCCCGGTGACCAGAATAATCCAGGTTCGCGCTCGGTTCACGAGTGAGGCGAAAGGGAGATCTAGGGGCAGGAAGGGGTGGCACACTCGGGGTATGAGTACCCTTGGTCTTTCCCGGCTCAGCGTGCTGCGTCGGTTGCTGTCCCGCCTGCTGCGTCGGCGCCAGCCGGTGCCTGCCGGTCCGGGGCGCGACCCGCGGGATGAGGGAGGGTCAGCGGGGGTGCGGGAGCCCCGGCGCCCGCGCCCGCATGGTCCGCAGAGCGGTGCGGCGGCCCGCGAGTTACCCCGCGAGGAGCAGCAAGCCGTCCTGCCTGATCCCCGGCACTGACCGCTGTCCCGTCCGGGAAGCTCCGGCTAACCGGTGTAGTTGATCGTCTGGTGGCGCCGCCCCGGTGTCGGTCACCCTGCGAGCACTAGATCACGTCCGACCCTAGACTCGTCGTCCGTGGCAGGACGGATCCGGGACGCCGATATCGCGGCGGTCCGCGAGCGCAACCGGATCGACGAGGTGATCGGCGAGTACGTCGCGCTGCGCCGGGCCGGGGCGGGGTCGCTGAAGGGGCTGTGCCCGTTTCACGACGAGAAGACCCCGTCGCTGAGCGTGCGTCCTAGCCATGGCACGTTCCACTGCTTCGGCTGTGCCGAGGGTGGGTCGGTCGTCGACTTCGTGATGAAGATCGAGCACCTGGGGTTCGTGGAGGCGGTGCAGCGCCTCGCCGACCGGGTGGGGATCAAGCTGACCTACGTCGGCGGCGGCTCGTCGGTGCAGCGCGACCGGGGCACCCGCTCCCGGCTGGTCGAGGTGAACAAGCTGGCGCAGGAGTTCTACGCCGAGCGGCTGCAGTCCGCCGAGGCGGGGCCAGCCCGGGAGTTCCTCGCCGCGCGGGGGTTCGATGACGCTGCGGCGGGGAGGTTCGGCTGCGGGTTCGCCCCGTCCAGTTGGGAGGCGCTGACCAAGCACCTGCTCGGCCGGGGGTTCACCGTCGAGGAGCTGATCAAGGCGGGGGTGTCCAGGGAGGGCCAGCGCGGGCCGATGGACCGGTTTCACCGCAGGCTGCTGTGGCCGATCCGCGACCTGTCCGGCGACGTGGTGGGCTTCGGCGCCCGGCGGCTGTTCGACGACGACCGCAGCGAGGCCAAGTACCTCAACACCGCCGAGACCCCGCTGTACCGCAAGTCGCAGGTGCTCTTCGGGCTTGATCTGGCCAAACGGGAGATCGCCCGGCGACACCAGGTGGTGGTCGTCGAGGGCTACACCGACGTGATGGCGATGCACCTGGCCGGCGTGCCCACCGCGGTGGCGTCCTGCGGCACCGCGTTCGGCGCGGAGCACATCTCGGTGCTGCGCAGGCTGCTCATGGACGACGATGTGTTCCGCGGCGAGGTGATCTTCACCTTCGACGGCGACGAGGCGGGACAGAAGGCGGCCCTGAAAGCATTCGACGACGAGCAGCGCTTCGCCGCGCAGACCTTCATCGCGATCGCCCCGGACGGGATGGACCCCTGCGAGCTGCGCCAGGCCAAGGGCGACGCCGCGGTGCGCGATCTGGTGGCGCGCCGCCAGCCGCTGTTCACCTTCGCGGTGCGGACCCTGCTGGCCTCCCACGACCTGGACACGGCCGAGGGCCGGGTGGAGGCGCTGCGGCGCACGGTGCCGCTGGTGGCCCAGATCAAAGACGTGTCGCTGCGCGACGAGTACGCCCGCCAGCTCGCCGGCTGGGTGGGCTGGGCGGACACCGCCACCGTGCTGCGCCGGGTCCGGGAGACGGCGCGCTCGTCGTCCCCTCCGCAGCCGCAGCGGGGCCGCGGGGCCGGCAACGGCACGGCGCCCGCGGCAGCGGCCGAGCGCCCCCCACCCGACGATCCCCGGCTGCAGTCCCAGCGCGAGGTACTCAAGGCGGTGCTGCAGGAACCTGCGCTGACTGGCCCGGTGTACGACACGTTGCCCGTCGAGGCGTTCACCCATCCCGCCTACGCCGAGGTGCACCGCGCAGTGCTCGCTGCGGGCGGCACCGGGGCGGGACGCTTCGGCCTCGAGTGGATCGATGCGGTCGCCGAGCACTGCCCGGCGCAGCGGTCGCTGCTGACCGAGCTCGCGGTGGAGGCCTTGCGCGCGGGCAGCGGCGAGCAGGACGACGCGCGTTACGTCGGGAGCCTGCTCGCCAGCCTGCAGGCCACTGTGGTGGGGCGGCAGGTGGCCGATCTCAAGTCCCGGCTGCAGCGGCTCTCGCCGCTGCAGGACGCCGACTCCTACCACCAGCTCTTCGGCGACCTGGTGGCCCTGGAGCAGTACTACCGGGCGCTGCGCGAGCAGGCGATGGGGGCGTACGGGTGAGTCTGTGGGACCGGCTGCGGCGCTGGTCGGCCGGGCATGAGCTGCCGACCGGGTGCACTGCCACCCTGGAGCCGGGGGAGCGGGTCATCGCAGTGGCGGCGCTGGCTGGCGGCGGGCACCTGGTGCTCACCCAGCTCGGCGCGTGGGTGCCGGAGGGCGCGGTGGTCCGGCGGGTGGGTTGGCACCTGGTCAGCAAGGCGGTGTGGGACCGCAGGTCGCTGCTGCTCACCGAGGCGGTCAGCACCGGCACCGCGGGGCAGGCCGTGCTGCTCACCGATCTGCCGCCGCGCCGGTTCACCCTCGCCGAGCCCGGCCGGGTGCCTGAGGTGGTGCGCGAGCGGGTGACCAGGTCGATCCGGTCCAGCCAGCATGTCCGGCTGCCCGGAGGTGGGGCGTGGTTCGTGCAACGCCGGGTGCCCGGCCGCGACGGGGTGGTGCTGCAGGTCCGGGCCGATCCGGGCACCGCACCGGACGCGGTGCACCAGGCAGCCAGCAACGCCGCAGCCCACTTGCCGGTGCCGGAGTCACCCGGCTAGCGTTCTGCGTCGCTGGGGCAGGAGGGCGGGGCGCTGATGTGGGACCCGGAGACCTACCTCGCGTTCAGTGACCAGCGGGCGCGGCCCTTTCACGACCTGCTGGCCAGAGTCCGGGCGCACCAGCCCCGGCGGGTGGTGGACCTCGGGTGCGGCCCGGGCACCCTCACCCCGTTGCTTGCCCGGCGCTGGCCGGGCACCCAGCTCGAGGCGCTGGACAGCTCGCCGGAGATGGTCGCCGCTGCGCGCGAGCGGGGGGTGCCCGCCGAACTCGGCGACGTCTGCACCTGGTCGCCAGGCCCCGCCGTGGACGTCGTGGTCTGCAACGCCGTGCTGCAATGGGTGCCTGGGCACGAGGTCTTGCTGCGCCGCTGGCTGGCCGCGTTGCCCGCGGACGCGTGGCTCGCGGTGCAGATCCCCGGCAACCTCGCGGCACCCTCGCATGCGGAGGTGCGCCTGCTGGCCGCCGAACCCCGCTGGCGCCACCGGTTGGAGCTTCGTGAACCGGACGCGGTGCTGGAGCCAGCGGGGTATGCCGCGTTGCTCGCCAGTCGCGATGCGGAGGTGGATGTGTGGGAGACGACCTACCTGCACCGGCTGCGCGGGCAGGACCCGGTGCTGGACTGGATCAGTGGGACCGCGCTGCGGCCGGTGCGGGCGGCGCTCTCCGAGCAGGACTGGGTGGCGTTCCGCGCCGAGCTCGCGTCCCGGCTCCGGGCGGCCTACCCGGCCGGAGCCGACGGGGTGACCTGGTTCCCGTTCCGCCGGATCTTCGCGGTGGCACAGGTCGGCTAACCTGTACGGGGTGGTGGCAAAGCCGCTTCCCCCGGTGCGCTAAGGTGGGCCACGGCTGGTTCGCCCGGCTTGACCACCCGGGCGCCTGGTGCTTTCCCCCATAGCTCAATTGGCAGAGCATGCGACTGTTAATCGCAGGGTTGTTGGTTCGAGTCCAACTGGGGGAGCTGTCCTGGCAGTGGGCGCAGGCACTCGTGATGTGCGCTATCGCACTGAGGTGGAATTGTTACAGGACGGCCACAATCCGGCGAGCCACTCAAATGTCTAGGGTCACATACTCAGCCTGCGTAGCCCATTCGAAGCGCTTCGCCATGCCCCGTGCGTACGTCTGGCTGAGCCTGGGTGCCGGCCGTTGCTGATGTTGGCAGTCACCTCATTCGTCACCCGAAACACTACAGTCCGGGTTTGTCGGAGGGTGACTGCGGTGAGACGAATAGTGACAGATTGTTCTTCTGGTTTGGTCCGGATCGATCGTAGCTATTCAGGACCCGTCGTGGCGTGAGTGAGTGCTGGGGTCTGTGGGTCGTGTGAGGTGTCTGCGGCGTGTCGGCTTGACCGCCGTGCCGGTGTGCTGATCATGGTGGCTCATGTCGGAGCTGCCGCCGGTGCCTG
>DASTLT010000205.1:0-17219 GCA_035714625.1 Pseudonocardiaceae bacterium | reverse complement strand
CACGCTCATGCGCGCCGCCAACCTGGAGTGGTACGAGCAAGGCGACGTCTGGCACCGCGTCACCCAAGAACGCCCCCCACCCACCGACATCCCAACCCAAAAGTTCACCCTGATGGTCAGCGAGGTCAAGAACCTGCTGCTCATCGACACCGCACACGATGGCCCCCTGTTCGGCACGAACGGTCCGCTTGCCTTCGCCGCCGGTTGGGCCGAGACGTTCCGCCGCACCGGCGATGCCCTCGGCGTCGCCGCACACAAGGGCACCTTGCAACGAGGGCTCCGCGAGACCAACACCTACCTGGTGATCTACCACTGGAACCGCCTCGGGCTGCCCGTCCGCACCCAGAGCATCCTCGCCTCGGCAGCACGAACCGCAACCCTTTAGGCTCCTATTGCCCTAGATCGGTCTCGATGGTAATTGGCTAGCCCAGCAGGTCCCGGTAGCGCTCGGCTCTGGCCCGGTCGTCGGGTGGGGTGCTCTTGCCCTGGTAGTTCCGGGATCAGCCCCGGCATGCGGATCTTGGAAATTGAGTCGGGGGGTTACAACGCGGCGCTGATCGCCGAGCTGGTCGGCGAGGCCGGGGAGGTTACCACGGTCGACATCGACCCGGATGTGGTGGACCGGGCTCGGAACTGCCTGACAGTAGCGGGATACCACAAGGTAAATGTGGTACTGGCCGACGCCGAGAGCGGTGTGCCCGAGCATGCTCCCTACGATCGGGTGATCGCCACTGTCGGCGCGTGGAATATCCCGCCAAGTGGACTGACCAGCTTGCCGACGGTGGGCGAATCGTCGTCCCGCTCCGGATTCGCGGCCTGACCCGCTCGGTGGTTTTTGAGCGTGAGGGGGATCATCTGGGCAGCCGGGACTATCGCCTGTGTGGTTTTGTGCCGATGCAGGGCGCGGGTGCCCAAACCGAGCGCATGCTCTCGCTCGACGGAGGCGAAGTCGGCCTGATGGTCGATGAGACACAGCCGGTTGACGCTGATCGTCTCCGGGACGCAGCTCCTGTGTATCAAACTAGAAAGAATCTACAATCAACACTGACCCACCGATATGACTCTACACTTGTGGCATTCGACGGGCTACCGGGCGTTGATGGCGTCTACAAACTGTGGCAGGCCAGGCGTAGTGCCGATAGTCGCATCCTTGATATACGCTATGATGTTGATCGTCTGCTACTCGGCGCCAGTCGGCGGTTAGTCGATATCTGCAGTGATCTCAAGCTCGACGTGACGCAGCCAGAGCTAGCACGAGGCTCAATGACCAAGCTACAGCGAGAGTTCCTAGGTAACGGCAGGGAGCTGATCCGCGAGCAACTTCTGACACTGAACGTACGACACAGCTTGTCTACGGCGCTCGTCGCGTGTCTTGGTATGGGTCTGGTCGCAGCCGGGTCGCAGAACGTTAATGACCTGGGTCTGCCGGCTGGCCACTACACCTGGTGCAGCCGGAGTCGAAACTTCACGGCGGCGGCCAGCCGCTGCAGAACGTCCGGGTCGGAGGTGAGTACCGCGGCCCGGTACCGCAGCGCGGTGAGCACGACGTGCGCGTCGACCACCTCGGCGGCGCCGGTATCCCGGAGCAGGCGGCCGACCGCGCGTCCGGCGTTCTCGTCGACGAGGGTCATCATGCAGCGGGCCGGACACCCAGCTCATCGAGGATCCGGTTGGCGCGGTCGATCTCCTCCTGGGTGAAGGCACCGGCCTCAGCCTCGTACTCGCGCACGGCTGCCCGCCCGGCGGCGAGCTTCGCGGCATGCTGCGCGGCCTGCGACAGCCACGCCGAGAGGCTGACCCCGCCTCCTCCGCGGTGATGCGTGCCGCGGCCAGTATCTCCTCCTCCAGTGACACCGAGATCGTGGTGACGGCCAGGGGACGCAGGCTGGCAGGGCGGTACTACTCCTGGTACGAAGACTCCCTGAATCGCCAGCGGAGAAGGGCCCGCCCCCGCAAGCGGGTTACCGTATCCGGCAGACCGGGACCCGCCGCCGAGGGGAAGCTGGCATGATCTTCATTGTGGTCAAGTTCACCGTTCGTCCTGACCGGAGCGAGGACTGGCTCGCGCTTGTCGAGGACTTCACCCAGGCCACCCGGCAGGAGCCGGGTAATCTCTTCTTCGAATGGTCCAGAAGCGTTGACACCCCCAACCAGTTCGTGTTGGTCGAGGCGTTCGAGTCCGGTGAAGCGGGCGAGGCGCATGTGAGTTCCGACCACTTCAAGGCCGCTATGGCCTGGATGCCTGGGGTGATCTCGGCCGTGCCGGAGATCGTCAATGTCGAGGTGCCGGGTGCCGGGTGGGCGCACATGGCAGAGCTCGTCCCGGCCCAAGAGCAGTAAAGGCTCGGGGTTAGCGGTGGCGGCGGGCGGGGCCGAAGCCGCCCCGGGTGCCGGCCCGGGGGTCGTCGGCCAGGGCGGGGATCACCATGGTGGAGTCCGGGTCGTTGGTCCGGGGATCCGCGGCCTGCACCAGCGACCGCGGGATCTGCACCGTGCTGGCCTGGTCCATCGGCGAGGTCGCCGAGTCGGGGGTGACAATGCCGGCCCGGCGAGCTTGCGCGCGGGCCAGGGTCTCGTCGGCGCGATCCAGGGCATCCACCGGCTGCGCCTCCTTACCGTTCGTGCGGCCCCGTGGGCTGCCAACATGAACAACCCCCCCGCGGTGGACCCCTCGGCGCAGTGCGTCCTGCCGTCGTGGCAGGGTCGCCCCCGCACGGTGGCGTCCGTCGCTCAGACTAGCCGCCGCAGGTGATTGTGTGGTGAACCTTCGAGGAGGGCATGGCCGTGGTGTCGCGTCCGGTGCAACCGCTGTCCGGGGTCGAGGCGGTGGTGCTGGTCGGGGGTCTGGGTACCCGGATGCGTCCGCTCACCCTCTCCGCCCCCAAGCCGATGCTGCCGACCGCGGGGGTGCCGCTGCTCACCCACCTGCTGGGCCGGATTCGGGCTGCGGGAGTGCGGCACGTGGTGCTGGGCACCTCCTACCGCGCCGAGGTGTTCGCCGAGTACTTCGGGGACGGGTCCCGGCTGGGCCTGGCGCTGGACTACGTCGTCGAGGACGAGCCGCTGGGCACCGGGGGCGGGATCCGCAACGTCGCGCCGAAGCTGGCCGAGCCGGACGTGCTGGTGTTCAACGGTGACGTGCTCTCCGGCCTGGACCCGGCCGAGGTGGTCCGCACCCACCGCGCCGCGGCCGCGGACGTCACGCTGCACCTGGTGCGGGTGCCCGACCCCCGGCCCTTCGGTTGCGTGCCCACCGCCGCCGACGGCCGGGTGCTCGCCTTCCTGGAGAAGATCGACGACCCGCCGAGCGACCAGATCAACGCGGGCTGCTATGTGTTCCGCCGGGAGGTGATCGACTCGATCCCGGTGGGAAGGGCGGTGTCGGTGGAGCGGGAGATCTTCCCCGGGTTGCTCGCCGCGGGGGCCCGGGTGCAGGCCCACGTGGACGGCTCCTACTGGCTGGACCTGGGCACCCCGGCCGCCTTCGTGCGCGGCTCGGCGGATCTGGTTCGCGGGCTGGCGCCGTCCCCGGTGTTGCCCGGACCGGTGGGGGAGGCACTGCTGCTGCCCGGTGCCGCGGTGCACCCGGATGCGTGGGTCGGCGGCGGGTCGGTGGTAGGTGCGGGGGTGGTGGTGGACCGCAGGGCGCAGGTGCTCGGTTCGGTGCTGATGGACTGCGCCCGCGTCGGCCCGGGTGCTGACCTGCAGCGCAGCGTGCTGGGCGGCGGGGCGCGGGTGGGGTCGGACGCCGTGGTGCACGACGCGGTGATCGGCGATGGGGCGGTGGTGGGGGCACGCTGCGAGCTGCGGGCGGGCCTGCGGGTCTGGCCCGGGGTGGTGCTTCCCGACGGCGGCGTGCGCTTTTCCACCGATGCCTGACCGGTGCTGGACCCCGGGTTACCCGCTGGACCTCCGCGCGGTGCTCGCCCCGCTGCGTCGCGGGCGGGGCGACCCGACGATGCGGGTGGACGACGACGGCACGGTGTGGCGCGCGGGGAGCACCCCGGACGGGCCCGCCACGCTGGCCCTGCGCCGCGGCAACGGTGGGGTGGTGCACGCCACAAGCTGGGGGCCGGGCGCGGCCTGGGCGCTGGACGGGGTACCCGCGCTGCTGGGCGCTGCCGACGACGACAGCGGCTTCGTCGCGCACCACGGGCTGGTCGCCCAGATCCGGCGCCGGATGCCGGGCCTGCGCCTGGGCGCCACCCGCCGGGTGTGGGACGTGCTGCTGCCCGCGGTGCTGGAACAGAAGGTCACCGGCGTGGAGGCCCGGCGCTCCTGGCGGGAGCTGTGCTGGCGCTTCGGTGCGCCGGCACCTGGTCCGGGCCGGCTATGGGTGCCGCCTGCTCCGGCGGCGGTGCGGGCGATCCCGGACTGGGAGTGGCACCGCGCGGGGGTGGACCGCTCCCGGTGCCGGGCCCTGCTGGCAGCCGCGGCCGTCGCGCACCACCTGGAGGGCGCGGTGGCGGTGGGCGGCGCGGCCGGGCGGGACCTGCTGCGCACGGTCCCCGGGATCGGGGTGTGGACCGCTGCCGAGGTGGCCCAGCGGGCCTGGGCGGACGCCGACGCGGTGAGCGTCGGCGACTTCCATATCCCGTCCGTCGTCGGGTATGCCCTGCTCGGCCGGCCCCTGGACGACGAGGGCATGCTTGCGGTACTGGCGCCCTACGCACCGCAGCGGCACCGCGCGGTGCGTTATATCGAGGCGTCCGGATTCCGCCGTCCCCGCTTCGGCCCCCGCTACAGCCCGCGCGACTATCGTGCGCTCTGAGCCTGCAGCCGCGCTGAGCGGACCCAGCCGGGTCCGGCCCCTTCTCCGACAGGTGCGGGCCAGGGAGGCCCCTCGGCTACGGCGATCAGCGCAGCACCAGACCCTCGTCGGGATCGCGCGCCGGGCGCGGCTGCAGTGGCTGCTCCGGGTGGCCGATGGCGACCGCCCCCAGCGGCCGCCAGTCCGGTGGCAGCGCGAGCTCGGTGCGAACCAGGTCCGGGCAGAACAGCGTCGAGCCGACCCAGCACGAGCCCAGGCCCTCCGCGGCCAGCGCCACCAGCAGGCTCTGCACGGCGGCCCCGGCGGCGACGGTGAACATCGCGTCCTCGCCCGCCCGCCTGCGCTGGTCGGGATAGTCGTGCGCGCCCTCGGGCACCAGGCAGGGCAGCAGCACCTCCGGTGCTGTGCGCAGCAGGTCGCCGCGGCGTACCCGGCGCTCGATCCGGTCCTCGGGGAGCCGGTCGCGGCGCAGGTCGGCCCGCCAGGCCTGGGCCATCGCGTCGAGCAGCCGTCGCCGGACCTGCCGGTCGGCCAGCCAGACGAACCGCATCGGCCTGGTGTGGTGCGGGGCCGGCGCGGTGAGCGCCACCCCCACCGCGCGGCGCAGCGCCTGCGGGTCCACCGGGTCGGGACGAAACGAGCGAACCGACCGGCGCAGCAGCACCGCCTCGGCCCGGCCCGCCCGCCGCCCCTGCTCGAGGGCGAGGTCGGTGCCCAGCCGGAACAGATCCTCGGCCACCGGGCGGATCAGCTCCGCCGCGCGGCTCCCGTCGTCGTCGTAGACCAGCCCGCGCAGCACCGCCACCGGTACCCCGGCCAGCTTGCCCTTGACCAGGTCCGCGGCGGCGGCGATCTCGTCGGCGAGCGCCACCTCGGTGACCGCGAGCTCGTTGCCCTGCCCGTCCACGGCGCCCGCGTAGCTGTGCAGCACCCCGAGCCCGGCGGCCCCGACCGCGGCGTCGGTCTGCCCGATCCGCCAGGCCCGGCCCATCGTGTCGGTGATCACCACGGCGACCTGCACCCCGAGCGCGGCGGCCAACCCGGCGCGCAGCCGCGTTGCGCTGGCGTCCGGGTCGACGGGCAGCAGGGCGACCTCATCGGGTGCCACGTTGGACACGTCGACTCCGGACCCGGCCTGCACGACGCCCAGCGCATTCACCGTGATCATGGTCTGGCCGCGGCGGGCCAGCACCTGCCGGGCCTCGGCGGCGACCAGTTGGCGCCGGGCGGTCTCCCTGGCCTGCGGGTCGGCCGGCGCCCTGACCAGCCGTCCCTCCACCTTGGACACCACCTTGCTGGTGACCACCACCACGTCACCGTCGGCCAGCCACGGGGCCGCGGTGGCCAGCGCGGCAGTCAGATCGTCCCCGGGCCGGAACTCGGGCAGCCCCCGGACCGGGAGGATGCGAACCTCTCCAGGCGCGCCGTGGTCCCGGACGGCGCTGTGGGGGCTCGCGTCAGAGGCGCTCATGGGCCCAGACCGGCCAGCTCCATGGCCGCGGCGGCCATCGCCGCGGTGGCGGCCACATCGGTCATGAGCAGCGGCACTTGCCGGACCGCGACCCCGGGCACGTCGGTGCCGTCGCCGGTGTGCACCAGCCAGCCGTCCAGGATCCCGCCCGCCGAACGGGACCCGTAATGCCGCCCCACCGCGTCGGCCGTGCTGGGCACCCCGATCGCGGCCAGGCACGCCTCGGCCATCCCGCGCACCGCGCGGCCGGCCACGATCGGCGACAGCCCGATCACCGGGGCCGGGGTGGCGCGCAGCGCGCCGCGGATCCCGGGCACCGCCAGCACGCTGCCGATCGACACCACCGGGTTGGAGGGGGCGAGCAGCACCACGTCCGCCCCGGTGATGGCGTCCAGCACCCCGACGGCCGGCTCGGCCTCGTCCGCGCCCACCGGCACGAACGCGCTGGCCGGCAGCGCCGCGCGGTGCCGGATCCACCATTCCTGGAAGTGCATGGCACGGCGTCCCCTGGTGTCGTCCACCACCACATGGGTCTCGCAACGGTCGTCGGTGGCTGGCAGCAGCCGTACCCCCGGGCGCCAGCGATCACACAGCGCGGCGGTGACTGCGGAGAGCGGGTAGCCGACCCGCAGCATCCGGGTCCGCACCAGGTGGGTGGCCAGGTCGCGGTCGCCCAGCCCGAACCAGTCCGGCTCGGCGCCGTAACCTGCCAGCTCCTCGCGGACCATCCAGGTCTCGGCGGCCCGGCCCCAGCCGCGCTCGGTGTCGACTCCGCCGCCCAAGGTGTACATGCAGGTGTCCAGATCCGGGCAGATCCGCAGGTCGTGCAGCCAGATGTCGTCGCCGGTGTTGACCACGGCGGTGATGCCCGGCGCACCGGGCGGGGTGGGGGGCGCTGCGCCGGGAGGATGGCTGCTCGGCGCCTCGCCGATGGCAGGCAGGCCCAGCGCGGCCTTGACGCCGAGCAGGAACCGCGCCCCGCCGACGCCGCCGACCAGCACCACCACCCGCACGGCAGGCACGCTACGCCCTCCTGGGTGGGGGACAGTGTTCGAACACTGTCCCCCACCCACGAGGGCGGGTCAGCGCCAGAACAGGAACTCGCGCAGGCCGGCGGCCGCAGCGCGGGCGTTGCCGCCGAGCGCGTCGAAGAGGGTGAAGGCGGGGTCGAACAGCGCGGCAGCCAACCCGGGTATGCCGATGATCAGGACGAAGAGCAGCAGCGGGGCGTAGGGGCGGACGGTGGCGCCGATCTGGCGGGCTCGGGCGGGCAGGTAGGGCTCCAGCACACCGAATCCGTCCAGGCCCGGCACCGGCAGGATGTTGAGCACGAACGCCAGCAGTTGCACCAGGGCGAGATAGGACAGTCCCGCGGCGAGCCCGGCGGGTGGGGTGACGGCCTGGACCACCGCGATCAGCAGGACGCCGAGCGCCAGGTTGGTCAGTGGGCCGGCCAGCGACACTGCCGAGCTGGCTGCGCGCGAGCGCAGCGCGCCATGGTTGATCCAGACCGCCCCTCCGGGCAGGGGGATGCCGCCCACCACCAGCAGCAGCAGGGGCAGCAGCAGGGACAGCACCGGGTCGGTGTAGCGCCGGATGTCGAGGGTGAGATAGCCCTTGGCGCGCACCGACCGGTCGCCGCCCCGGTAGGCCACCAGCGCGTGGCCGAACTCGTGCAGGCACAGCGAGACCGCCCAGCCGCCGAGCACCAGCAGCACGATGCCCGCGGTACGGGTCGGACCGGTGCCCACCGCCGCGAGCCCGCCGCCGGCCACGGTAGCCGTGACAAGCAGCACAAACACCGGGCTGGGAGCAAGGGTGGTGGCGCGCATCGGCCCAGTTTGACCCACCTGGGTGGCTGACGGGGAGCGGGTGGGGTGGTGCGCGTCAACAGCGACACGCCGCAAGAGGCCCTCGAATGGGTTCGCGGGGTTGCGTTCCCGAGATGACACGGGTGTAATCACAGCGTTGTTATTAACCGGGCCTGGCTGGTCCGGTGAGTCCGCCAACTGGGGAGGAACCAGATGGCGAGGAGGCGGACAACCATGGATGAGACGGACCGGGACCGCGGTGGGGATCAGGGGGAGATCGATCCGCGCTGCTGGACCCCGGCACCGGACGACCCGGTGCTGATCGCCCTGTTCGACGAGCCGGACGAGCAGGAGTGGCAGGAGCGAGCGCTGTGCGCCCAGACCGACCCGGAGGCGTTCTTCCCCGAGAAGGGCGGCTCGACCAGGGAGGCGAAGCGGATCTGCCTGTGTTGCGAGGTCCGGATCGAGTGCCTGGAGTACGCGCTGGGCCACGATGAGCGGTTCGGCATCTGGGGCGGGCTCTCCGAACGGGAACGCCGCAAGCTCAAGCACAAGGCGGTCTGAGCCGCATGCCCCTGCATCGGAGTTCTGACCTGGGCTGATGCATCCGGCTGGCCGAAGCACTGGACCGTGCGGGGGCATCTCTGGCAGCCTGCGGGTCCAGACCCGGTGTGGGCAAGCGCCACCGGGGCCGTACGGTGTGCGCCCACCCGTGGGCCATGGACAGGAGGGGTCGGTGTCGCGCATAGGCACGACGGCGGCCACGGCCGGGTCGCAGGCCCGCTCGAGGCCGTCGCCGGGGAGCAAGCAGGCTGGCACGCCCACCGCGCCGGACGACCCAGGTCGGCTCGAGCCGCCCGGCGCCGTCGGCAGCTACTTCCACCAGGTCCGGCGATCCCCCGTCGTGCTGCTGATGGTAGCCATGACCGTCCTCGGCCTGCTGGTGCACCGCCACCGGCTGGGGCTGGACTTGGCCGGCGGGCGGTTGCTCCCCCCGGAGAGCCTGGCCGACACCTGGTCGTCCTACCTGGCGGCCTGGCACCCGGTCGGTGGCGGCAGCGGGGCCCCGGCACCTGCCGCGCTGGCGCTGCTGGGACTGCTCGGCCTGCCAGTGGGCTCGCCGGGCATCGCAGTCTCCCTGGTGCTGCTGGCCGCGATGCCGCTGGCCGCGCTGTCCGCCTACCTGGCGACCCGCAGCCTGCCGGTCACCCGGACCCGCCGCGCGCTGGCCGCCGCCGGCTACGCCCTGCTGCCACCTGCCGTCGCGGGGGTCGCGCAGGGCCGGCTGGACGTGGTGCTGGCCGCCATTCTGCTGCCGCTGGTCCTGGCCGGCACCGTGGTGGTGTTGCGCGGTGGAACCGCTGGGCGGACCGCGGGCTGGCTGTCCACGGCGGCCGCCACCGCCCTGGGGCTGGCGGTGATCAGCGCCTTCGCCCCGCTGCTGCACCTGCTGGTGCTGGCGGTGGTGCTGGTCGGGTTCATTGTGGTGCCGGCCGCCAAGGGCACCACCTGGCGGCGCGCGGTCGGGCTGTTCGCGGTAGTGCTGCTGCCGCTGGGGATGCTGCTGCCCTGGCCGGCGGTGGTGGTGCAGCGCCCGGCGGTGCTGCTGCAGGGAGTGGGTGCGGTGGTCCCCGAGCAGGCGCCCGACTGGTTGCGGCTGCTCGCCCTGAATCCCGGTGGTGCGGGCGCGGCGCCGTGGGTGGGTCTGATGGTGGTGGCCGCAGCCGCGGCCGCGGTGCTGGCCCGCCCGTCCCGGGCGATGCTGCCGGGACTGGGTCTGGTGCTGCTCGGGTCCGCTGCGGCGGTGGCGCTGATCATGCTCCCGGTGCGACCGCTGGCCGGCGGTGCCGACCGCCCCGGGTTCACCGGCGGGGCGCTGCTGTTCGCCGGTTGCGGCCTGCTGTGGATCGCGCTGCTGGCTGGCCGCCGCCCCGATCGCGCACCGCGCGATCGGGGCGGGCTCGGCCGGGTGCTCTCGCTCGCTCCGTGGCTGGGGGTGGCGGTCCTGGCTGGCGCCGCGGTGCTGGTCGGCTCGGCCGGGCCGCTGACTGCCGAGCCACCCGCCGGCCAGCCGGTGCTGGCGGCGGCGCTGACTGACGAGCTGGCCCGCGAGGGCACGTCCATCCTGGTGGTGGGGGAGGAAGGTGAGCCGGTGCGGCTCACCCGGTCGCGCCCGGCGCGCTTCGGCGACGACGACATCGCTCCCCTGCGGGCCACCGGCGCCCGGCTGGAGCGGGTCGCCGACGCGCTGCGAGCCGGGAAACCTGGCGAGACCGCCGCCGCGATCACCAACGTCGCAGCGACCGGGGTGGAGTTCGTGGTGCTGCCCAGCGCAGAGCAGGGCCAGCGGACCCTCGCCGCCGCTGGTCCGCTGGCCCAGAGCGCTCCCGCGACGGCCGACGGCCGGCCGGTGCTGCGGGTGGTCCGGCCGATCCCGGGTGCCGAGCTGCTGGGTCCGGCGTTGTCCCAGCAGGCCCGCGCCGGTGCCGCCCCGCCGATCGAGAAGGGGGTGACCGGGGTCCTGGTGGACGGCCGCCCGCCCGCGGTGGCGGTGCAGGTCGCCCCCGGCGCGGAGGGCCGGTTGCTGGTAATCGCGGCCAACGACGAACCTGGCTGGCGGGCCACCGTGAACGGCACCCAGGTGCCGACGGTGCGCGGCTGGGGTCACCAGGTCGCGGTGCCAGTGCCCGCTGCCTCGTCCGAGGTTCGAGTTGATCGCTCCGAGCTGGCCAGGGCCGCTCTGTTGCTCGGCCAGGCGGCGGTGGTCCTGCTCGTCGTGGGCACCGCCGTACCGGCCTGGCGCCGCCGCGAGGGCTAGCCGCCCGGCCCGGCTCAGCCGCTGGGGTCGGTGGGGCCGTCGATGAGATCGGGGTCGACGCCGAGGTAGCTCGCGACCTGCTCCACGAGCACCTCGTGCACGAGGTCGGACAGGTCGCTGCGGTCCTGGGCCCGGGTCTCCAGGGGGCGGCGGTAGAGCACGATGCGGGCCCGGGTGGGCAGGCCGGCGCGGTCCACGCCGATGGGCACCAGCCGGGCCAGCGGCACCCGGCCGTCCTCCACCACGTCACTGCCCCAGCTCACCGTGGCGGGATTGCAGTCGGTCACCTCGGGCACCTCGTCGACCGCCACGTCAAGCTGCTCGAGCTCGGCGTGCCAGCGCTCGTCGATCGGTTCCAGCGCGTCGAGGACGATCGCGTCGAACCACTCCGAGCGGGTGCGGTACGCCGGCAACGAGGCCGGGAACAGCAGGCCCCGAAGCCCGCGGCCGCGCCGGTCCCGGCGCCTGCGCAGGCGGGTCCGGGCGGACCGGGTGACTGTCATGACCGCCGACGTGCTCCCTTCCCGCGGGGGCTCTTTCCCATGGAGAACCCAGGTGATGCCCGTCGAGACTACGCCCGCCCGGACTCGTCCCGCGCCGGTCCTGCGCGCCTGCTACGTCCGGTCGGACTCGACGCGCTAAGGTCCCGCCGTGCGCAGCGTGAGGCGGTGCTCGAGGACCGGGTGCATCAACCCGGCAGTCGCGACACTCACCTTCGTGTATGCCGACTCCACGGCCGTGGTGGGCCCGTTGGCGACCTACAGCGAGCCGCACTCCTACGACCTGTGCGAGCGGCATGCCCTGCGGCTGACCGCGCCGCGGGGCTGGGACGTGGTCCGTCACGAGGGTGAGTTCGCCGAGCCAGAGCCGTCGGTGGACGACCTCACCGCGCTGGCCGAAGCGGTCCGCGAGGCGGGCCGTGCGGACCGCCCCATCGACCCCGTGCTCACCGGTCCGGCCACCGGCAGCGCTCGCCGCGGTCACCTCCGCGTGCTGCCCGACCCGGTCGACGGCTGAGCCGGCTGCCGCCTGCACCGCGGTCTGCGGGTGGGCGCGATGATCCCGCCATCGGGCGTCCGCGGATACGCTCGCTGGCACGGTGTCCACTCAACCCCCCTGAAGGTCCACTCAACCCCCTGAAGGTCCACCGATCCACCGAAGCCAGGCCCGAGGAAAGGGAGCGCAGTGCCTGACCTGTCCGCGATCGTGAAGGCGTACGACATCCGGGGTGTCGTCGGTGAGCAGCTCGACCCGGGCGTGGTGCGCGATATCGGAGCCGCCTTCGCCGAGTTCGTCCGCCCACCGGCCGATCCGGCGGCCGATCCGGCGGCCGCGGTGGTCGTCGGGTATGACATGCGGGACTCCTCCCCCGGCCTCGCCGCCGCTTTCGCCGAGGGGGTGACCAGCCGCGGTCTGGACGTCGTCTCGATCGGCCTGGCCAGCACCGACATGCTCTACTTCGCATCCGGGCGGCTCGGGCTGCCCGGCGCGATGTTCACCGCAAGCCACAACCCCGCCCGCTACAACGGCATCAAGCTCTGCCGCGCCGGGGCGGCGCCGGTCGGTCAGGACAGCGGACTGGCGGAAATCCGGGCCGCCGTGGAGCGTGGCGTCGGGCCCGGACCGGGTGGGGGGCGGGTCACTGAGCGGGACATGCTCGCCGACTACGCCGGTTACCTGCGTTCCCTGGTGGACCTGTCCGGGATCCGGCCGCTGCGGGTTGTCGTGGACGCCGGTAACGGGATGGGCGGGCACACTGTGCCCGCGGTGGTCGAGGGACTGCCGCTGCACGTCGTGCCGCTGTACTTCGAGCTGGACGGCACCTTCCCCAACCACGAGGCCAACCCGCTGGACCCGGCGAACCTGGTGGACCTGCAGGCCGCGGTGCGCGAGCAGCACGCCGACCTGGGGCTGGCCTTCGACGGCGACGCCGACCGCTGCTTCGTGATCGACGAACGGGGGGCACCGGTGAGTCCCAGCGCCATCACCGCGCTGGTCGCGACCCGGGAGCTGGCCGTCGAGCCCGGGGCTGGTGTGCTCTACAACCTGATCACGTCACAAGCCGTTCCGGAGATCGTCGCCGAGCGCGGCGGTCGGCCGATACGCACCCGGGTGGGGCACTCGTTCATCAAGCAGACGATGGCCGAGACCGGGGCGATCTTCGGCGGCGAGCATTCCGCGCACTACTACTTCCGCGACTTCTGGCGGGCCGACTCCGGGATGCTCGCCGCGTTGCACGTGCTGGCCGCGCTGGGCCAGCAGCCGCGGCCACTGTCCGAGCTGATGGCCGAGTTCAGCCGCTACGCTGCCTCCGGGGAGATCAACTCTACAGTCGACGACCAACGGGGCAGGATGGAGGCTGTGCGGCAGCACTTCGCCCAGACCGACGGTGCCGAGCTCGACGAGCTCGACGGGCTTACCGTGCGGCTGCCCGACGGTTCCTGGTTCAACCTGCGCCCCTCGAACACCGAAACACTGCTGCGGCTGAACGTCGAGGCGCCCGACACCGCGGCGGTCGAGGCATTGCGGGACGAGGTGCTCACACTGGTCCGCGGAGTTGGTAGCTCCGCACGGACCGCCAATCCCACTTGAGATGGCCGTGCAGAGCTACCAACCCTGGTGAGGAGGACGACAATGGCCGTGCAACTGGATCCGCGCCTGATGGAGATCCTGGCGTGTCCCTGCCCGGAGCACGCCGAGCTGCGGGTCGGCACCGCGACCGATCCGCAGGCCGACGCGCTGACCTGCACCGTCTGCGGGCGCAGCTTTCCGGTCACCGACGGCATCCCGGTGCTGCTGCTCAACGAGGCGCTGCCCGGAACCGGACCCACCGCGGACAGCGCGGCTCGAGGCCCGGACCGGGGGACCGGGGGACCGGGGTGAGGCTGATGGCCGGCGAGATGCCGAACCGGGTGTTCGACGATGGCTTGCTCGACGATCTGGCCCGCCTGGAGGCGCTTGACGGCGGTGGCCTGCTGCGGGCTGCGGCCACGGCAGGCGCGCAGGTGCGCTCCACTGCGGCGGCGGCCCAGGATGCCGGTCTGGCGCGGCTGGCCGGCTACCGGCCGCGCGCACTGGTGCTGCTGACCCGGTCAGGTGCGGCCCCGGCGGCGGCCCCGCTGCTGGCCGCGCTGCTCGGGGCGTCCTGCTCGGTGCCGGTGCTGATGGCGCGGTCGGTGCCGCTGTGGGTGGGAGCACTGGATGTGGTGCTGGCCAACACTGCTGATCCCGGTGACCAGGAGCTGGCTGAGGGCGTCGCCCGCGCGGTCCGCCGGGGCGCCCAGGTGGTGCTCAGCGCCCCGGCCGAGGGTCCGGTGGCGGCTGCCGCAGCCGGCCGATCGGTGCTGCTGGTGCCCCGGATCGAGGTTCCCCCCGGGTTGGCGTTGCCCCGCACGCTGACCGCCGGGCTGGTGCTGCTGGACACTCTGGGCTTGCTGCCCACCGATCCCGAGGCGCTGGCCGGCGAGCTGGACCGGGAGGCCGAGCGGGACCACCTGGCCCACGAGTCCTTCGTCAACCCGGCCAAGTCGTTGGCCCTGCGGCTGGCCGGGCGCATCCCGCTGCTGTGGGGCACCGATCCGGTGGCCACCGCAGTGGCTGGGCATGCTGCGGGTGCGCTCGCCGCGCATGCCGGGGTGGTGGCGCACCCGGCGGGATTTCATGAGGCCGCCGCGCTGCCCGCGCTCTGGCAGGAAGCAGTGCGCGCAGGCGCGGAGAGCGGCGTGTTCCACGATCCGTTCGAGGACCACACTGACCTGCCTGCGGTCCGGCCGGTGCTGCTCGGGGTGCACTCCGCGGACACCGCGGGGCGCTCGGCGGCGCTGGCCGCGGTGCCCGGCGCTGATCTGGTGACCGCGGACGAGGAGCTGATGGTGCGCCAGGGGGAGCCCGGCGCGCCTGCCTGCTCGGCGGCGGTCCTGGCGTTGCGGTTCGATCTCGCCGCGCTGTATCTCGGGCTGGGCCGGGGCCTGCTCGGTGGACCGGGGCGGGTCGGGTCGAGTGGCTCGGCCCCCCGATGAACCGGCCCCCGATGCACCAGCCCCCGATGAGCGGCGATCGGATGACCGGTCAGGCGCTAGGCGAGGGAGGGGTTGTGGAGCTGTTGCGCAACGTGGTCCGGCCCTATGCCTGGGGGTCGCGCACGGCGATCGCGGAGTTGCTCGGCGGTCCGGTGCCCGCCCCGCACCCGCAGGCGGAGCTGTGGCTGGGCGCGCACCCGGCCGATCCGTCGGTTCTGCTGCACGCCGACGGCGCCCAGACCTCCCTGTTGGAGGCGCTGCGGACCAACCCGGAGCGCCATCTCGGGGCCGGCTGCACCCGGCGGTGGGGTGCCCGGTTGCCCTTCCTGCTCAAGGTGCTCGCCGCCGAGGAGCCGTTGAGCCTGCAGGCCCACCCCTCTGCGAAGCAGGCCGCCGAAGGGTTCGCCCGCGAGGAGGCCCGGGGCATCCCGCGGGATGCCCCGGAGCGCAACTACCCCGACCCGAGCCACAAGCCGGAGCTGATCTGCGCGCTTACCGAGTTGCACGCCCTGGTCGGTTTCCGGGATCCGGCGCGCACCGGGGAGCTGCTCGCCGCCCTGGACGCGCCGCCGCTGGAGCCCTACCGCGCCCTGCTCGCCGGCGCGCCGGACGAGGCCGGCTTGCGCACCCTGTTCACCACCTGGATCACCCTTCCCCAACCGGCGGTGATCGCGCTGCTCTCGCCCACCCTGGACGCCTGTGTCCGGTTGCTGCGCCGGGGCGGCGCCGGGCCTGCCCCGGCCATCTCTGGCGAGTTCCGGGCGGTGGCCCGGGAGGTGCTCGCGCTGGCCGAGGCGCACCCCGGTGATGTGGGGGTGCTCGCCGCACTGCTGCTCAACCACGTGGTGCTCGGGCCGGGTGAGGCGCTGTACCTGCCGGCCGGCAACCTGCACACCTACCTGCGGGGCATCGGGGTGGAGATCATGGCCAACTCGGACAACGTGCTGCGCGGCGGGCTGACCGCCAAGCATGTCGACGTCCCGGAACTGCTCCGGGTGCTGGACTTCTCGCCCGGCGAGTTGTCGGTGCTGCGCGGCGAGCCGGCCGGGCCGCACGAGACCGCCTATCCCACACCGGCCGAGGAGTTCCGGCTGACCCGGCTGGAGTGGACGGTGGGCGAGTCGACTCCGGTGCTGCTGCACTGCCCGTGGCCGCAGATCCTGCTGTGCACCCAGGGCGGGGTGGAGCTGCGTCCCCGGGGCGGTCGCAGCGTGGCCGTGCCCCGTGGCGGGTCAGTGTGGCTGGCCGCGGCGGATCCCGAGGTGCTGGTCTGCCCGGGGCCCGGGCCGGTACAGCTTTTCCGGGCGATGCCCGGACTCGCCGCCGATCAGCGGAGTGACCTGCCCGACTTGTAGGCTTCTCGCTCGGATAGGACCTTTCGGCGGGGTGGGTAAGGAGCTGGCGTGTCAGCAGGTGGCGGGACCAAGGCGATCATCGCGGCCTTGCTGGCCAACGCGGGCATTGCGGTGGCCAAGTTCCTCGGCTACCTGGTCACCGGCTCGTCGTCGATGCTCGCCGAGTCGGTGCACTCGGTGGCCGACACCTCCAACCAGGGGCTGCTGCTGCTGGGGCGCAAGCGGGCCCGCCGGGCGGCCACCCAGGAGCATCCGTTCGGCTACGGCCGGGACCGCTACTTCTACTCCTTCGTGGTGGCGCTGCTGCTGTTCAGCCTCGGGTCGGTGTTCGCGCTCTACGAGGGGTTCCACAAGCTGGAGACCCACGAGCCGCTCACCTCGCCGCTGGTCGCGGTGGTGATCCTGGTGGTGGCGATCGGGCTGGAGGCGCTGAGTTTCCGCACCGCCATCGTGGAGTCCCGGCCGCTGAAGGGGGACGGCACCTGGTGGCAGTTCATCCGCCAAGCCAAGAGCCCCGAGCTGCCCGTGGTGCTGCTGGAGGATGCCGGCGCGCTGCTGGGGCTGATCCTGGCGCTGGGCGGGGTCGGGTTGTCGGTCCTCACCGGAGACTCGGTCTGGGACGCGGTGGGCACGCTGTGCATCGGTGTCCTGCTCGGCATCATCGCGGTCATCCTCATCGTGGAGACCAAGAGCCTGCTGATCGGGGAGGGGTCGGGTCCGGTCGAGCTGCGGACCATCCGCGCGGCGCTGGTCGGCGGCGGGGTGGACCGGGTGATCCATCTGAGGACCCAGTACCTGGGCCCGGACGAGCTGCTGATCGCCGCCAAGATCGCGGTACCGGCCTCGCTGGCCACCGCCGAGCTGGCCACGGTCATCGACGAGGCGGAGGCGCGCATCCGGCACGCGGTGTCCGCGGCCCGGATCATCTACCTGGAGCCCGACCTGGACCGCACCCCGGCAACGACCGGCTGACC
>DASTLT010000204.1:0-9952 GCA_035714625.1 Pseudonocardiaceae bacterium | reverse complement strand
AGGGTCGCCGTCCACGTCGCTGGTACGCCACCGCACGCCCAGCTCGGCGCAGATCCGCTCGACGTCCTCGCGCGCCACCGCGCAGGCATGGCACCCGGCCCGGACCAGCAAGGTCACCTCATGCTGCACGCGCCCACCCTGCCACAGCGCAGACATCCAAGGTCAGTCCCATTTTACCGGTCACGCTGGTCAACTAGACCTGGCTGACATGACCATCCAGGTGAACGTGCAGGAGGCCAAGACCCGGCTCTCCCAGATCCTCGCCCAAGCCGAGGCGGGTGAAGACGTCGTCCTCGCGCGGGACCCTGGACCAGCCGGATCCCAGACGCGGTACGACGAGGGTCGAGTCCGAGCAGACCTGGTCCAACTCGTGATACTCCTCCCGGCAGGTTGGTGACCAGGAAACCCAGATCCCGCCGGGCATGCGGACGCTGACGGTATTGGTGGTCGTCTGGAGCGCCGCGGCCATGATCCTGTTTTTGGCGCGGTCCCGAGGTGGCTCCGCGAAGGACTGCTCTGGCTGATCCTGCTGTGTCTGGTGGGATCGGGTCGACCATCGTGGCGTCAGCGATCCTGCCCGCAGTCTGTTGGGCGCTGCTGGTCATCGGCTCGATAGCGATACCACCGGATCATCGAGATCCGCGACCTGATCCTGACCTTGCGACCCTACGAGACCTCGCCATCGCCGCCGCCATCCAGGCCCGCCAGGAGGGGCGACCGGCCTGCCGGGAGTCTGGACTCACCATGCCCGCCCAGCTCAGCGCCGACCTGACGACCGAATCATGCTGGCTCGAAGCGGTGTCCGCTGCGTTGGTGAGAGCACCGGCACTCGGGGGCGCTGCCGCAAGAACAGCGTGAACGAGCGGCTTCTCCGTGGGATCAAACAGACGATCAGCGTCACTCGATTGAGTGACAAGAGTGGGGCTTATATACACTGTACGTGAACTTTACGCAGTATAGTAGTGCCGTTTAGTATGCATGCTCGTAGGCTTCCCTAACGACTTCCTTATAGTCTAGTCTGACGTCGTCGGTCGTGTGACCCATACTCTAGTCGATCTTCGTGCCTGAATCCCATGGGGGGCACGAAGATCGAATCACCTGGGAAGGGGGGTGAGGGTATGGCGAAGCACCACCGAGAACGAAAACGCCCGGCCTGGCCGGGCCAGGCCGGGCGTGTCCTGTGGACGCTCCTTAAGGTGGTCGATGTCCTGGTAAGACTCCTCGACAACCTGCCGTAGCGCCCCCACTGGACCCTGTGGCCGGGAGCCTCACTGCAGATGCAGTGCAGGCCCCCGGCCGAGGGCCAGAAGTAATTGTAGTGCATGTCGCCATGCTTGCAAAGCTTGATCCATTTAGTTACATAACTTCTTGCAGCGCTTCTTTTTGCCCACATACAAGTTACAGGCCCCCCGGCTCGGGTGCGGTAGGAGTTACCGTTGCTGCAAGAACTTTTATCACTCACGCAGCCCGCCCGCAGGCCGCTGCGGTGGACACGGTGAGTAATCTGAATGACGTAGGACGACCTTTGTGGTGCCGCCCTGCTAGCATGCTGATGGCTCAGAACGTGACGCTGAGCACTCAACGTCACGTTACATGGGCGGCCTGCGCTTGGACTCGCTTGGAGTTTTCGGATGGTAGTACCCTGCCCCCAAGCCCACCCGTGAGGGTCGGCAGAGGGCAGGCCGATCGTAAGGCTGCCCAGGTCCTCCAACCTCCCAAGCTTTCCTGGAACCGTAGCTCGGGAGGCTGCCCCAGTGCTGCCTTCGATGCCCGGTACTTCTTGACTCAGAAGCTGCTTCGTGCAGTACACCGCTACCCCTTACTGCAAGTTCGTGCGCCGACGCTGCAGTAGTTGATGCAAGCCACGCCTCGAAAAATACGATCGAGCGAGATCCTGAACGGCCTTCGCCCCCACACAGTCCCGGTCGCTGACCGACGGACAGGTGTCCGTCATCGCGGGTGGATCCATTGCTGGTGCGGGTTGGCGGCTCAGAGATCAGGTTTATGCGCTGTGCGTGGGGGATGTGGGACTGCCAGCGGTCCACGGTGGGGCGGCCGAGGTCGATTCACCATGGGTAGGCGGTGGTGGCTTTGTCGTAGAGCTTGCAGGGTCCGCACTGCAGCAGGGGGTACTCGGTCTGGTCGCTGGGTTGGGGGGTGGCATGGGTCAGCGTCGCTGAGGATCCGGTGTGCGGGTCGATGATCCAGAGCACGCCCCTCGGGTGGTGTTCTTGGCAGGGGTGGTAGCTGCACCGGCAGCCGGGCAGGCGCAGCCCCATGGCGCGCCAGCCCGCCGCAGGGCCACCAGCTTCGGGGTGCTGGCGTGGGGTGATCCACCCACACCGGGTTCGGCACTAACAGCTCCCGCGGCCCCCTAGCAGCGCCGCTCGCCAGCCGTCCCTCGCGTCCGTGAACCTGCGGTGAGCGTGGCGTCAGCCGCTGCGGCTACTACCCTCCGCCGGCGGAACTCAGCCGGGACAGCGGTCACTTCCTCGCGTGGTTCCCGCCGAAATCCTCGTTAGGCGGCCACGGTGGCCAGGCGGTGGCGGAGTTCGGCGACGCCGGGGCTGGTGTGCAGGGGTTCGAGCACGGTGTGCAGGATGCGCAGCCGGTCGAGCAACCGGGGAGCGGACAGTGCCGTGATCTCCTCGATGGCCTGGTGCCCGACACTGACGGCGATGTCAGCATCCCCGGCCAATGCCTGCGCTCCGGCCAGATCCGGGAGGTAGCGGGCCCGGGTTTTGGCGTAGTCCGGACCGAAATGATTCACGGCCTGGAGGAGCAGGGGTACCGCCCGATCAGCGACGCGGGGGTCGCGGCTAGTGAGGGCAAGCTCATAGTGGGCGGCACCCTGGTAAGCGGCGAGACTGCTCTCACCGAGATACGAACTCCACGGCGGGCGGGTCGCCGGGTCCATGCTGGTGAACTGCTCGGCGGCCCGGCCCAGCGCCCGATCACAGGCTGTGGCGTCACCCTGAGCGGCGTGCGCCCACGCCTCGATATGCGCCAACGCGCAGGCGGTGGACCCGGAGACCGGATAACGACCAACAGCGGCGCTGAGACCGATCCGGGTCAGGTGCAGCGCCTCTCGGGGCCGTCCCAGGTGCAGCGACTGCAACGCCATGTCGTACAGCAGAAACCCGCTCAGGTCGGTCCCGAACGGATGCTCAGCGGCACGGGCAATCTCCAGGCCGATCAGCCACAGTCGCCGCGCCGCGTCGTGGCGCTGGACGTCGAAACTTGCCCAGCCCGCCATCGTCGCCAGGCGCGCGGTCGCGATCTGCAGCCGAGGTCGTAGCTCGGGCGCAATCTCGCTGTCCAGCAGCGGCAGCGCGGTGTGCAACTGGGCGAGGGCAGCGTCGCGGATCGACCCGCTCCCTGCGACGTAATCCTGGCGCACGAACGCGGCGGTGAGGTGTTCGATGACCTCGACGTCGGCCTGGCCGACCTGGCGGGTGGCGGTGGGTTCGGGCTGCGGGAGCAGAGCCAGCAGCCGGTCGATGTCCAGTCCGGTTGCGGCGGCGATGCCCAGGACCAGTCGGGCGGTGTGTTCGCCGAAGTCTCTGCGGTCCACCCAGCTCACGTCCTTCTGCCCTGCCGTCCCCGTCGCACTCACGGTAGCGCGGATGTCGGGGAAGTTGAGCCGCACCGGCGGGATCTGCAGGCCGCGGGCCAGCGCGGCGACATCCTCGACATGGCGCAGCCGGTGCTCACCGCGCTCGACGGCGGAGATGGTGGGCTGGTCGAGTCCGGTCACCCCGCCGAGGGTCTGCTGGGACCAGCCGGTGAGGGCGCGCACCTGCCGCAGGAAGGGGCCGAAGTCGTAGCCGGCCAGCCAGCCCAGGACCGGCTGCTGGTCGTAAAAGTCCGCCGGCAGCTTGGCCCGCGGATCGGGCCCCACCTTCAGGCACGGATCGCAAAGCTGGCCGGGCTGGCGGCCCCGGCGCAACCGGGCCCCGCACTGCGGGCAGCGTGGCCGTCCAACCTTGATCATTTGAGTTCCCCCCTGGGGATGTGGACTGTGCGTAGCGGTGCTGCTACGCGGCGGTGGGTATACCAGGATCCGCACCGCGATACCAGTGCCGCGGCCCTATTACCAGCCCGTTTAACCGAACCCGCTGGCCAAAGCCCTTGAAGACGGCCTGTGTTGATCGACAATCCCGGCCCCGGGTGTGATCGGTACCCCACTGGTGACGCGTGGTTCTCCCGCTGGCCCGTCACCGAGCCCATTCACAGAAGGAATCTCGATCGATGTCATCACCATCGCTGCACGGGCAAGGTGCTCAGATTCAGCTCCGGGACCCCGCGGTCGGTGCGGTCACCCGGGGTTGGCCGATCGTGCCCGGCCACCCCACCCCCTGGGTACTGGTGGCTGCTGGTCCGGGCGGGCCGGCGCGACCGGGCTGTGCCCGATCGACGAGCACTGGCCACTCACCCCGGCGATCACCACCTGGGAGCAGGCGCACGCCCTGTGGACCCACCGCCGGTACGGGGTGTTGCTGGTCTGCAGGCGGGGAAGGTGGACGTGCTGGACCTGCCGACCCCATTGGCCGCCGCCGTGCTGCCCGCCCTGGATGCCCCCGGTCTGGCCGGGCCGGTGGCGGTGCTGCCCCCGGACCGCTGGCTGCTGCTCGTCACCTCCGGCCCCGGCCTGCTGGCCCCGATGACGGCCTGGCCGGCGGTGGTCTACCGGGGAATCGGGCAGTGGATTCCGCTGCCTCCCACCGATCTCGGGCCTACCCAGGCCCGCTGGCACCGGGCCCCCACGCCGGGTGCGGCGCTGCCCGCCTGCGACGCGGTGCAGCACGCGATCCTCACGCCCTGGGTGGCGGGGGCCCATCGTGATCGCGCTCGGGCTGCTCGCCGTGCTGGTGCTGATCGGCGTGGGCTCGGTGGTGCTGGATCTGGAGCTGGCCCTGCGGTCCTGGGCGGCGGGACGACCGCGGTGAGCACCCGGGACCCGGCCCGGCTGCCCAGCCAGCGACGGCGGCCTCGGCGCACCGTCTCCGGCCCGCCGAACCCCGCTGTGCCAACCTAGCCGGACCCGCCCGCCGGCCCCGACGAGAGCAGTTCGATCTGCTGGTCTTCCGGGGTGACGGTGAACCGCCAGCGCTCGACGTCTGGCCTGCCGTGCGCGACCCACCAGTGGTGGGCGGCTTCGACCTCGTCCCAGAGCCGGCGGGGGCCGTGCTGGCGCACGCGGAAGTCGTCATCGCTGGCGTCGGGGGTGGTGTGGGTGAGCTTGGCCCAGGAACCGGACCTGAAGTCCAGCAGCCAGAGCACCCCGGTGCCGTCGTTGTCGTCGTAGGGCCAGTAGCGCCACTGGCACTCCGGGACCCGCTGGGCGATGGCGAACCGGGCGCCAGGGTCCCCGCTGACCCAGTATGGATGCAGCGTGGTGCTTCCGGTCTCGACCCGGTCCTCGTCCCCTCCTACCACGGCGGCCACTGACCCGCGCCATTCCCGCTGCTCGCGCAGGCACATGAAAGCTGATTCCCCGATGATCGTCCCGGTGGCACTGCCGTGCTCATCGACGGTCAACCCGACCAAGGCCTCGGTGTAGCTGGTCGCCCAGGGCAGCAGGATCCTGCCGCCGGGGCAGGTCTGCACGACCCAGGGGTACGGGATGCGGTGCACGGCCGCGGTGGCGACCATCCGCTGGTATGGGGCGTGTGGCGGGTAGCCCCGGGCCCCGTCGCCGGTGACTACGCACACCCGCCCGTAACCGGTCGCGGCCAGGGCGCCGCGGGCATGGGCGGCGACGGCAGGGTCGATCTCGATGGTGGTGACGCGCTCCCCACCAAGCCGATGCGCCAGCAGCGCGGCGTGATAGCCGGTGCCGGTGCCGATCTCACACACCCGATGACCCGGCTGGGCGTCCAGCGCGGCCAGCATCACCGCCACGATGAGCGGGCTCGACGCCGAGCTGGTCGGCATCCGCCCGGCCAGCCCCGGCCCACTGGGGTGCCCGTCATCAACCTGGGTGATCACCGCGTCGTCGCTGTAGGCCAGCTCCAGCCACCGGTCCGGGTCCTCAGCGCGGTGCAGCGGCCGCAGTCCCGGCCCGGGGCCGTCGTGGTCGACCCACACGGTGTCCGGGAGGAACTCGTGCCGCGGGACGGTCGCCAGCGCTGGCCACCACGGCACCAGCGCCGCCTCCCACCGGGCCAGGTAGCTGTTTTCCACCAGCCGGGCTACCATCCGCGCCCGCAGCTCGCGCTGGTCAGTCCGCTGCCCGCTCACCGGTCGTGCTTGTTCGGGTCCGGGGGCGGCGGCACCGGACGGGCCGGATCCGGCTGCCCGTCACGGGTGAAGTCGTCCTTGCCATGCTTACCGCCGCCATCATCTTTGTCTTTGCCCATGGTCCGGCCCTCTCCTATCGAATGATGCCTTATATTACATCAGATGTACGTCCCGGCTGCACATAAACCCGAGCGTGGACATATCTTCGGAGATGTAGAGCCGCTCGGATGCGCTCCCGGATGCGGCTTGGAGAACCTTGTACGCGGCCCCGTTCTGAGCGCCCCACGCCATCGCCGCCCGCCACAATGCTCTACCGTAGCCGCGGTTCCGGTAAGCAGGATGCACGGCGAAGTACTGTGGTGCCTGGGTTGGCGTGCCGGTGACGTCGGGTAGGATTGCGAGGGGGCCGATTGCCCCCACGATGCGCCGGTCGTCGACCGTGACGAAGATCGGGCCGTCGGTAAGTCCGGTCTTGATCCGCTGGTAGAGGAAGGCGAGTCCGTCCACCCGGAGCTGTTCGGCAAAGGCCGGGAAAGTGTCAGCGACATCGCAGTCCGCCAGGTCCGTGACATGACCGTAGTGGCGCTTGTCCTGCTCGCCGAATGTCTTCAGCATCAAGCGGGTCCTTGCGCCATCGGGAGTGCTTTGAAACCAGATAATCCGTCCAACCGCCACACCGAAGGTGGCGCACCACAGACATAACCACTCGGTTATCTCGCCCAGCCTCGGCTCGTCATCTCCATAGTAATGGACTTTCAGCAGACCGCGCCCACGGCTAGACAGAGTCGGTATCACAGTGCGGCCCGGCTCATGGATAATCTTGTCGACGATCACCCGCTCATCTTTTGTGCTCGACCAGCGCCGGTCTTTGTCGTAAGGCAGAAACCGACCCGTGTCAGCAACGTCCAGGACCGCGTCGAACAGCTCAGCCGACAGCGCCCCTGGCCCCACCGGTCCGAGTGTTGGAACATACGGAACAGGTACCACCGCGGCCAGCCAGTCCCACCGAAACGCATGCTCAGCAGCGTAACCACCGGATCGGATACACCAGACCCCGACGCGCCTGCTGCCGTCGGGGCCCCTGGTCAGAACGGGTTGTCATCGCCAGCGGCGCATGAACACACGTCCGACTGGGAGCCAGCGGTAACCCGGCCTCATGCCCGGCGTACAAGCCCCTCTCAAACATCTTGAATGCGCCTTTGCGGCGGGTCAGCCCATCGTAGCTTTCCGCACTCGCTCCATAAACGCTGAGCGTGATCCGGTGTGGCCGCCGGGAGGTGAGCAGATCGAGAATCTTGGGGTTCGAGAGCCGGGAACCGTTGGAGAGAATAGTCAGCATCATCCCGAGGTCGTAGGCCAAAGAATAGACCTGCGTGAACATGCGATCGATCATCGGTTCGCCGCCCGTGAGCTGGAGCCAGAGCACTCCAGCATCTCGCAGAATAGACAACAGCCGTTCCCGATCCGGCCAGGACAGTCCCTCGAACCGTTTTAACCCGAGGTAGCAGTGTTCGCAATCGTAGTTGCACCCAAGATTGAGTTCGTAGGAGGCACGGCCATAGCCGAACGGGGACTCCGACCTGACCAGGACCGTTCCCGCGATGGTCCGGCCGGAAAGATCGAGGCCCCAGGCGCGACAGGCGGCCTCGGTCAACCAGGTCGGAATGATGTCGCCGGGGAGGGCCTGCGTGAGTTCCTGGTACCGCAGGTAAGGGATCTTCACCCCGTTACGCCAGCCTGGCCGCACGACGATGTAGTTATCCAGAAACGGACTCACAATCAGTGCGTGCATTAACCCCTCCTCATCATTCCAAGTCAGCACCTTGCTGGTGCACGGTGAGCGCGCCGTCGGAATCATGGACAGCCCGCCGGAACTGCCCGCTCGGCCGCACCGGTGCCGCCATTCAGCCCCCAAGTCATCGGACCGCACCGCGCCGCCGCCGCAGCCAGCCCCTCGCGCCGGGATGCACTTGCCGCTGGGCATTCTCGGCTAGAACCGCCACGCAGGCCCGGCAAACCGGACCCGGTGCCGCCACGAGCGGGGCTGGCAGCACCACCTGTCCACACAGTGCCCGGTAGCGGCCCGACCGGCCAGCCTCATCCAGCGCAGCATCGCTGACCTGATGGTCGAGGCCATCGGCGACACAGGTCAGTGACATCAGCGGCGGCCCCACCAGCTCCCGCCCCGCCGCGGCTCCGGTTTCCCCGGCAGTGGTCCGAGACGACGGCAGCGGACTCGGAAGGCGGGAGGCAGGCAAAGGGGGCATGGCACGGCTCCGCAGTGCAGTCGGGCCCGGTGGACTGCTGGTCAGACCGCGCTAGCAGTCAGCCTGGATACCACCGGGTTTTACCCAGACACTGTGGCATCTACCCTATAGAACAGTCAATGCTCTGGGTAGACCGGACCGGCTGACGTCATGCCAGCAGTTCGGCTCGCACCTGATGGATCAACGGCAAGGCATCAGCGCCGCGCAGCGCCAGGTCGGCCAGCCGCTCGTAGGCCGCGCGGTATTGCGCGACCTCCTTCGGGTCGGTGATGTTGACTGTTCCGGTGAGTAGCTCCAAGTTGACCAGGTCGGGCTCGCCGTCGGTTCGGTCAGCGAGGATGGTGAAACCGTGGTCGTGCCACACCGGGGCGGTTCGCTCGAACGGGAGCACCCGCACGTCCAGATGCGGCTCAACCGCCAGCGCCGCGAGCCGTTCGAGCTGGGCGGCCATCACGTCCGGCGGGGCGACCTGCCAGCGCAACCCGGCCTCCCCGATGACCCAGCGCAGGATCTTGGACCGGCTGTAGAGGATGACCTGACGCTGCATCCGCACCGCCACCGCCTCAGCGACATCATCCCGGTCCGGGTACTTGCCGGCTACCAGTTGCGTGGCGTAATCAGCGGTCTGCATCAGCCCCGGGATCAACGCGGGCACGTACGCGATCCTGGTCGCCGCGGCGGCCTCCGCGTCGAGGGCGTCGCGTTGCAGCTTGGCCAGCCCGCTGGAGATCGCTTCCCGCCAAGTGACGAACTCCGCCGCGACCGCATCCGCCAACTCGGCAGCCGCCTGCCGGTCCGCTGGACTCGCCCCCGTCTCATGCGTCCACTTGTCGACCAGCGCGGCGGTGGCGACCGCCTCGCCCAGCTCGACCCGCGACAAGTGCGACTGCGAGACGCCGAGCCGACCAGCCAGCACTGGACCAGACAGGCCAGCCGCCTTGCGCAGCTTTCGCAGCAGCCCGCCTAGCCTGCGCTGCCGAGCCGTGCTCTTACCGAATGCGGAACTCAACGAATGCGGGCGATGAACTCACGGTAGGGCACCGCCGCAGCGCGCACTTCCTCAGCCAGTGCCACACAGTCGCGGACCACCTTGGGCTCCTCGGTGTAGTCATAACCGGTCAGGACGTCCTCGTCGGTATAGCGATACCACAGAACGGCGTCCTCGTCGAAGACTACAAAGTCGTCACGGACGTGGTCGAACTCCGGGTGCAGAGCCCGGTCCAAGACGTGGATCTCCTCACCCGCCGCAGTGTTCCGGGGGTAAGCTACCTCGAACTCGTGTTGCGAGTACTCGGTCAACGGCAGTTCGACAAACCGGACCCGGCCGATCCGCCTACCGGACTCGTTAACCAGGCGCAGGGTCTCTATCGTCCGCTCCATCTGTGGGGTCACCGGCTCCGGGTCGCCTCGACGCCACGCCGCGAGCCCCGCCTCCTCCCACG
>DASTLT010000203.1:0-14798 GCA_035714625.1 Pseudonocardiaceae bacterium | reverse complement strand
GGGCAGATCACTCCAGGTCTGGAGTTGGGCCAGTGCGACGAAGTCGAAGTTCCGAGACTCGACCTGTTCGTCCTGCATCCCACGCAGCCACGTCACGGCGTCCTGTCCATGGTGGACCTTGACGCGGGTCGGCACGGTGTTGATGAACATGCCGATCATCTCTTCGACGCCGGGCAGCTCGGCCGGCCGGCCGGAAACGGTGGTGCCGAAGACCACCGCACGCTCACCGCTGTAGCGCGACAGCAACAGCGCCCACGCCCCCTGCACCACCGTGTTCAGCGTCAAGCTGTTGCGCTTGGCCACCTCATGCAGCCGGCTGGACTGGTCGACGGGCAGCTCGAGGTGCACCGCCGCCGAGGACTCGGCTCGATGCGCTTCCACGGCCAGCCGGTCGTAGGGCAACGGGGTCGGCGAGTCGAAGCTCGACAGCACCCGACGCCAGTACTCTTCCGCCTCCTGCTGATCCTGGCGAGCCAGCCACTGCAGGTACTCGCGGAACGGCCGGCGGGCCACCAGTTGCGGCGGCCGTCCCTCGACAATCGCCGCATACTCCTCGCCGACCTCGGCGAACACCGCGCCGGTGCTCCAGCCGTCCAGCAGGATGTGGTGCGAGGTCCAGACCAGCAGGACCTCGGTATCGGACCAATGTGCGATGACCAGCCGCGTCAGCGGGGGTGCGGTGAGGTCCATGCCAGCGGCAAGGTCCTCGGCCAGCACCCGCCGCTGCTCGGCTGCTCTGTCCTCATCGGACAGGTGGCGCCAGTCGTGGTACACCACCGGCACCGTGGCCTGGCGGTGCACTACCTGCAGCGGCTCGTCCACGCCGTCCCAGACCACGCAAGTGCGCAGAACAGGTGTCCGGTCCACCACCCGCTGCCAGGCCAGGCCGAACGCCTGCGGGTCGGACACCCCAGACAGCCGCAGGCTCACCCGGTCGATGTACGCCCCAGAGGACGAGTCGACCAGATTGTGGAACAGCATCCCGGCCTGCATCGGCGTGAGCGGGTAGACGTCCTCCACGTCCCGACCGTTACCGACAATCCGATCGACTTGCGGCTGGTTCAGCACAGCGAGGGGGAAGTCGGACGGGGTGCGCCCGCCTGCGTGCGGTTGCGCGCAGTGCTCGATGATCTCGCGCAGCGTCGCGAGCATGCCTTCGGCCAGCCGGGTCACCGTGGCCTGGTGGTGCACCTGGTCGGAGTACTGCCAGACGAGCTCCAAACACCCGCCTTCGACCCGTGCCAATACCTCAAGCACCGCGTCCGAGGCCTCCTCCGGGCCGATATCGGCTCGGAACCCGCCGTGCGACCCGTACACCAACCCGCCGCTGTCGCCGTCGTCGGCCCCGTCGAACTGGCCGAGATAGTTGAAGCTGACCTGCGGGGCCGGGTGGTCGCTCAACCCGTTGCCGTCGGTCAGGTAGCGCAGCGCTCCGTAGCCCAGGCCGCGGCGCGGCACGGCGCGCAACTGCTCCTTGACCGACTTGAGCAGTCCGCCGAGATCGGAACCGGCGGACACGTCCAGCGCCACCGGGAACTCCGTGGTGAACCAGCCGACGGTGCGCGACAGGTCGACGTCGTCGAACAAGTCCTCGCGGCCATGACCCTCGAGGCCGACCAGCACCCGGTTCCGCCCAGTCCAGGCGCTCAGCACCCGCCCCAGCGCGGCCAGCAACACGTCGTTGACCTGCGTGCGGTATACCCCGGGCACGTCCTGCAGCAGCGCCCGAGTCTGCTCGGGGTCCAATCGCACAGCAAGGTCCCGGGTCGATGCGATGGTGTTGGGCCCCCCGGCGTCTGCGGGCAGCGTCGGGTCGCAGCCCTCGGTCACCCGTGCCCAGTAGTCGCGCTCGTCGTCGAACCCTCCTGCTGCGGCATGCTCGGCCAGCCGGGCCGCCCACTCCCGGAAGGAGGTTGTCTTCATCGGCAGATGGACGGTCTCACCCCGCGCCGCCTGCCGGTACGCGCTGTCGAGGTCCTCCAGCAGGATCCGCCACGACACCCCGTCGACGACCAGGTGGTGCACCGCCAGCAGCAGCACCGGACGTCGCCTGGCACCGAGGTCGAACAACACAGCCTTCAGCAGCGGCCCCGCCGTGAGATCGAACCCGGCGTGAACCTGCTCGGCGACCCGCTCCATCGCCGCCTGCCGGTCGGCGTCGCCCGGCTCGGCGAGCTTCTCCACCCGCAGCAGCTCCACCGGCTCCACCGGCGCGTTGTGCTGCCGCCACACCCCGTTGACGTGCTCGAACCGCATCCGCAGCGCGTCGTGGTGCTCGACCAGCGCTGCCAGCGCACGCCGCAGCGCGGCTGGATCGACCTCCTCGACCAGCTCCAGCGCCCACGACTGGTCGAACCGCTGCGGGCAGATCGCGGTGGACAACCACCACCGCTGGATCGGGGTCAGCACCACCGCACCACTGACCGCGCCTTGCTCGGCCATCCTCGGGGCCGCCACCCCGGATACCGACGCGGCCATTCCCGCCACCGTCGGATGGGTGAATACGTCCCGCGGCATGACCCCCAGTCCTGCCTGCCGGGCCCGGGCCACGACCTGGATGCTCAGGATCGAGTCACCGCCGAGCTCGAAGAAGTTGTCGTCCACGCCGACGCGGTCGACCCTCAACACCTCGGCCCAGATTCCAGCCAGCACCGCCTCGTGCTCGGTGCGCGGCGCCAGGTAACCGGCACCGCGCACCGCTCCGAACTCCGGCTCGGGCAGCGCCTTGCGGTCCAGCTTTCCGTTGCGGGTCAGCGGCAGCGTGTCGAGCGTCACGAACGCCGCAGGCACCATGTAGTCGGGCAATGCATCGGCGACCAACCTGCGCAGCTCGTCCGGCGCGGGCACCGGCCTCCCGACGGCCGCCACAACGTAGGCCACCAGGCGCTTCGGACCTGACCCCGCCGCGCGGGCGACCACTGCAGCCTCCCCGACTTGCGGATGTTCCAGCAGCACCGTCTCGATCTCGCCGGGTTCGATGCGGAACCCGCGGATCTTGACCTGCTCGTCGGCCCGACCGAGGTACTCCAACAACCCCTCGGCGGTCCAGCGCACCCGGTCCCCGGTGCGGTACATCCGCGCACCTGGCGGCCCGAACGGGTTGGCCACGAACCGCGCCGCAGTCAACCCCGCACGACCCAGATACCCGCGGGCCACCTGCGCGCCAGCCACATACAGCTCACCGACGACACCGATCGCGAGCGGCTGCAGCCGCTCGTCGAGTACGTACGCCTGCTGGTTGTGTCCCGGCCGGCCGATCACCGGCCGGGCACCGTCGGCCAGCCGGCAGGAGGCCGCGTCCACGGTGGTCTCGGTAGGGCCGTAGTAGTTGTAACCGGTGACCCCGGCCGCAGCGGCCAGCTCGCGCCACAACGGCTCGCTGACCGCCTCACCGCCTAGCATGATCACTCGCGGGTGGTGCCGCACATCGGTCAGCAGCCCGGCTGCAAACAGTTGCTGGGCGTAGGAGGGCGTCAGGTCGAGCAGGTCCACCCGCCGCCCGGCCACGTAGTCCACCAGCGCCGCCGGGTCCAGCCGCATCTCCTCGTCAATCACGTGCAGCTCGTGACCAGCAGCCATGGCCAGCAGCCCCTCCCACGAGGTATCGAAGGAGAACACCGCGGTCAATGCCACCCGCAGTCGCCTACCCGCCGCGAGGGCCTCTGGTTCGAACAGCTCGGCGTGGTGGTCGAAGAACAGGTTGACCAAGCTGTGATGCTCGATGAGCACCCCCTTGGGACGCCCGGTCGAGCCCGATGTGTAAATCAGGTAAGCGGCGTTGTCCGGCAGCAGCCGACCCAGCCGATCGGTGTCGGTGAGGTCGGTGTCCGGGTACCACGCCAGCGCCGCCCGGGTCTCCGCCCGGTCAAGTACCAGCCGCGCCATGCCCTTCGGCACCGCGGCAGCCACCTTGCCGCCCGCACCGGTGGTCGCCACCAGCACCGGCGCGGCATCGGCCAGCAGGAACGCGAGCCGCTCAGTCGGCAGGTCCGGGTCGACCGGCAGGTACACCCCGCCGGCCTTGAGCACCGCCAGCAGCGCCACCACCATCTCCGCTGAGCGGGGCACCGCCAATGCCACCACCTGCTCCCGCCCCACGCCCAGACCCACCAGGTGCCGGGCCAGCCGGTTCGCCTGGGCGTTCAGCTCCGCGTAGCTCAGCTCAACCTCCCCGCACACCAGCGCGGTCGCCTCCGGGGTGCGCGTCACCCGCGCCTCGAACACCTCCGGGAAGGTCACTGCCGGCAGCTCCAGGGCGGTGTCGTTCCACTCCACCAGCACCTGCTCCCGCTCGGCCTCGTCCAGCAGCGGCAACTGCGCGATCGGGCGGTGTGCGTCGGCGGCGATCCCGGCCAGCAGCATCTCCAGGTGCCCGGCCATCCGCTCGACGGTGGCCGCGTCGAACAGGGCGGGGTCGTAGTCGAGCTGGAGGTGGAGCCGCTCGCCGACGAAGGCGCCCAGGCTGAGCGGAAGGTTGGTCGGCTCCACGGCGTGCCATTCGCGTAGCTGCAGGCCCTGCCTTGCGACTGCCTCGTCGTCGACGGGGTAGTTCTCGAACACGACCGCGCTGTCGAACAGGCTGACCCCACCGGGCACGTCGCTCAAGGTGTGTAGCTGGGCCAGCGAGACGAAGTCGAACCGGCGGGACTCAACCTGTTCGGCCTGCAGGCCACGCAGCCAGGACACCACGTCCAGTCCATCAGGGACCTCGACTCGGGTCGGCACGGTGTTGATGAACATGCCGATCATCGACTCGATGCCGGGCAGGTCAGCCGGCCGTCCGGACACCGTCGTGCCGAACACCACGTCGCGCTCACCGCTGTAACGCGACAGCAGCAGCGCCCACGCACCCTGAACCACCGTGTTCATCGTCAACCCGTTGCGCTGGGCCACCTCGCGCAGCCGCGTGGACCGCTCGGCCGGCAGCGCCACCGCGACGACCTCGGACGACTCGGCACGATGCGCCTCCACCGGTGCCCGGTCGTAGGGCAGGGCGGTGGGCGAGTCGAACCCGGCCAGCAGCCGCCGCCAGTGCTCCTCGGCCGCCGGGCGGTCCTGCTCACCGAGCCACTGCACGTAGTCCCGGAACGGGCGCCGCGCCACCGGCGTGCTCGGGTGCCCACCGACGATCGCCGCGTAGTGCCCGCACACCTCGTCGAACACCTGGGACGTGCTCCACCCGTCGAGCAGCACGTGGTGCAGCGTCCACACCAACCGGACCTCGTCGTCCGGTAGCGCGGCGATGGCTACCCGCATCAAGGGCGGTACACCCAGGTCCAGACCGTTCGCCCGCTCGCGGTCGAGCAACTGCGCCAGCTCCTGCTCCCGGGCTGCGTCGGAGAGCCGGGTCCAGTCCAGATAGGTGATTGGCACGGTGACCTCGCGGTGCACCACCTGCACCGGCTCGGCCACGCTCTCCCAGACCACACTGCTGCGCAGCACCGGTGTCCGATCCACCACGGCCTGCCAGGCCGCCCCCAACGCCCGCGGGTCTGACACGCCTGACAAGAGCAACCGCATCTGGTTGCAGTAGGCGCCCGAGGAGGTGTCGACCAGGCCGTGGAACACCATGCCGGCCTGCATCGGCGACAGCGGGTAGACGTCCTGCACCGATCGTCCGTTGCCGACCAGCCGGTCCACGGTGGGCTGGTCGAGCCGGGCGAGGGGGAAGTCCGACGGGGTGCGCCCTCCCGCAGCCGGGTCCGCGCAGTGTTCGACGATCCCGGCCAGCGCTGCGCGCACATTCTCGGCCAGGGTCTCGATGGTGCTGCGCTGGTGCAGATGCTCGGAGTAGGACCAGGTGAACAGCAGGCGACCCTGCTCGACCCAGCACTCCACATCCAGCACGTACGCCCGACCATCTTCCTCCGCTGCCGCATTCCCGATGTCCATGCCCCCGCGCACCGCGCGGAACAGTCCCTCGGCGGAGGCGGGCAGCTCGAACTGGCCGAGATAGTTGAAGAGGACCTGCGACTGGGCCTGCTGGGCCAGCCCGCTCGTCGCAGTCAGATACCGCAGCGCGCCGTAGCCGAAGCCCCGTCGGGGCACCGCGCGCAGCTGCTCCTTGACCGACTTCAGCAGCCCGCCCGGGTCGGAGCCGGCGGGCACCTTCAGCGCGACCGGGAACAGGGTGGTGAACCAGCCCACCGTGCGCGAGGTGTCCACGTCGTCAAACAGCTCCTCGCGGCCGTGGCCCTCCAGGTCGACCAGTACCCGGTCGTGTCCGGTCCAGTCGGCCAGCACCCGGCCCAACGCCGCCAGCAGCACGTCGTTGACCTGCGTGCGGTACACCCCGGGGACGTCCTGCAGCAGCGCCCGGGTCTGCTCGGCGTCCAGGCCGGCGGTCACCACGCGGGCCGACGCCTTTGTGTTCGGACCGGGGCGGTCGAGTGGCAGCGCCGGGTCACACCCCCGGGTGACCCCGGCCCAGTAGCTGAGCTCCGCGTCGAACCCGCCGTCCGCGACGTGCTCGGCCAGCCGCAGCGCCCACTGCCGGAAGGAGGTGGTCTTGGCTCCCAGATCGACGACCTCGCCGCTGGCGGCCTGCCGGTAGGCGCGCTCCAGGTCCTCCACCAGGATCCGCCACGACACCCCGTCCACCACCAGGTGGTGCACCACCACGAACAGCACCGGCCGGCGCCCAACGCCCAGGTCGAACAGCACGGCCTTCAGCAGTGGACCCGCCGCCAGGTCGAAGCCCGCGCTGACCTGCCCGGCGATGCTGCGCATCGCCGCGTCCTGCGCCTGTCCGTCCAGGTCGGACAGGTCCTGGCGGTCCAGCAGCGCCGCCGACTCCACCGGCGCGTTGTGCTGCTGCCAGGTCTCCTCGACGGGCACGTACCGCATCCGCAACGCGTCATGGTGGCCTACTACCGCCTCGAACGCACGCTGCAACGCGTGGGCCTGCACACCTTCGGCCAGCTCCACCCAGATGGACTGGTCGAAGCGCTCCGTTCGGATCGGGTTGGTCTCGAACAACCAGTGCTGAATCGGGGTCAGCGGCACCGCGCCGCTCACCGGACCCTGCTCGGCTACCACAGCCGGGACCTCTGCGGCCACGCTCAAGGCCAGCGCGGCCACGGTCGGGTGCCGAAAGAGGTCCCGGGGCATCAGACCCAACCCGGCTTGCCGGGCCCGCGACGCCACCTGGATGCTGAGGATGGAGTCACCGCCGAGCTCGAAGAAGTTGTCCTCGACCCCGACCCGGTTCACTCCGAGCACCCCGGCCCAGATCTCGGCCAGCACCTGCTCGGCGTGGGTCCGCGGCGCGACGTAGCCGTGGCTGGGTGCGCTGGCGTAGTCCGGGGCCGGCAGCGCCTTGCGATCCAGTTTGCCGTTGGGGTTCAGGGGGAACCGGTCGAGGGGGACGAATGCCGAGGGCACCATGTAGTCCGGCAACACCTGGCGGACGAACCCGCGCAACTGTGCGGGGTCCACGGTCGCGCCGGGTACCGGTACGAAGTACGCCACCAGGCGTTTGTGGCCGGAGTCCTCCTCTCGGGCGACGGTGACCGCTTCGGCCACCTCCTCGTGGCGCAGCAGGGCGGCCTCGACATCGCCGAGCTCGATGCGGAACCCCCGGATCTTCACCTGGTGGTCGGCCCGGCCCAGGTACTCCAGCTCACCGGCGCTGGTCCAGCGCACCACGTCTCCGGTGCGGTAAAGCCGGGATCCGGGCTGATCGAAGGGGTTGGCCACGAACCGCTGCGCGGTCAACCCCGGCCGGCTCAGGTAACCGCGGGCCAGCCCGCGCCCACCGAGGTAGAGCTCACCGGGCACCCCGATGGGAACCGGGCGCAGCGCAGCGTCGAGCACATAAACCCGGGTGTTGGTGATCGGCCGCCCGATCGGTGGGGCCTGCTCGGGGTCCGTTCCATCGGAATACCACGCGGTGGCGTACACCGTGGCCTCGGTCGGACCGTAGATATTGGCGATCCGGCTGCCCGGCAGTGCCGTCCGGATCTCGCGCACCGCCCGGGCCGACAGCGCCTCACCGGCCAACACCACGTTCTGCGCAGTGACCGCCATCCGTTCCTGGGCCAGCACCTGGGCCAGCGCCGAGGGCACCGCGCTGACCAGGCTCACCGCCCGCTGAGCAGCCTCCGGCTCGCCCAGCGCGAGCACGTCCGGCACGACCTCGATGCACCCGCCGACCGTCAGCGGGCTGAAGATCTCAAAGACCGAGACGTCGAAGTTCAGCGAGGTCGAGGCCACCACCCGGGACAACCCGCAGGCACCGAAGTCCGCAGCGGCCCACAGCACCAGATCCACCGCATTCTCGTGCGTGACCACGACACCCTTGGGCCGCCCGGTCGACCCCGAGGTGTAGATCACATACGCTGGGTTCACCTCGGACAACGCCGACATCCGATCACCGTCGGCCACATTGTCACCAGAATGGCCAGCCAACGCCTCGACGGTCTGGGCGCAGTCCAGAACCAGCTCGGTCACGCCCGCCACCGCAGGCAGACGATCAGCTAAGGCGCTCGTGGTCAGCAGCAATGACGGCCGAGCGTCCCGCAGCATGAACGCGACCCGCTCGGCCGGGTAACCCGAGTCAATCGGCAGGTAGGCAGCCCCTGATTTCAGCACCGCCAGCAATGCGACGATCAGATCCGCCGATCGCGGTAGCGCCAACGCCACAAACCGCTCCGGGCGGGCTCCGCGTTCGATGAGCAACCGCGCCAACCGGTTCGCCCGCTCGTTCAGCTCGGCATACGACAGTGCTGCACCCTCGAACACGACTGCCGCCGAATCCGGTGTCCGTGCCGCCTGAGCCTCGAACACCTCCGGCAAGACCACCGGCGGCACCGCCCGGTCCGTATCATTCCACTCCACCATCACCCGATAGGTCTCGGCCTGCGTCAGCATGGGCAACCGTGACACCGGCCGATCCGGGTTCGCGGCAATAGCCTCGAGCAGCATCAACAGGTGAGCCGCCATCCGCTTGATGGTGGCCGTGTCGAACAGGGTCGGATCGTGGGCGAGGTCAAAATAGAGCCGGTCGCCGAGACGGGCGCTCAGGGTCAGCGGGAAGGTCGTGGTGTCGAGCGTCGCCACGTCATGCACTTGGAGATCCACGTCGTCGCTCGACGCGTCCTCAATCGGGTAGTTCTCGAACACCACCACGCTGTTGAACAGGCTGACCCCGCCGGGCAGGTCACTCCAGGACTGCAGTTGAGCCAGCGAGACGAAGTCGAACCGCCGCGTCTCGGTCTGCTCGTCCTGTAGCCCGCGCAGCCACGACACGACGCCTTGCCCCTCGCGGACCTGGACCCGGGTCGGCACGGTGTTGATGAACATCCCGACCATCTCTTCGACGCCGGGCAGCTCGGCCGGCCGGCCGGCCACCGTCGTGCCGAAGACCACATCACGCTCCCCGCTGTAGCGCGACAGCAGCAGTGCCCACGCGCCCTGCACGACGGTGTTCAGCGTCAGACCACTGCGTTTCGCCACCTCGTGCAGCCGGCTGGACCACTCGACCGAGAGCTCGATCGGCATCGACGCGGACGACTCGGTCCGGTGGGCTTCCACGGCCTGCCGGTCGCAGGGCAACGGCGTAGGCGCGTCGAAAGCCGACAACACGTGGCGCCAGTAATCCTCCGCCTCCCGTTGATCCTGCTGACCGAGCCACTGCAGGTAATCCCGGAACGGGCGCCGGGGGGCCAGCTCCGGCGCCCGGTCGTTGACCAGCGCGGCGTAGAGCTCACACACCTCGGCGAATACCTCACCGGTGCTCCAGCCGTCCAGCACGATGTGGTGCGAGGTCCAGACCAGCACCACCTCGTCGCCAGGCAGCCGGGCGATGACCATCCGCATCAGGGGGGCGGCGGTGAGGTCCATGCTGGCGGCGTTGTCCGCAGCGAGCACCCGCCGCAGCTCCCGATCCCGGTCCACAACCGGCAGATCGCGCCAGTCGTAGTGGGTGATGGGCAGCGTGACCGCGCGGTGCACCACCTGCAACGGCTCGTCCACGCCGTCCCAGACCACGCCGCTGCGCAGGATCGGCGTGCGATCCACCACCCGCTGCCACGCTGCGCCAAACGCCTGCGGGTCGGACACGCCGGAAAGCCGTAGGCGGAGTTGGTTGAAGTAGGCGCGCCCCTCGGTGTCCATCAGGCTGTGGAACAGCATCCCGGCCTGCAGCGGGGTGAGCGGGTAAATGTCCTCCACGTCCCGCCCGTCGCCAGCGATGCGGTCCACGGTTTCCTGGTCGAGGCGGGCCAGGGGGAAGTCCGACGGGGTGCGCCCGCCCGCGGTGGGCTGGGCGCAGTGCTCGATGATCTCGCGGAGGGCCTGGATCATGCCCTCGGCCAGCCGCTGCACGGTGGCCTCGTCGTGCACCTGGCTGGAGTAGGTCCAGGCCAGCTCCAACTGCCCGCTCTCGACCTGCCCGATGACGTCCAGCAAACAAGGGCGGACGCTGTGGCCGGCGGCATTCTGCCCGATTGCGTCGCCCCAGGCGCGATAAAACCCCTCGGATTCCGACGCGTCCCATTGGCCGTGGTAGTTGAAGGAGATCTGCGGCAGTGAGGGCTCGCGCAGGACGCCGGCGGGTGAGTCAGGTGGGCTGAGGTAGCGCAGGACGCCGTAGCTCAGGCCGCGGTGCGGCACTGCGCGCAGATGTTCCTTGACCGCCTTGAGCACCTGACCCCATTCACCGGACGGTAGCTGCAATGCCAGGGGGAACTCGGTGGTGAACCAGCCGACGGTGCGAGAGATGTCGATGTCGTCGAAGAGGTCCTCGCGGCCGTGGCCCTCCATGCCGATCAGGACGGTGTCGCGACCGGTCCAGCGGGACAGCACCCGGCCGAGGGCGCTGAGCAGCACATCGTTGACCTGGGTGCGGTACAGCTCGGGCACCCGGCGCAGCAACGCATCCGTGTCCTCGCGGCTGAGCCGAACCGACAGGGTACTGGTCGCGTCGACAGTGTTCGGTCCGGCCCGATCCACCGGCAGCTCGGCCGGCACGCGATCAGACACCTCGGCCCAGTACGCCAGGTCATCATCGAAACCGCCGCGGCGCCCCTGCTGGTTCAGCAGGTTGGCCCAGGTTTGGTAGGTGGTGGTCTTAGGCCCTAGGTCAACCGGTTGACCAGCGGCGAGCTGGTGATAGGCGGCCTCAAGGTCATCGAGCAGGATCCGCCAGGAGACTCCGTCAACCACGAGGTGGTGGATGGTCAGGAACAGTCGTGGCCGGTGGCCGTCCTCGGCGGTGAACAGGATCGCTCGCAGCAGGGGGCCGCAGGTGATATCCAGGCTGGTCTGGGCCGCGAGCGCGGCGTGTTCCATGGCCGCCCGTTGATCGTCCTCGGGGAGGCTGAACAGGTGATGGCGTCGGAATATCTCGGCGGTTTCGGTGGGGGTGGTGTCCTGATGCCACTGACCGTCGGTGAGCGTGAATCGCATGCGCAGCGCGTCGTGGTGGGTGATGACCGCGTCCAGGGCTGTGCGCAGGGTGTCGTGGTCGAGGTCGTCGGGCAGTTCGACCAGGATTGACATGGTGTAGTGGTTCGTGGTGTGTGTTTCGGTGTGCAGGAACCACTGCTGGATGGGGGTCAGGGGGGCGGGGCCGGTGATCTGGTTGTGGTGCGCCGGCTGGGTCCCGGCTTGCAGGTCGACGCCGGCCGTGAGTTCGGCGATGGTCTGGTGCAGGAAGATGTCTTTCGAGGTCAGCCGCAGGCCGACTTGCCGGGCCCGGGAGACGACCTGGATGCTGAGGATGGAGTCACCACCCAGGCCGAAGAAATTGTCGTTGACCCCAATTCCGGGCACGCGCAGGACTTGTGCCCAGATCTCGGCCAGGGTCTGCTCGGCTGGGGTACGAGGGGCCTGGTAGGACGGTTCCAGTTCCGCAGACAGGTCTGGCGCGGGCAGCGCCTGGCGGTCGACTTTGCCGCTGGGGGTCAGCGGTAGCGCCTCGAGGGTGACGAATGCGGAAGGCACCATGTAGTCGGGCAGGTTGGTCTTGAGCCAGGACCGCAGTTGTGCCCAGCCGGGCACGGTGGAATCGGTGGGCACCAGGTAGGCGACCAGCCGGGTGTGCCCCTCGTCGTCGCGGGCGACCACGACGGTCTCGGCCACCTCGGGGTGGTCCAGCAGCGCGGTCTCGACCTCGCCGGGCTCGACCCGGAACCCGCGGATCTTGACCTGCTCGTCGGCCCGGCCCAGGTACTCCAGGACCCCCTCAGCGCTCCAGCGGGCCAGGTCACCGGTGCGGTACATCCGGCTGCCCGGCGGACCGTAAGGGCAAGCCAGGAACCGCTGCGCGGTCAATCCGGGACGGTGCAGGTAGCCGCGGGCCAGTTGGTCACCGGCCAGGTACAGCTCCCCGGTGACCCCGATCGGCACCGGCCGCAGCCGCTGGTCGAGCAGGTATGCCTGCTGGTTGTGCCCAGGTCGGCCGATCACCGGCCGGTCCTGGCCGTCCAGCCGGCACCACACCGCGTCGACGGTGCACTCGGTGGGGCCGTAGTAGTTGTAGCCGGTGGTGTCCGGGGTAGCAGCCAGCTCGCGCCACAGCACCTCCCCGGCCGCCTCCCCACCCAGCATGACCACCCGGGGGTGGTGCCGCGGGTCGGTCAGCAACCCGGCCGGCAGCAGTTGCTGGGCGTACGACGGGGTCAGGTCCAGCAGGTCGATCCGGCGCTGGACGATGTAGTCCACCAGCGCCTGGGCATCGAGGCGGACGTCGTCGTCGATGATGTGCAGCTCATGGCCCGCGGCCAGAAACAGCAGCCCCTCCCAGGAGGTGTCGAAGGAGAACACCGAGGTCAACGCCACCCGCAACCGGCCTCCCGCAGCCACCGCCTCCGGGCGGATCAACTCGGCACGGTGGTCGAAGAACAGATTCGTCAGCCCGCGGTGCTCGATCACCACACCCTTGGGCCGCCCGGTTGAGCCCGACGTGTAGATCAGATACGCCGCATGGTCCAACCACAGCGGACTCACCCGCTCGGCGTCGGTCGGGTCGGTGTCCGGGCAACCCGCCAGCACCGCAGCGGTGCCCGGATCGTCCAGCAGCAGGCAACCCACCCGGCCCTCGGTCTGCGCGTGCACCGCATCGTGGACGTTGGCGCTGTCGGTGGTGCTCACCACCAGCACGGGCGCCGCGTCGCGCAGCACGAAGTCGATCCGTTCGGTCGGCAGCACCGGATCGACCGGCAGGTACACCCCACCGGCCTTGAGCACGGCCAGGATGGCCAGCACCATCTCCACCGACCGCGGCAACGCCAGCGCCACCACCCGCTCCGGACCGACACCGGCACCGATCAGATGGTTCGCCAGCCGATTCGCCCGCTCATTCAACTCAGCAAAGCTCACCACGGTGTCCCCGCACACCACCGCGGTCTGTACCGGGGTGCGCACCGCCTGCGCCTGGAACACCTCCACAAACGTCACCGGCGGCACATCCAGTGCGGAGTCGTTCCACCCCACCAACACCCGCTGCCGCTCCTGCTCGGTCAGCAGCGGCAACTCCGCGATCGGCCGATCCGGATCAGCAGCAATGCCCTCCAGCAACACCCCCAGATGCTGGACCATCCGCTCGATCGTGGCAGCATCGAACAAATCGGTGTTGTACTCAAGTACCCCCGCCAGGACGTCATCCTGCTCCTGGAAATCAATACTGACATCGAAAAGCGCCGTCACCCAGGGCAGCGGAATACTCTCAACCTCCAGCCCCGGCAACCGCGGCGGTTGGACCGGGGTGTTCTGCAACGCAACCATGGCCTGGAACAGCGGCGCGCGGCTGGTATCCCGCTCCGGTGCCAGCTCGTTCACCAACCGCTCAAACGGCACATCCTGATGGGCGAACCCGTCCAATACGGTGCCCTTCACCTGGCCCAGAAACTCCCGGAACGTGCACTGATCATCCACCCGGGACCGCAGCACGACGGTATTGACCAGCATTCCCACCAGCCGCTCAAACTCGGCCCGCTCCCGACCCGAGGTGACCGTGCCCACCGCGATGTCGTCCTGCCCCGACCACCGGCTAAACAACACGTGGCATGCCCCGACCAGCGTCATGAACAGCGTGCTGTCATGACGGCGCCCCAACTCCTTCAACCCGGTCAGCACCACCGCCGGCACCACGAACTCGTGCACCGAACCATTCTTGGTCTGCACCACCGGCCGCGGCCGATCGGTTGGCAACTCCAACGGTGAGAGGGCGGAAAGCTGCCCCCGCCAGTAATCGAGCTGCTCCGCGACAACCACGTCCGACATCCGGTCACGCTGCCACGCCGCGAAATCAGCGTACTGCAGCGGCAGCTCCGGAAGAGCGGCCTCCTGGCCCTGCAGCGCGGCTGCATACAGGGTGCTGAGCTCCTCGACCAGTACCCCCATTGACCAGCCATCGGTCACGATGTGATGCATCATCACCGTCAGCGCATGCTCCCGAGCGGCCAACCGCACCAACCGCACTTTCAGCAATGGACCCTCACGCAGATCGAACGGAGTGCCGCTCTCCTGCGCCACCACCCGACTCAACTCGACCTCGCGTTCGGCCTCGGGCAAGCCCGACACTTCCAACACCGGAACTTGCACAACATACGGCTCGTGCACGATCTGCACACCCCGGCCATCCACCGAGTCAAACGTCGTCCGCAATGACTCATGCCGCGCCACCAAACCGGTCAACGCCGCATTCAACGCATCAACATCAAGCACACCATGCAACCGCATCGCCATCGGGGTGAGGTACTCGGTGCTGCCGGGCTCGAACTGGTCAAGAAACCACAGCCGCTGCTGAGCAAACGACAACGGCAACGGACCCTTACGCGGTACCGGCGGGATCG
>DASTLT010000202.1:0-5430 GCA_035714625.1 Pseudonocardiaceae bacterium | reverse complement strand
GGGTCGAGGCCTTGATCAGCCGGAACACCGTGTTGCTGACCTGGACGAACTGGCCGAGCTGGGCGAAGTCCCGGCACACCAGGGTGAAGTGGTGCTTGTCGTCGAGGTCGCGGATCTGGCGGATCCGGTGCAGGCCCTCGGAGTTGCCGAGCTGGCAGCCCAGGGCGAAGCAGGAGTCCGTGGGGTAGGCGATGAGCCCCCCGCCGCGGACCAGTTCGACCACCTGACCGATCGCCCGCCGTTGCGGGTCGAGCGGATGCACATCGAAGTACCGCGCCATGCGAGGAGCGTAGAAGGCGCCGAACATTGACTTGATGGCTGTCCGCGGACGCCGTGGCGCCGCTACGGGTCATGAGCAGACCGCGCCCTGGGCGGCCGAGCCGACCAGCCGGGCGTACTTGCCGAGCACCCCGTGGCGGTACCGGGGCTGCGGGGGCTCCCACTCCTTGTACCTGCGCGCCATCTCGTCCACGTCGACCAGCAGGTTCAGCTCGCGGCGGTCCATGTCCAGCACGATCTGGTCCCCATCGCGGACCAGCGCGATCGGCCCGCCCTGCACCGCCTCGGGAGCGACGTGGCCCACGCACAGCCCGGTGGTGCCGCCGGAGAACCGCCCATCGGTGAGCAGCAGCACGTCCTTGCCCAGCCCGGCGCCCTTGATCGCCCCGGTGACCGCGAGCATCTCCCGCATCCCCGGCCCGCCCTGCGGCCCCTCGTAACGGATCACCACGACGTCACCGGGGTGCAGGTCGGCCACGGCGTCCATGGCGGCCCGTTCCCCGTCGAACACCCGCGCGGTGCCGGCAAACCGGGCCGAATCGAAACCGGCGCTCTTCACGACCGCGCCCTCGGGAGCCAGCGAGCCACGCAGGATGGTGATCCCGCCGGTGGGATGGATCGGGTCGGTCAGGTGGCGCAGGATCTTGCCGTCCAGGTCGGGTGGGGCCAGCTCGGCGAGGTTCTCGGCGAGAGTACGCCCGGTCACCGTCAGGCAGTCGCCGTGTAGCAGCCCGGCGTCCAGCAGGGCCTTCATCACCACCGGCACCCCGCCGACCTGGTCCACGGTGCTCATCACGTGCTGGCCGAAGGGCTTGACGTTGGCCAGGTGCGGGACCTGGTCCGCGATCCGGTTGAAGTCGTCCAGCTCCAGCGGCACCCCTGCCTCGTGGGCGATGGCTAGCAGGTGCAGCACCGCGTTGGTCGAGCCGCCGAAGGCCATCACCACCGCGATCGCGTTCTCGAACGCCTCCCGGGTGAGGATCTGCCGGGCGGTGATCCCCCGGGCGATGAGCGCCACCACGGCATCGCCGCTGGCCCGGGCGAACCCGTCGCGGCGCCGGTCCACCGCGGGCGGGCTGGCCGAGCCGGGCAGCGACATCCCCAGTGCCTCGGCGGCGCACGCCATGGTGTTGGCGGTGTACATCCCGCCGCAGGCACCCTCGCCGGGGCAGATCGCCCGCTCGATCCGGTCCACCTCTTCGCGGCTGATCAACCCGCGGATGCAGGCCCCCACCGCCTCGAAGGCGTCGATGATGGTGACCTCGCGGCCGTCCACCCGGCCGGGCAGGATCGGGCCGGCGTAGAGGAACACCGCGGCCAGGTCGAGCCGGGCGGCGGCCATCAGCATCCCGGGCAGGCTCTTGTCGCAGCCGGCCAGCAGCACGGTCCCGTCCAGCCGCTCGGCCTCCACCACCGCCTCCACCGAATCGGCGATGATCTCCCGGGAGACCAGCGAGTAGTGCATCCCGACGTGCCCCATGGCGATGCCGTCGGACACCGAGATCGTGCCGAACTCCATGGGGAAGCCGCCGGCCGCGTGCACGCCTTCCTTGCTGGCCCGCGCCAGCCGCTGCAGCGACAGGTTGCACGGTGTGATCTCATTCCACGACGACGCGATGCCGATCTGCGGCTTGGCGAAGTCCTCATCACGCATGCCCACCGCGCGCAACATGCCCCGGGCCGCGGCGCGCTCGACTCCCTCGGTGACTTCCCAGCTACGCGGTTTGAGGTCTGGCTGGCTCATGCCCGTCTCCTCCAGTGCCAACGGTCGGGTGGGACAATGTTCGGGTGGGGCAACGGTCGGGTGTAAGGGCATCGTGGCCTACCCCCGGTGCCCGGCCCAAAGTGGGTGCGCCCCGCCTGGGCCTGGTCGGTGCTGAGGATCCCGGCCGTCACCGCGCGCTGCAGCACCCCGGCAAGGGGATCGGGACGCCGGTCGGACGGTGCTGAGGTGGATGTCATGGCGTGCCTCCTCGCCGTCCGACTGCCCGGCCGGCCCGCGACTGGGATCATTCTGGCCCTGATCCGCCCCGCGGTACAGCGGATTGGCCGAGCGGCTTGACCATCGCGTCGAAGATCGGGCCGCCGGGAAAGGGACGGACCCGGCCGACCGGCCGGTATCCCCAGGACAGGTAAGCCTGACGCGGGACCGGCGCATCAGGCAGCACCAGCAGCGCGACCCGCTCCTCGGACCGCCCGTCGATCAGGCAGTCATGCATCCGCCGGGCCACGCCGCGGCCCCGGTACGGGCGGCGCACCCCGATCTCCAGGAGCGCGAACGTCCGTCCTGGATGCTCGGCGGTGAGCTGCGGGGAAAGCGGAGTCAGCGCGCCCTGCCACCAACCGGCCTGGGCTTGGAGCTGGGCGCCGAAGGCGAATCCCACCGGCCGGTCGTCCCAGTGGCCGAGAACAAGGCGGAAGCCGGGCTCAGCGACCCGCTGCTGCCAGCCCGCGACGAACTCCGCCACCTCGGCAGGTCCGACGAAGTAGGGCGGCTCGGCGTACACCTCGGCATAGAGCTCGCGGACGATGGCGAGCTGCTCGCGCGCTGTGTCCGGGCCGTGCCGGGTCACCGCCCCACCTAGCACGTCGCGTCACTCCATAGTCATGCCCAGCACGGCCATCCGGCAGCGGGTGATGAAGCCTGCCGCTCAACTCAGGGTAGTGGTGGCCTGCCGGCGATCCTGCGCCCGAAGATGATTTCGATCTGGTCCGGGCGGCCCAGATCGAGGTTGTCGGCGACCAGCGGCTCGAAGAACGTCCGCGCGTGCCGGATCAGCTCGGGGCCGAACCGGTCGCAGATCACCGGCAACGCGGCCGCGTCGGCGCAGGAGGGGTCACCTCGGGCACGCCGCGAGCATTGGAACACAGAAGTTACTGTGAGGTCACAGTGGCACCGTTTGATGGTTGCGACTCACCCTACTGGTGAGGCGCATCTAGGGTTTCGCTCCCGCGAACGGGAGGCCTGGTCCGAGAGGTGCAGGCGGGTAGCGCGGTTGCCCGCTCCACGGCGGGACAAAAGCCCGGGAGGCCAGCCACGCCCGGCTGCCTCGCGGCCGGGCGCCGTGGACGCGAAAGGCCCCACATGCCCGACACCTCCGATTCGCCCGATCATCCTGATTCGCACGATCACTACGGGCCGGAGGCTCGCTACGCCGTCGCGGCGGAAGCGGCGCTGCCCACCACCAGGTGGGAGCAGGAGGTCGCGCGCGGCCTGGAGCTGGGCCTGCCGGGCGCGGACTCGATCGTCGACCGGCGGATCCCCACCTTCTCCCGCGGCGAGCTGCCGCACTTCGCCGGGATCAACACCTTCCTCAAGGCGCCCTACCTGGAGGATGTCCGCCGCTGCGGCGAGTACGACGTGGCGGTGCTCGGCGCCCCGTTCGACGGCGGCACCACCTACCGCTCCGGCACCCGGTTCGGTCCGCAGGGCATCCGCAAGATCTCCGCGCTGTACGGGCCGTACAGCTTCGAGCTGGGCGTCGACCTGCGGGAGTCGATCACCATCGCCGACCTCGGCGACGTGTTCACCATCCCGGGCAACATCGAGAAGACCTTCGACCAGATCTCCAAGGCGGTCGGGCACGTCTACGCCTCCGCAGCGTTTCCCGTGGTGCTCGGCGGGGATCACTCGATCGGCTACCCCACCACCCGCGCGGTCGCCGAGCACCTGGGCGGCGGCAAGCTCGGCATCATCCACTTCGACCGCCACGTCGACACCCAGGAGACCGACCTCGATGAGCGGATGCACACCACCCCGTGGTTCCACGCCACGGACCTGCCCAACGTGCCGCCGCGCAACCTGGTGCAGATCGGCATCGGCGGCTGGCAGGCGCCCCGCCCCGGAGTCAAGGTCGGCCGGGAGCGCGGCACCACGATCATGACCGTCACCGACTGCGTGGAGATGGGCATCGAGGCCGCCGCGGCGCGGGCCCTGGACGTCGCCTGGGACGGCACCGACGCGGTCTGGCTGTCGTTCGACGTGGACTGCCTGGACGCCGCGTTCGTCCCCGGCACCGGCTGGCCAGAACCGGGCGGCTTCCTGCCCCGCGAGGTGCTGAAGTTCATCCAGCTCGTCGCGGCGCGGCCGCTGGCGGGCCTCGAGGTCGTGGAGTGCTCCCCGCCCTACGACAACGCCGAGATCACAGCGCTGATCGCCACCCGGGTCATCTGTGACACCCTCGGCTGCCTCGTACGGGCCGGCCACCTGCCCCGTCCCTCGGCCGGCTGACGGCCCGGTCCGATCCCGGAGCAGCCATGATCATTCTCGGGGTGGGTCTCGGGGTGCTCGCCGTGGTCCTCATCGGGCTCTCGGTGGCCCGCAAGGTAGGCGGTGACAGCACCAACTTCCTGGTCGCCGGCCGTACCCTGGCCCTGCCGCTGACCGCTGCCGGGCTGATGGGCCAGGCGGTCGATACCAACGCCACCCTGGGCAACACGGATCTGTCGGCCGCGTTCGGGTTCTGGTCCGGGGCGAGCCTGCCCATCGGGCTGGCGCCCTGCCTGGTGATCACGGGCCTGTTCTCCGCCAAGCGGATGAACGCCATGAAGCTGCTCACCATCGGCGACTTCTTCGCCCGCCGCTACGGCCGCGGCGTGGAGCTGGTCGCGTCGATCATGATGATCTTCAGCTTCTGCATCCTGCTGGCCGACAACCTCGTCGCGGGCGGGTTTTTGTTCGAACGCTTCCTGGGCACCAGCTACGCGTTCGGCGTGCTGCTCATCGTCGGTGTCGTGCTGCTCTACACCGCCACCGGCGGGATGTACAGCGACGCCTACACCGCCTTCGTCCAGATGGTGATCACGGTCTGCGCCACCGGGGCGCTGCTGATCTGGGTGGCGGTGACCTACGGCATCACCATCCCGGACGGCATGGCCCCCTTCGACCTCGGTCAGCTCACCAGCAGCGAGCAGGGTGCCATGTTCAACTGACCCAGCCAGGTGCCGGTGCCTCCCCTGATCAGAGGCTTTCCCTGATCAGGGGAGTTAGAACGGTGGCGGCTCGTCCGCTCGCTCCGGTGGTTCGTCCGCCGGCTCCGGTGGGTCTGGCTCGGGAGGCGGCCGTTCCAGGATGGGCCCGTCATCGTCGGTGTCTGCGGTGGCCGGGGATGGGTGATCGGGGTACTGCTCAGGACGGGGCAGCGGGTCGGG
>DASTLT010000201.1:0-12905 GCA_035714625.1 Pseudonocardiaceae bacterium | reverse complement strand
ACCAGCGCTGTCTCCACCAGCTCCAGCACCACCCGGTCCCAGGCCATCCCGCTCTCGGCTACCGCGGCCGCCACGGTGCCCACAAAATCGGGCTCGCCGGGGACCAGCCCGGAGAGGTTCACCGCAACGGCCACCGGACGGCCGTCCGGACTCACCCAGTCGCGCACCTCACGCAGCGCGGTGCGCAGGACCCAGCGGTCCAGCTCGCGCATCAGGTCGCCCTGTTCGGCCACCGGGAGGAACACCTCCGGGACCAGCATCCCGCGCTGCGGGTGCGGCCAGCGCAGCAGCGCCTCTGCCGTGTGCACCGTCCCGTCGGGCCGCACCACCGGCTGATAGAACAACTGCAGGCCGTCGTTCATGAGCGCCTCCCGGAGCTGGCATTCCAGCTCGACCTGCCGGTCAGCCGAGGCCATCAGCGCCGCGCTGGCCAGGGCCACCTGGCCGGCGCTTTGCCGCTTGGCCTGGGACAGCGCCGCGTCGGCGAAGCGCAGCAGATCCTGCGGACCACCGGTGGTGGCGTCGGGCACCGCCACCCCGATGGCTGCCGACACCCGGATGAGCTGGCCGCGCAGTGGCACGGCGGTACGCAGCAGCCCCGCGACCTTGGCGACCAGGGCCTGGACGCCACCTTGGACCCGGACCGCCGAGCAGATCACCACATAGACGTCGCCGGAGAGCCGGGCGGCGGTGCAGCACTCGGGCAGGCCGGCCACGAGCTGGCGGGCCAGGGCAACCAGCAGCTCGTCGCCCGCGTCGTGGCCGAGCGAGTCATTGACCCGCTTGAAGTTGTCGATGTCGCAGAACAGCACGGCCAGGTCCCGGTCGGGTGCGGCGAGCAGCTCGGTCAGGCTGTCCTTGATCGCGGCCCGGTTGGGCAGGCCGGTGAGCTCGTCGTGGGTGGCCCGGTACTTCAACGCCTCGGCCACCCGGCGCCGCTCGGTGACGTCGGCGAACACGACGAGCAGGAACCGCTGCCCGTCGTCCTGCACCGACACCGAGACATGCAACTCGCAGTACACCGGCCCGCCGTCGGCCCGCAGCAGCATCCGCTGCGGCACCGTGAAGCTCTTGGACCCGGCGGCCTCATAGGTGCGCATGGTGCGCAGCCCCTCGGCCCGGTCCTCGGGGTGAGTGAGGGCTTGGAAGGTCAGGCCACGCAGCGTTTCCAGATCGTAGCCGAGCAGCGTGCACAGCGCGTTGTTCGCGTCGACCAGGCGGTCGGCCGCATCGAAGATCCCGATGCCCACCGGAGCGATCGCCACCAGGTCGGCGAAGCGCTGACTGGAGCGCACCATCCGGGTCTCGGTGGCCCGCTGCTCGGTGACGTCCTGCGCGGTGCCGACCAGCCGGAGGCGTCCGGAGGGGTCGACCGTGGTGGTGCCGTAGCAGCGGAAGGTGCGCACCACGCCGTCCGGCCGCAGCACCCGGTGCTCGCAGTACACCGGGGTGTGGTCGACGAGGAGCTGGCGCCACAGCTCGTCCACCCAGGGCCGGTCGTCGGGGTGCACCAGGGAGAGGTAGGTCTGGTAGGTGGCTCGCGAGGTGTCGCTCACCCCGTAGAGTTCCTGCAGCATGTCCGACCACACCGCCCGGTCGCCGTCCGGCTCCCACTCCCAGGTGCCGATCCGGGCCACCCGCTGGGCCTCGGCCAGCCGGCGCCGTTCCTCGCGCAGCTCGCGCTCCAGCGCCCGAGCCGCGGTGACGTCCTGCACGGTTCCCACCAGCCGCACGGCGTCGCCGCCGGACCGGTCGACCCGCAGCCGCCACAGGTAGAAGGTCTCGCCGCAGTGCGGCGGCCCGCGGAACTCGCCCTCCACGGTCCCCAGCTCGGCGACGGTGGCCAGTTGCTCGACCTGCTGCAGCAACCCGGGCAGGTCCTCGGGGTGGACGAGCTGGAACGGGTCGGTGAGCTCGGCCCAGCACGGCGCGAACAGCTCGCCGAGGGTGGGGCTGTAACTCAGCTCCCGGCGGGACCATTCCCAGGTAAAACTGCCGATCCGGGCGATGCGCTGGGCTTCCACCAACTGGGCCCGCTCGGCGGCCATTTCGCGCTGCGCCCGGCGCGCCTCGGTGACATCGGAGATGCAGCCGATGTGTCGGACCGGGCGGCCCCACGGGTCGTGCTTTACCTCGACCCGGGCGCAGATCACCCGGAGGACCCCATCCGGCCGCGTCACCCGGTACTCAATGCTGATCGGCGCCCCGGTCCGCCGGTGTGCCGCCCAGGCGTCGGCCAGCTTGTCCCGGTCCTGCGGGTGCACCAGCTCCAGCACCGCGTCCATGTCGCAGGCCACGGTGCCCGGCTCGACACCGAGGATCTCACAGTGTCCCGGTGAGAACCGGATTGCCCCGGTGGCCGGGTCGAACTCCCAGAACCCGATGCCGGCGACCCGTTCGACCTCGGCCAGCCTGCGCCGCTCGGTGCGTAGGGCATCACCGGCCGAGCGCAGGTCGGACACGTCAACCAGGATCACCATCAGCAGGCCGATACCCGGCAGGCTCCACCGCGCTACCCGGACCGGGGTGGCCTTGCCACTCGGTCCGATCAGCTCAGCCTCGACGCCCGTCTCCACCAGCAGGCTCGGCAGGGACAGCCCGATCAGCGACTCGGGCAACCGCCGTCCGGCCAGCCGGGCGGCGGCCAGGTTGGCCTGGACCACCACCCCGGCTGCGCAGACCAGCGCCGGCGCCTCCGGCAGCAGGATCGCCTGCTCCGGATCGGCGATCGGGCAGTCCACCCCGGCCGGACGCCCGTTCTGGAGATTCAGTGGTACAGGCACGAAGACCCCCCGCCCAGCCCGTTCAGCCACGATCCCACCCTTCCGCCCCGCCACAGCCAGCCTCCGTTGGCCGTCGGCGTTCACGGAAGCATCAGTGATGACGACAGCGTGTCACACCTGTCCAACATAACGCGCAAACCGGCGATTAGTTATCCAGGTGAGCGCAAAAAATGTGACGCTTCGTGGCTCAAATCAGACGCCAGCGCGGGCGTCACCTGATCAGGTGATGCCCTCGCTGCGCGCCATCTCGGCCACCGCCGCCGCCACCGCCGGAGCTACCCGAACGTCCAGCGGGCTCGGCACGATACGGTCCGGCGCCAGGTCCTGCGCGGCCACCGCAGCGATGGCCTCCGCAGCGGCCAGTTTCATCCCCTCCGAGATGTAGCGGGCCCCCGCGTCCAGTGCTCCCTTGAAGATGCCGGGGAAAGCAAGCACGTTGTTGATCTGGTTGGGAAAGTCGCTGCGGCCGGTGGCCACCACCGCGACATGCCGGGCGGCGAGCACCGGATGGATCTCCGGATCTGGGTTGGACAGCGCGAAGACGATGCCGTCCGGCTTCATCTTCGCCACCAGCCGCTCCGGAACGCTGGCCGAAGAGACGCCGATCAGCACGTCCGCGCCGTCCAGCGCCTCGGCCAACCCACCCCGGCGACCGTCCGGGTTGGTGCGGGCGGCAAGATCCTCCTTCACTGGATTCAGGTTGTCCCGCCCACCATGGATGATGCCGCGCGAGTCAAGCACCGTGATGTCGGAAAGGCCAGCCGAGAGCAGAATCCGGGCGCAGGCCACCCCGGCCGCTCCAGCGCCGGTGATGGCCACCTTCAACGAGGTCATCTCCCGGTTCAACGCCATGCAGGCGCCGCGCAGCGCGGCCAGCACGACCACCGCGGTGCCGTGCTGATCGTCATGCATCACCGGGCAGTCCAGAGCCTGGACGAGCCGGCGCTCCAGTTCGAAGCAGCGCGGTGCGGAGATGTCTTCCAGGTTCACCGCACCGAACGTCGGACGCAGCCGCACCAGGGTCTCGACGATCTCGTTGACGTCGGTGGTGTCCAGCACCAACGGGATGGCGTCCAGACCGGCGAATCCCTTGAACAGAGCCGCCTTGCCCTCCATCACCGGCAGCGAAGCGCGCGGCCCGATGTCGCCCAGCCCCAGCACCGCCGTGCCGTCACTGACCACGGCCACCAGCCTGCTCGCCCAGGTGTACTGCCGCGCGAGGGTCTCATCACCCGCGATCGCCCGACTCACCTGCGCCACCCCTGGGGTGTAGGCGATGGCCAGCGCGCGCTGGCTGCTGATCGCGAAGGGCAGGCCGGTGGACAGTTTGCCGCCCTCGTGCGCAGCGAAGATCTCCTCCTCGCCCAGCGTGGCACCGGGGATATCGCTGGGTTCTCGGCTGGTATCGCCGGGTTCTTGGTTCCGGTGGGCATGGTGTTGGGGGGCATGGTGTTGGGGGGCATGGTGCTGGTGGGCATGATGCTGGTGGGCATGGTGCTGGGCTGGGGCAGCCAAGTCGTCCTCCTGCAGTGCGGCCGGCGTCGGGCGAAGGCCGGCGGAAGCGGCCGGGCAGGGGTGCCGGAGGGCCGCATGATGAACCGTGGGCCGACGCGGGTGCCGCCGGGCGCATGAGGTGGTGGCGACTCCTACCCGCACGCGCCAGGTCGTGGCGCCGGCACGGCGCCACCGCCGTGGGGGTTCGCCTTCAGTGTGTCAGGAGGCACTCTCACTGTCAGCGGTGGGCTATCACACTGTGATCTATTCGACGCCCGTTAGGGTTGCGCCGTGCAGTTTCGTGAGCTGGCGGTGCCGGGAGCAGTCGAGTTCAGCCCGACGATCTTTCCCGATGCGCGTGGGTTGTTCGTCGCACCCTTCCAGGAGGCCGCGTTCGTCGCTGCCACCGGGCACCGGCTGCAGGTGGCGCAGTCCAACCACAGCGTCTCCCGGCGCGGGGTGATCCGCGGGGTGCACTTCTGCGATGTGCCGCCCGGGCAGGCCAAGTACGTGTACTGCCCGCGGGGCGCGCTACTCGACGTGGCGGTCGACGTCCGGGTCGGGTCACCGACCTTCGGCCGCTGGGACGCGGTCGAGTTGAACGCCGAGACCTACCGGGCGGTGTATCTCGCCGAGGGGATCGGGCACGCCTTCGTTGCGCTCGCCGAGGACACCGTCCTGGCCTACCTGTGCTCGACCGGCTACCACCCCGGTGCCGAACGCACGGTGAACCCGCTGGACCCGGCACTCCGGCTGCCCTGGCCCGCCGACCTGGAGCCGGTGCTGTCAGACAAGGACCACCAGGCGCCCACCCTGGCCGAGGCCGAGGCCGCCGGGATCCTGCCCCGCTGGGCCGACTGCGTGGCGGTGCAGTCCCCGCGCCGTCCCGCGCAGTCAGCGTCGGGATAGCCACCGCGGCGCGGGCCACAGCCGGGCCAGCACCACGGCGACCAGCTCCCCGGCACCGAGCTGCCGGGAGTCGGTGGACCCGTCCGGGTTGTCCCCCAGCACCCACCAGCCCGCACCATGCCTGCCGACAACGCGCTTGACCGAGAGCTGGCCGGGGCGCTGGTTCCACCTGACCAGCACCACCGCGCCGGGACGCGGCCGAGGCCACCGGCAGGCCAGCACGATGTCGCCGTCGGCGAGCGTCGGTGACATGGAGGGCCCGCGCACCACCGCGCAACACCAACCAGCACCGGACTCACGACCGGGCGGTCGACCAGCGGAGGGCACGATGGGAGACACTAGGTGATCCGTCCCCATGCTCACTGCGCCGTCCGAGGGTAGGGTCCCGTGACGTCGGAGCACCACATGTAGGGAGGCACGATGCGACCGTTGTCGCGCATTCTGCACCGTCTCAACCTGGATGTCCTCAGTTTGGCGGTCCGTGCGGAGGTTACTGCGCACTGCGACCTCCCGTGCGGCGTCTATGACCCGGCTCAGGCCCGGATCGAGGCCGAGTCGGTGAAAGCAATCCAGGAAAAGTACCAGTCCAACGATGACCCCGAGTTCCGCGCGCGTGCCATCGAGATCAAGGAGCAGCGCAGCGATCTGGTGAAGCACCACCTCTGGGTGCTGTGGACCGACTACTTCAAGCCACCGCACTTCGAGAAGTACCCGCAGTTGCATGATCTGTTCAACAAGGCCACCAAGGCCGCCGGGGCCACCGGCACCAAGGGTTCCACTGACCCGGAGACCGGGCAGGAGCTGCTCGACCACATCGCGGAGATCGACAAGATCTTCTGGGCCACCAAGCAGGGCTGAGCCAGGCCCGCGAAACGGCGCTGACCAGCGGAGTACCTGCGGTCAGCGCCGTTTCTCGCGGTCGCGCTCCCCCCTTTGACAGGTGCCGGTCCACCCGGAGCAGTTCACTTGTCCGGCAAGGTGACGCAGGCGATCCGCTCGCCTGCCATGCCTGCCTGTCCCGGGCCGGTCGCGGTCGCCATCGCCTTGTGCACCACGACCGACGCGGGTCTGCGATCGGTGAAGACAAACGGCACTTCGGTGCTGGATGTGCCCGAGCCGGTCGCGTCGGTGCGCACGTCCAACCAGATCTCGTTTCTCGGGTTGGCGAACTCGGGATTGGTCGATGGCTGGTCGGGGGTGGCAGCAGGATCGATCTGGTGCTGGAAATGCGGTCCCGCTGCGGCACCGGTGGGGCCACACGGCTTGGCGTGCAAGTGCACCGCATAACCGCGGTTGGGCAGCAACCCCGAGACATCCAGCTCCACCCGGGTGGAATCCGGCAGGGTAGCCATGGTGACCGCCAGATATGCGCCGACCGGTGCCAGCGCAGGGTCGTAGGTGAAGGCATCCGTGGCCTGCTCGGGTGCGGCCAGCGTGCCGCCGCCACTCAGTTTGGCCGCGGGCCCAGCCGGGCTGGTCGCGCTGGTGTTGGCCGCACTGGTGGTGGCCGGCGGGCTGGTGGCGGGCTGGCTGGCATTCTGCTGCGATGAGCAGGCGAGCGGCGCGAAGGCCACCGCGACGCCTAACGCAGCGAGGGTGAGCCGGCCACGAGCCCTTGCCGATGTTGTGTCTACATCACTCAGAGTGAGTTCCATCACTGCAGGATGCCCCATCGCCGGTGCTCTGGCGACCCGGCTCACCCCGGGGAGCCGACGCGACCGAGTGCCGGCGCCGTTCAGTCCTGCCCGGTGGCCCAGCGCACCGCAGGCGGGCAGAACAGCAGCACGAGCACAGCAACGCAGAACACTGCGGCCGGTACTCCGTAAGCTGGTTGGGACGAGGGGCCGGCGGCGTACCAGCAGACCCCCAGCAACAGGATCTGGGCGACGACGGCCGGCGTGCGGGCCCCGCGGCGGCCCCGGATCAGATGCACTCCGACCGCGATCAGCGCTGCGCCGAAGCCGGCGAACCAGACCGCGGTGGCCAGCGTCGGCATCGGCCCGGTGGAGCCACCGCCGAGCAGCCCGGCGGCGACCACGACCCCTAACACACCCTGCAACCCGACCAGCAGCCCAGCAGCCCGCACCGGGTGCGGAGCAGCGGATTCCTCGGTCACCGGCCCAGCGTAGCCAGCGGCCTGCCCCGACAGCGGGTCCCCCATCCAGGCCAAGCTCAACATTCGGGCGGAACGTTTCGCGGCCCGGCGCGTTGATACCTGTGGGGCGCAGCGTCCGGGCGTGCGGTCAAGTCTTTGTGACCTCACCGTTACGCCGCGCAGCAGCCTTGCACCAGGGATTCTGAATCGTTTTCACGTGCGGCTGGGGGCTTGGATCTCGGCTATCTGCCGGGTGAACTGACTCACCCGGCCGCGAGATGCCCCTTGACATCGCGAGCGATCGTGAAAGCATTCACAAGCCCAAACGACAGACGATGACAGCGCTGGGGCACGCGGTGACCAGCGCGATCCACAAGGAGCAAGAACCATGGACTGGCGCCACCGCGCGGCCTGCCGAGACGAGGACCCGGAGCTGTTCTTCCCAGTGGGAACCAGCGGTCCCGCTCTACTGCAGATCGCCGAGGCGAAGACCGTCTGCCGGCGCTGCCCGGTCAGTGTCGAGTGCCTTAACTGGGCCCTCGCCTCCGGGCAGGATGCCGGCGTATGGGGCGGCATGAGCGAGGACGAGCGGCGTGCCGTCAAGCGGCGCACCACACGTACCCGGGCCCGTACCGGCGCCTGATCCGCGCACCTGAGCACGACCGGCAGGGGGCCCGACACCTGAGTGGTGCTGGGCCCCCTGCCATTCCGCAGCGGCCATTCAGCGGCCATCATTCAGGGCGATCTTCAGGGGCCGTTCAGCGGCGAACCGCCAGCGGCAACCGCAGCACGGCGACGGTGCCGTGGGGTTGCCTGCGCTGCAGGTCCAGCGTTCCCCGTAACTCCGAGCCGACCAGCGTTCGGACGATCTGCAGGCCCAGCCGCTCCGCGCGGCCCAGTGCGAATTCCTGCGGAAGCCCCCGGCCATCGTCGGAAACGGCCACCTCCAACGACCGGGCCGACCGCTGCGCGCGCAACACGACCTCGCCGGGTTGCCCCGCTTCGAAAGCATGCTCCACCGCATTCTGCACCAACTCGGTCAGCGCCAGCACCAGCGGGGTGGCAAGCTCGGCCGCCAGCACCCCGAAGGTTCCCTCGCGGCGCACGACGACCCGGCTCTGCTCCCCCGCCACCTCGGCAATCATCGGCAGCACGCTGTCCACCAGGGCGTCGATGTCCACCCGCTCGTCCAATGACATCGATAACGTCTCGTGCACCATGGCGATCGACGCCACTCGACGAACCGACTCCTGCAACGCCTGGCGGGCCTCGGCATGCTCGGTGCGCCGGGCCTGCAACCGGAGCAGTGCCGCCACCGTCTGCAAGTTGTTCTTCACCCGATGGTGGATCTCCCGGATGGTGGCGTCCTTGGACAGCAGCGCACGGTCCCGGCTGCGTACCTCGGTCACATCGCGGACCAGCACCAGCGCTCCAGCCGGCTCCCCCCGCGGACGTAACGGCAACGCCCGGAACAGCATCGTGGCCCCGGCCGCGTCGGCCTCGATCCGCATGCTCGGCCTGCCCTCCAGCGCAGCCCGGATCCGCTCGGCCACCTCCGCGGCGTCGAAGGGGTCGGAGACCAGGCTGCGGGTCAGCGGCGCGAGCTGCTCGCCCCGCAGGTCCGCCGCATGACCCATCCGGTGGTAGGCGGACAACGCATTCGGGCTGGCGTAGATCACACTTCCGGTGGGGTGCACGCGGATCAGGCCGTCCCCCACCCGCGGGCCGCTGTGCAGGTCGGGGCCCCCGGCTGGATCGGGAAACGTGCCATCCGCCAGCATCTGGCACAAATCTGCCGCGACGCCCAGGTAGGCGATCTCCAGCGGGCTGGGTACCCGGGGCACGGCCAGGTTGGTGTCTCGACCGAGGACGGCGATCTGCGTCTCACCCAGCTTCACCGGCACGGTCTCCCGGCGCACCGGAACACCCTGCTGCCAGCGGGGCGCCTCTTCGCGCAGGATCCGGGCCTCCACCAGGGTGCGGTGCAACTGGGGGTGGTCACCGGTCACCGCCTGGGTGCCCACCACATCCTCGGGATGGGCGGTCAGTGCCGTGGTGGGCCGGGCGTGCGCCACGCAGAGGAACTCCCCCACCGGGTCGGCCGAGTCCAAGGGCACCCACAGCAAGAAGTCGGCGAAGGACAGGTCGGCGAGCAACTGCCACTCAGCGACGATCCGCTGCAGGTGGCCGACGGCTGCGCCGGGCAGGTGGGTGTGTTGGGCGAGCAGCTCACTCAGCGTCGACATCGCGACTCACCCTCGGCTCGTGGCCTCACTCCAGGACGGCGATCAGATCGCCTTCCTGCACCACGTCACCCTCTGAGACGGCCAGCTTAGAGACGGTGCCGTCGGCCTCGGCGAGGACCGGGATCTCCATCTTCATCGACTCGAGAATCACCAGGGTGTCGCCGTCGGACACGGTGTCCCCCTGCTCGACCACGATCTTCCAGACGTTGGCCACCATCTCGGCGCGGATCTCCTCAGACATGACTCGCCCTCCTCGGTGCTGCGGCACTCGCCATCCAACCACGGCCGGCACCGTCGCCCGGAAGCGAGCACGGGCGGCATGACACACTCGGGTCGTCTGCGAGCAGAGGAGCCGACATGTCCAAGCGAACCCGCAAGAAGCGCGATCGGAAGAAGAACGCCGCCAGCCACGGCAAGCGCCCGAACTGCTAACCCCGCGCGGGCCCGTCGCTGCGGCCGGACGGGGCCGCCGCCGAAGGGGCCGGTCCCCAGGGGGTCTATCGGGCGGGGACAGTCAGTGCGGGGGGGGCCGTCGCTCCCGGGACGTCCAGGTGCGGGTCTCCACAGCGGTCCGCACCTCCACGATGGTGCCGTCCTCGTCCTGCTCGACGGTGACCTCTGCGCCGAGCACCGCCTGGCGCACCATGATCTCCTGGATCGACTGGCGCAGCCGCTGCTTGAACTCGTCGGGCGCGTGGTCGCCGCCGCACTTGCGGGCGAGCAACGCCTTGAGGTGCTCCTCCAGGCCGTACTCCTCCAGGCACGCACCACATTCCTCGAGGTGACGCTTCAGCAGCTCGCGCCGCTCATGGTTGCACTCGTTGTCCAGGAACAGCCACATCTCGGCGAGCACCTCGCCGCAGTCCGTTTCGTGGGGGTCTCCGCAGCTCATGACGCGACCTCCGTATTGCGCAGGAAACCCCGCTCGCGGGCCACCCCGGTCAGCATGTCGCGCAGTTGCTTGCGACCCCGGTGCAGCCGCGACATCACGGTCCCGATCGGGGTTCCCATGATCTCGGCGATCTCCTTGTAAGCGAAGCCTTCGACGTCGGCCAGGTAGACGGCCATCCGGAAGTCCTCTGCAAGCTGGCTGAGGGCGTCCTTGACATCGGAGTCGGGCAGCTTGTCCAGCGCTTCCATCTCGGCCGAGCGCAGCCCCGACGAGGTGTGCTGCTCGGCCTGGGCGAGCTGCCAGTCAGTGATCTCGTCGGTGGGCTGCTGGGCGGGCTGGCGTTGCCGCTTGCGGTACCCGTTGATGTAGGTGTTGGTCAGGATCCGGTACAGCCAGGCCCGCAGGTTGGTGCCTTCCCGGAATGACCCGAACGCGCTGTATGCCTTGAGGTAGGTCTCCTGCACCAGGTCCTCGGCGTCGGCCGGATTGCGGGTCATCCGCAGCGCCGCCGCGTACAACTGGTCGAGCAGCGGCATGGCGTCGCGCTCGAAACGCGCGCTGCGCTGCTGCGCCGTCTCCGCGATGGCGCCGTCCCCAACCTCGCCGTCCCGAACCTCGCCGTCCTGGACGCTCTGGTCTAGGCTGCCCTGGTCCGGGCCGTCCGGCCGCTGCGGATCCTCGGCCGCGCCTGGCGGCCCGCCCACAGTGGCGGCTGGCACGGCGCTCCCTTCGGGTCCCACGGGCTGGGTGGGCCCTGTGCTGTCGGCTGGCATCCCGACGTCGACTCCCCTGGCCGGGTCTACGTTGCGGGTCGAGCGTACGCGCCAACCGCCCGCCAGGCCCGGCGAATCAGGTCTGCGCTGCTGGTCCTGCCCCGCCCGGCCGGGGCTACGGTGTCTACCAGACTCACGGTGTCTACCCAGCTCACTGTGTCTACCCAGCTCACTGTGTCTACCCAACTCACTGTGTCTACCCAACTCACTGGGGCGACCAGTGGCAGTGTGACGAGCAGCCTGCGGCATTGTGGAGACCACGCTTCGAGCAACGCCACCACCGGCAGACCCATTCCGCCGCCACCGCCGGTCATCGGGTCCAGATTCATGATCGCCGTCTCAGTGCCGGGAACGACACCAGATGTCGATGACGGGCACTCGAATGACGATCACGATCCACTGCTCCGGCCGCTCAGGACCAGCGCGGCACGTGATCCAGGCGACCACTGACGATGTTCTACATTGGTATGACACCTGTTAAACGCAGGTGGTACTCTGGGACCATGGCGACCACGATCGGCTTCCGGCCTACCGACGAGGACGAGCGGATCATCAAGGCTGCGATGCGCCCCGACGAGCGCACCAGCGACGTGATCCGCCGCGCACTGCGGCTACTCGAGCGCGAAGTATGGCTCTCCCAGGCCCGATCCGACGCTGAGCGCCTCGTGGGGGAAGACCTGACGGGTGAGGCTGATGCGTGGTGATTCGTGGCGCGGTCTACCGAGTGGATCTGGGTGAGGAGAAGCGCGGCCACGAACAGCGCGGCAGGCGCCTGGGTCTGGTACTCAGTCCGAGTTCCATGCCATGGAGTGTCGCCACGATCATCCCCACCTCGACAACGGCGCAGCCCGCCGTCTTCCGCCCATCAATGGAGATCAACGGACAGGAGACCAGGTTCCTCGTCGACCAAATCCGCAGCATCGACACCGATTACATCATCGGCGACCCGGTGCACTACCTCGAACGCGACGAACTCGCCGAAGTCGAGCACGCTGTCGCTCGATATCTCGGCTTGTGACCTCGGCGTCTCGGCATGTGAAACTGGCCGCCGCATGACCTGTGTCGCCTGTCGACCGGGCGGCATCTCCCCGCTGGGTCACCGCAAGCGGCTGCCTGTCGTGAGACCAGGAACCGCAACCTGCGCTGCAGTCATTCGGTCACCGCGGGGGTCCGCCGTGAGCGAGTGGTCCCCGGGGGACTGGCGCTGTCGGTGCTGGTCAAGTCGGGCATGGGATACATCGTCAGCGGTCGGGGCGGGTCATCGCGGGGTCCGGGACGCGGCGCGGAGTGCCTCGATGAGCTCGACGGCTTGCCGGTCGGTCATGGCCACCGTGGTCTTGAGCGCGCCGTGGTAAACCATCCACACGTGGCTGCGGCTGCGTTGGACGATCACGGTGGCGGGCTCCCCGTCGGGGCCTTGGAAGGCGAGCACGGTGCGGTCGGACTGGCTTTCGCTGAAGGTCTCCACCTCACAGCTCCTCTGTTGGTCTGGTGGGCCCAGTCGTGGCAGGCCGGTCAGCGGCGGGGAGATCAGAGGCGCCGCCGGGTCCGGCTGTGTGTCCGGGGAGGGTGGGGCGCGGCGGAACCAGACCAGTCGGGGTGGAGCTGGCTGATCCCGCCGCGCCGATGGCCCGGTCATCACGCTCGCAGCGCGCGGAAATCGGCAGCGTGATGTCCGGGGACTCGGGAGACGTGCACGCGGAAGACCGCAGG
>DASTLT010000200.1:0-2177 GCA_035714625.1 Pseudonocardiaceae bacterium | reverse complement strand
GGGCGAGCTGGCCGCGGCCAAGCGGCGGATCGCGGAGCTGGAAACCGAGCTGGGGGCGATGCGCCGCGCCATGGAGCTGGTCCGAGAGGTGGTGCCCCCCAAAGGCGGTTCCAGGCGGTCGCGGTGATGGCCGCCGAGCACATCCCCATCGAAGTGGCCTGCCGGGTCTTGGACGTCTCAACGTCGGGCGACTACGCCTGGCGGTCGCGGCCGCCGTCGGCGCGGGCGATCCGCCACGCCTGGCTCACCGACCGCATCGTCCAGGTCCACCAGGCCTCTCGCGGGACCGATGGCGCTCTCCGGGTGCACGCGGAACTGCGGTTGGGCCATGGGATTGTGGTCGGCCACAACGCCATCGCCCTGTTGCTGCGCCGCGCCGGCCTGGCTGGCGCCACCGGGCGCCCCGACTGGCGCCATGCCAAGCCGGACCAGGTCGCCGCCGACCTGGTCGACCGCCAGTTCTCCCGCGCCGAGCCCAACCAGCTCTGGGTGACCGACATCACCGAGCACCCCACCCGTGAAGGCAAGCTCTACTGCGCGGTGGTGCTGGATACCTTCTCCCGCCGGGTGGTCGGCTGGTCGATCGATGCCACCCCGACGGCGGCGCTGGTGACCAACGCCCTCGGCATGGCGATCCAGACCCGAACGCCACCGGCTGGGGCGATCATCCACTCCGATCAGGGGGTGCAGTTCGCGTCCTGGGCGTTCACCCAACGCGCCAGGGACTCGGGACTGGTGCCTCGATGGGCTCGGTCGGCGACTGCTACGACAACGCCATGATCGAGGCGTTGTGGTCACGGATGCAGGTCGAGCTGTTGGACCGGCAGCGCTGGAGGACGCGCATCGAGCTGGCGAATGCGCTCGTTGACTACCTGGAGCTGTTCCACAACCGCACCAGGCGCCACAGCGCACTGGGCCTGCTGACCCCGCTAGCGTTCGAGCAGGCGTTCACCGTGGCATGAAGTCCAGTCCCCGGCTCCACACAACCAGGGCCACAGCAGCGGGCCAGAGTTCGAGTCTCCCACCTCATGCACCATCACCGGGGTGTGCTGATTCGTAGACCTTGTGGTGATTCGCGTGTTAGCCTCGGCGCAACCGAGGTGTGGAGGTAGGTCGTTGCGTAAGCTTCTTGTCGTCCTGGCCGCGGTCGCTGCCCTGGTAGTCACGGCTGGCCCGGCACAGGCCGTGCTCTATGGGCAGCCCGACAACAGCGAGCACCCCTACGTCGGCGTCATCCGCTTCTTTGACGAGGACGGCAACTACCTGTGGCGCTGCACCGGCACCCTGATCTCCCCCACGGTGGTGCTGACCGCCGGCCACTGCACCTTCGGCACCGCCTCCGCCGAGGCCTGGTTCACCGAGACCGCCCCCTCCACCGCCGAGGTTCTCTCCGGCGACTACACCCACGGCATCACCGGGCAGACCTACGCCTATCCGGGCTACGACGAGTTCGCCACCTTCCCCAACACCGGCGACGTCGGGATTGTGGTCCTGGACCAGGCGGTCGAGCTGTCGCAGTACGGCGAGCTCCCGACGGCAGGGCTGGCCGACACCCTCTACAAGCACGAGCTGTTCACGATCGTCGGTTACGGCATTCAGGACGTGCGGCCGGTCGAGGTCGCCGAGGTGCGCCGGCTGCAGGCCACCGTCAAGCTGGTGAGTCTCAAGAGCGCCTACTCCAAGGGCTTCAACCTGCAGTTGTCGAGCAACCCGGGTCAGCCGCACCAAGGCGGGCTGTGCTTTGGTGATTCGGGCGGCCCAGTGCTGTATGGGACGACCATCTTGGCGGTGAACTCGTTCGTGATCAACGGGAACTGCGCCGGCGCGGGCTTCGCCTACCGCATCGACCAGCCGGAGATCCTGGCCTGGATCGAGAGCTTCCTGTAGTAGAAGACAGCGGTTCGGAGCGAGAGGAGGAGAGCAGAAGGCCGCTCTCCTTCTCTACTCTAGTCCGGGCTCCCTAGCTCATGTTTAGGTGCAAGACAAATGAACGGTGGCCCGCGGCCGCGCGGCCGCGGGAGCAATAGCCAGCCGGCTGGCTGCGTGCACTCTTCAGGTTACGGCGGTGGGGTCGTCGTGGGGCCGCGAGACAGCGGTCAACAGCGGTTAATCACGGTGCCCCACGGACAACCGAACCTCGTGCTTCTCAGCCGTAATCGGCCGTGATGAGACCCCAG
>DASTLT010000199.1:0-9751 GCA_035714625.1 Pseudonocardiaceae bacterium | reverse complement strand
GACCTCCTGACCCGCCTGCTCATCGTTCATCGGCGAGCCGACCTGGACGTGTTCGGAAAGGTGTATAGGAGAGAGGTCGTGGACGTTCTTCAAAAGGTGCTCGGGCAAGCGTAGGAGGATCCGTGCGATTGTCTGACGCGTTGATCGGTGGGCTGTTCGCGCTGTCCGGGGTCGTGGTACAGCAGATCCTGGCGAGCGTCTCCACTCACCTCGAACACCGCCGGGTCCGCAGTGCCGAGCTTCTGGCGGAGAAGAGAAGCATCTACGCCCGGCTCATCGTCGCCATGCGCGTCGTGCAGCGGTTGAGCAAGGATCACGCCGACGCACCCGCGGTGGCGGTGGACCGCAGCCGGATCACCGCGTCGTTGGACGTGCTGGCGCAGGTGAACGCGGAGGTGCGGCTGGTCGCTTCCAGCGACGTGGTCGAGCGGGTACTCGCCTGGGAGGACGTCGCCCGGTGCCGACTGCTGAGCGGCGACTCCTCTGCCACCGACGAGCTCCGGATCTTGCCGGTCGTGTCCGCACTCCGGCGGGATCTGTTTCCGGAAGGGACCCGCTAGTCCATCGCCCCGCTGCGGTAAGGAAGGTTCTGATGGCAAACCTGGTGGAGAGCGAGGCCGTCAAGGTCCGGCTCGGCGATCCGGAGGACCGGCGGTGGCTCTGGGTCGCCAAGGCGCTCGCCGCGCAGCTCGGCATCCGTGGGGCGGAACGGGACCAGGCCGTCGCGGCTGTGCGATTCGTCGCCCCACTGAGCGCCCTCGGGCGCCTGGTCGGTGGTGAGTCGGCGCGATTCGCGGTCGTGGTGTGTGTGGACGCCGCGGACTGCGCGGCGGCGGTCACCGAGGCGCGTCGGCTGGTGGCCGGCGGGGAATCGCACCTGGAGTCGGTGGTCGTTGTGTTGCGGGCCGGCGGTGCGCTAGACGCCTCAGTCCGGTATGTACTCGTGGCCAGCGGCTGCGAGGTGACGCAGCGGCTAGCCGGCTTGGCGCCCGAGGGATCGGTGGAGATCGTCGACCGGATCGAAGCAGCAGAGCCGGCGCCGGGAGAGGTGGCGCCCGGTGTGGTTCCTGACGAGGGGACGGCCGTCGCCCTCGACTTGACGCTGTGGGTCCGGATGCTGGCCGGTCAGGAGGAGTCCGGTGATTTCTGGCTCGCGCCGGCGAACGCCGCCTCAGCAGTCGGCCCCGGTGACTGGGTGGTGGGCGCCCGGCCGACCGGCGACGGCGGTGCGGTGGCTGCGGTTTCGGTGGCCCGGGTCGGGAGCGTCGCCAGGGCGGGCGATCTCACCGCCATCTCGTTCGACCGGTTCCGGCGCCTCCCGGCGGACGCCCCCGCCCCCGGTGTCCACCTCGATACCCTGCCCGACGACCCGCACGAACTTGTCGAAGTGCCGGCCGCGGCGCTCGGCACGCTCATCCCGGGGGTCGGCCCCGAGTTCCTCATTCAGCTCCCGGCGACGCTCGGCGCGCTGACCGCGGCGGCGATCGCGCGGCTGCTTCCGGCCCAGTACGGCGACATTGCGGCGCAGAGCGTCGCGGCTCTCCGAGCCGGGCGGCACGTGATCCTGCGCGGCACGAGCGGTGCCGGAACGACCGAGGTCGGCCTCGCCGTGCTGCGGCACGCCAGAGAGCTGGGTATCTCCCCGGACGTGCTCGTGGTCCCCGGCCGCGGGCCCGCCGGTGTGCACGGGGCGCCGACGGACGGCCCACCCTACGCCGATCCGTTCGGCTACCGCCCCTCGACGGACTACGGACAGGACCTCCGGGCGCGACCGACGCCGACCGACGTCGCGGTTTACGGCGCAGCGAGGTCCGGTACCTGGATCCTTGTCGACGACCTTCGCCGCGAGGGCGCGCCGGGACTGGTAGCCGGGTTCGGTGCCGCCGTCGCCGAGGCGTACTCGGACGCGACCCGAAACGGCGGCGTGCCCCCGATCGCCGGCGCCCCGGGCGGTAACTGGCGGATGGTGGTCACCACGTCGCTGAGTGTTGCTGACATCGCCGACCTGATCGGTGACGGTCTGGTCGGCTGGTTCGCGATCCTCGACCTGGACCAGGTTCCGCCGTCGGGGGAGCCCGACCAGTCCTGGGACGACTTCGCACCGGAGCTCGGTGCGGATGGGACGCTCCTGGTACGCCGACTTGAGCTACTGAACATCCCACAGTTGTCTGCGTCGCCGGGGCGGATGCGCGGCGTGGTGCGGCTGGCGGTCGAGAGCCTGAGGGTCGCCCTGCAGGAGGGGCGCTCGTTGTCCGGGCGGGAGGCTCTCCTCGGCGCGCTCGACGTCCTGGTGCGGCCGATACTGACCGGAACCTCCGGGCAGGGGCAGCCGAGCTGGGCGGAGGTCGACGCGGCGATGTCGGCGTGAGTCGCGATCGGTAGCCGGTGGTGGACCGGCTATTTCGCTGCCTCGGACAGCGCGGCGCGGAGCCGCCACGGTTGAGCCGCCGCGTCAGCGGCGCTTTGATTTTTAGGCTGTGGAGGGTCGGGAGCTGGCGCGGTGACCGTGGTCGGCGGTAGGGGCAAAAAGCCGCTCAGGGTGGTCCCATGACCGTGGCGGGCGACAGTCTCCTCCACTCCACTGGGTGATCGATCATGCCCGCGCCCGGGTCTCCGTCGGGAGTGTGGGTGAGCAGAGCCCTGTCCGTGCACCGGGTCCCGACGGGAGATGGCTGTGATCACAGCGGTGGCACCGACTGGGTCGGAGATCGGGTTCCGATATCCGGGCGGTTAGTGGCACGGAGCGTTCAGATGTGGTAGGGGACCCGATTGCCGGCAGGGCTGCTGCTCACGCTCGGCGTCGGTCATGTGCTTCCGTTACCGGTTGTGGATATCCGGACGCGGCCAGGTGTGTCACCGCCGTGAGCGTAGGGGACTGGTCGGTCCCACGGCACGTCCGGCTAGTCGCCAGTCGTGCGAGCGGTGGTGCAGGCCCTTGATCTGTGGAGCCGACCCGATTCCCATTGCGGAATGGGCGTGGCTACAGTGCTGCTGTGACCACTGAGCGTGAGCTACGGTGTCCTCGGTGTCAGACGCCGCTGCGCCCGGGGAAGGCGGTGGGGGCGTGGTGTGATCGGTGTTTGCGCCGGGGGCTGGATGCCCGGCTGGCGTTGCCGCCGGAGTTCTATGACGACCCGGGTATTCAGGCGATCTGCGCGGGCTACGACTTCGGGGCGTTGTTCGTGCGGGTGCGCCAGGCCGCACAGTGGACCCAGACCCAACTCGACGAGGTCATCGGTCTAGGCCAGGCGAGGATCTCGGCGATCGAGCGTGGGGTGCACCGGTTGCGCGACATCGCGCTGGTCGCGCAGGCGACCCGGCCGCTCGGGGTCCCGCCAGTGCTTTTGGGGTTCGCCCAGGTGGTTACGGTGAATGTGCAGGCCGTCACCGTCGGGCGGAAGGAGCCGTGGATGCAGCGCCGCAACTTCGTCGGGCAGGTCGCCGGGCTGACTCTCGGTCTGGCCGCCGGGCTGGATCCCGAGCGGCTGTTTGCGTTGCTGCCGCACGCCGAGCCCACCGGCACCCGCCGCCTCGGACTCGCCGACGTCGAGGTGATCGAGCAGCTCACCGCCGCGTTCATGCGCCAAGACTTCGCCTACGGCAGCGGGCTGCTCCGCCAGGCTGCCACCGAGCAGGTGCGCACCGTGCTGCCGCTGCTGACCAGCGTCCAGGTGCCCCCGGAGCTGCGGCCCCGCCTGATGCTCGCGACCGGACGGCTGGCTATGCAGGCTGGCTGGATGAACTTCAGCGCCAATCACCACGAAGCGGCCCGGCGGCTGTGGCTGATCGGTCTGGACCTTGCCCGCCACAGCGATCATTCTCTGGGTCCTGATCTGACCATGTTCCTGCTTCAGGACATGGCCCTGCAAGCGGTGGCCCTGAACCGTCCCGAGGAGGCGCTGGGCCTGATCCGCATCGCGGAGACCGCCGCCATCGGTCGCCACCCGGTAGCCGCCTCCACCACCTGTACCCTGGCGATCACCCAGGCCCGAGCGCACGCCGCCGCAGGCGAGGCAGCGGCCTGCGACCGCGCCCTCGGCCACGCCGAGGAGCACTTCACCCGTATCAACCCGGCGACCGCACCGCCCTGGGGCGTGTATTTCGACGAGATCCATTTCGCTGCGTCCCAGGGTGACGTCTATTACGCGTTGGCGTGGCACAGCCTGGACGCGCGCGCCGCCGGGCGGGCGGTGCCGCTGCTGCGTCAGGCCGTGGATCATCTGGGGCCGGACTACGCCCGGCCCCAGGCGTCCTGTCTACCGGCTCTTGCTGGGTCCTATGCGCTGGGCGGCGACGTCGGTACTGCGGTGAGGGTCGGCCACCAGGCCATCGACGCGATCATCGCCCTGTCCTCCCCCGGCTCCTACGACCGGCTGCGCGTCCTGAACACCGTGCTGGAACCGATGCACGCCAGCCCCGGCGTCGGCGAACTCCGCGAGCGCCTGAGCACCGTGGCCGCATGAGCCGCCGGGTAAGAGGTAAGAGCCGCGCAAGAGGAGACCGAAGTGGGCAAACACGAGGACGCCAGCATCCGGGACGGGCAGAAGGGCGATTACGACCACGCGAACACCAAGGACGTGACCGAGTCTGGCGGCGGTAAGCACGACAAAGACGACACGGCGGACCAGGACGAGAAGGACGACAAGTGAGGGAGCGCTATTAGCGGCATCAAGGCCCGGTCGGCGGGGCGCGCGCTGGTCGCCGAGGTGCCACGGGCCTGGTTTATCCCGGACACGATCTGGGTGGACGACGTCTCCGGTGAGGGGCTGGTGGCGGTCTGCCAGCACACCGACCCGCAGCGCTGGCACGCGGCGGTGTCGCCGGATGCACCGGTCATCACCCAGGTGGACCTCGGCGAGGTGCGGCCTGGGCAGAAGGGCAGCTTTCCGTCCAGCTCGTGTAGCCAGCCGAGCGTTGTCGCGAACATGCTCGATGCCCTCGACCTGCAGGAGGGGCAGCGGGTATTGGAGATCGGCACCGGCACCGGCTGGAACGCGGCACTGCTGACCCATGGGGTGGGCGAGCGGGGCCGGGTGGTCACCCTCGAGGTGGACCCGCACCTGGCCGATCAGGCCCGGCGTGCTCTCACCCGGGCCGGGTACCACCCGCTGGTGATCACCGGTGATGGGCTGGCCGGGTACCTGCCCGGTGCCCCATACGACCGGGTGATTGCCACTGCCTCGATCCGCGAGGTGGTGCCCCCGGCGTGGCTTGAGCAGCTCCGACCAGGCGGGCGGGTGGTGACCCCGTGGGGAACGGACTGGTCCAACGGGGTCATGCTCACCCTGGACGTCACCGAGAACGGTGCCGCCACCGGCCGGTTCTGCGGTGACCTGGCCTTCATGCGGGTCCGCAGCCAGCGCCGCGCTCTCTACGGCTGGCAGCCGCCGGACAGTGAGATCCAGCGCGCGGTGATCAGCACCACCGTGTGCCGGGGCAGTGATCTGGACCGGATGCTGAACCCGGACAAGGGCAGCTTCGCCATCGGGGCGCGGCTGGGCTCCTGCTGCCTGGTCGTCGAGTGGAACAAGCACGGCCCGCGGCATCACATCGTGGAGCTGGACGATGGCGCCACCCGGTCCTGGGCGCAGCTGGACGCCAACCTGGCCGACCCGGCGCCGTTCACCGTGCGCCAGCTCGGGACGCGCATGCTGTGGGACGAGACCGAGGCTGCCTACGACTGGTGGCACGAGCACGGCGAACCCGGAGCGGACCGGTTCGGTCTGGAGATCCGCGACGGACGGCAGTGGATCTGGCTCGACGACCCCGGCACCGTGGTCCGCATCTTGCGCTAACCGGGCTTTACTGGACCAGCTCCCAGCTGGTGCCGGTGTATTTCCAGTGTTGGTTCAGCGGGTTGCGGCCGGTGACCAGCTCGAACGGTTGTCCGTCGTTGTCGATGGGGATGTTGAACGGCTTGCCGTCGTTGTTGACAGCCTCCAGTTGCACACGCCAGCGCCACTGCCCTTCTCGTCCTGAGGTGGTGATGAATACGAGGGATTTAGTTTGTCCTGGCTCCAGTTCGAACGGGAATGTTTCTGGAACACCGGGGCTTGCGTGAACGTCCCCGGGGACCAGCCGTACGCCGCCGGTGCCGACGTTGATCTCTAAATAGGTAATGTCGAGCGGCCCACCCACCGGACAAGGTCGTCACATCCCCTGGGGCTACTGGGAGGAACTCGCGCTCGGTCACCCGCGGTGTAAGCACGGTCAGCTTCTCGTTGGCTGTGAGGAACACACTGACGACGGAGATGTCGTAGTCGAGCCCCCTGTGGGCGACTGCCCAGGCGTGTGAGCCATAGCAACCTGAAGGATTCGGGCCGGGTGGCGGCGCTGTTTGTTTCAGTTTCCCGGCCGGAAAGAAGTATTGTTGTCCACTGGACACAGGGTGGTTCGGGTCGGTGGAGACGATCTCCTCGCCCACGCGAACATCGACGGTGTACGGGCGCTCTCTCCAAAAAGTGCTGATCAAGCTCCCAAGGGCGTCTTGCACCGGCGGCGTCAGAACAGCAATGAGCACCCCCGTGATGATCGCAGCGACCAACCCCCATAGCGCCTTCTGCATATGCGCAGCCTTCCCCGGTCAACTCGAATAAGGAGAGAAGATCACCCGGCTGACCTTATCGGCGACCAGCCGTTGTTCCCCTCCATTCGACGAAGAGATTTCGCTGAGCTCGCCGGCAGGTCTGCAGAGCAGACGGTAACCATCTCCCGCCGTCCGGCTCCCGCAGGAGATACCGCTGTCTGTGGGGACCCAGCCGACCACTGACGATTCAAATCGGTACTCCCGTGGAGGAACCAGCGCCGCTCCTGGACACGGCTTCACCCTCGAACCGTCCTGACCACCCCCTTGCCACACCACCGTTAGGATCCCGTCGTCGGCCGATATCGAAAGGTCCTCAACCCGAGGGGAGAGACTGGCCGATAGAGGTGTCGCTTGGTACACGATTTCCTGAGGTTCGGCGCGAGAATCAAAGTCGATCACCTGATCGGAGAGGAGACACGGTCCGTCGCGACTGATGGTCAGCACCGAGGCCCGAAGGCCGTCCGGGTTGACAATGGCCGTGCCGGTACCACCGTTATGGAACTCATACGTGGGCTCAACCGGCTTGACATACACCACGGCTGAGCCGCGTTTCCGTACGAGCACCAGTGAGTAAGGGCCACCGGTCGGCGCCTGGTAGGTGATCGCCGCGGACTGCTCCCGGTGCGGGGTTATGGTGATCCGGTGCTTGGTGTGAGCAGCCTTGACTTGGAGGAGATCGCCACCGCGTTGGCGGACCAGACCGTCTACGAGCACCGGTGGCTGATCAACCCCGAGACCGGAGACATCGTGTTCTGGGCATCCGAGACTAGAGTCGACGCGTGTTTGATGCAACCGAATAGATCGACTGCCGCGTCGCTTCCGCTCCTCAGCGCGTGACCGCTCCTGCGGTGCGGGTCGACTTGCCACCGAGCATCGGGGAGACATTCGCACGGTTTGGAATATTGCTCTCTACCAGTTTCGACGCGGGCGTGGACCTCCGCGATGTGCAGATCGCCGCCCGCCACGCCGACCCCCGCACCACCATGCGCTATGACCGAGCCCGCAAAAACCTCGACCGCCACCCCAACTACATCCTCGCCGCCTACATGGCCTCCGGAACCTGACCCACCAGACCCCGAAACCCTGGATCGCGACCGCATGCCGATGTGAGGGTGTTTTGCATCCCGATGTGGCCTCATTACCCTGTTCTCGCCCGTCGTCCCTGCGTGGTTGGGGCCAACCGGGTTGTCGCCATCGTGCCCAGGGTTCTGCTCCGACTGACCGCGCAACGGCTACTCATCTGGATGAGCGGTCCTGCGCCCTCAATGGCGTTGAGCTCCAACCCGTCGAAGGGGTCCTTGACCATGCCACCGTCGCATCACCCTGGTCGTCGGTTGATGGCCACAGCAGCGGTCAAGCGTGCTGCGAGACCGCGTTGCCGAAGCGCGTTTGTGCTATGGGCGCCGGCGCTGCCGCCACCTTGTCCGCCGTGCGGGTTGCCGGTTGAGCATCGCTGTGGTCAGACCTATGGTGGCAGCCAGGAACACCAAGGCGTCACTCATGAGATGGATCAGCACGAGCCAGGTGCTCATGATTTACTTCCTCCCTTTGTCGCAAGAAGGGTGGGGTCGATGACCCGGTATCGCCTATCGGGGTTCCCGGGGGTGGATCCGTTATCCCGTTCGTCGCTTAGTGGGCAGGTCCATTATTTGGTGGACTCTGGGTTGAACAGGGACGACGGTGGTCCTGGGTAGAGAACAGTGAACGGTCGGTGAACAGGAACCGGAACCGCTGATGGACAGGGGTGGTGCGGGACGATTCCGCCGATGGTCGAGCGGCCCAGGATTCAACCAGGCGTAGCGTGAAGTTGTCGGATTCCTCCGGCAGGGGCCTCAGGACAACGGTGGGCGAGGCCGTGCTGAGGTGGCCATGCGCAGGGGGCTGAGTGCCACGTCGAAATCCCGGGCTGGGCACGCCCCTGGTTCATCCTGCACGCCCGGTCGGCTGCGGGGTGGCGAGTCTGCGTACCTGTGTTGGTGAGACGCCAAACAGTTGTTTGAAGTCTCGGGCGAACTGGTCGGGGCGGGCATAGCCGTGCGCGGTGATGAGGTCCTTGATGGGTATCGTGGCCTGCGCTGGGTCTTGCAGATGACGGTGGCATTCCTGCAGGCGTAGCTGTTTGAGCAGTTGCATCGGGGTCAGTTCGGCGCCGTGGAAGAGCTGGTGCAGGTAGCGTGGCGAGATGTTCGCGGCGTGGGCGATCTGGTTCGGGTCCAGCGTGGGGTTGTCAAGGTGTCGGCGGATGATGTCGCGAATGTGTGCCCTGTGCAGCTGTCGATGGGTGTCGGGGGTGATCCCGTTTGGGTGGTCGAGTCGCTGGCGTAGCAGCCCGACCGTGCACTCGTACAGAACCTGGGCCAGATCCGGGTCGCCGGTCACCTCGGCGGTGTCGGTGAACCCGATGAGGAACTGCGCGAGCAAGCCGCGTCCTGGCATGTCCCTCGGGATGAGGGTCCCGATCAGCGGCCGGACCTTCGCGCTGGCGATCGGCACCAACGCTCGCGGGAACGTCAGCATGACCAACTGCATCGATCCTGGTCCCATCGAAAGCGTGGCTTGCCAGGGATGAGACGAGTCGTAGAGAGCGATGTCCCGAGCGCGGAAGTCCACCTGGTTGCCCGCCTGTTCTCCCCGTATTTTGCCGTTGACGTTAAGGAACAGCCGGTAGCACCCAGGATCGCAGGTCCGGATCAGGCGTTCGGTCCGCTGTGACACGATCTCGGAGTCCGCAGCCAAGGTGACCACCTCGATGTTGAAATCCCCGGTCTGGGCGACTGACTGCACCGCGAGCAAGCGACCCGGTACACGCCCATGGACTGCCACTGGGACCAGCTCGGCACCTACTTCCGCCCGAAAGTAGTCATATCGGTCCAGCGGATGAATTGTTCTGGTGTCGTACTGCACATCCATGACCGTTCCCCTCACCGCTCCAAGGCAATCATTGGGACCTGCCAAGTATCAGCCAAGACGACCCGGCCGGAGTTGACTGTGAGCGCACAGCCGGTTGCGCACCCCTCAGCGTCGCACGGGTGTTCCAAGATCGTGTCGTCTGGTGCTGTGGTTGGTCCGGTGACCCAAGTTAGGTGATCTTCGGCGTGTCGCGCCGGTAAGGGGAACGAAGCTCCGGTAGGACGAGCGTCCTTCCACAGACCTCGTTTGCCACCG
>DASTLT010000198.1:0-22995 GCA_035714625.1 Pseudonocardiaceae bacterium | reverse complement strand
CGGTGGCAAACGAGGTCTGTGGAAGGACGCTCGTCCTACCGGAGCTTCGTTCCCCTTACCGGCGCGACACGCCGAAGATCACCTAACTTGGGTCACCGGACCAACCACAGCACCAGACGACACGATCTTGGAACACCCGTGGCACCAGCAGCGTGACCAGTCGGCGAGCCAGCAGAGACACCAGCGAGACGATCACGGCCAGCATCCTGCCAGATTCTGCCGGCCGCGTGGCCGTCATCTCCACCGCAGCTCATCGACGCGGAATCGAGGTTTTCGACCCCCCATAAGGTGGTCTGGGGATCAAGGCTGGTGGTTTTTGGCATGTCGCGCCGGGAGGGTGTTTGGTTGTCCGTATTGGATCGCTCCAAGTTGGTCGACTTGGAGGTCCGGCGGGATGGCCTACCGGGAGATTGATGTGATCAAAGCGCGGGAGATCCTGCGTGTGACCCGGAGGATCTGCCTGCGGAGTAGGTCGCTTACGCGATGCGGGACCTGCGGCGGCTGATCCGCGCGGCCATGGCGTATGGCCGACGCTGCGGTGTGCCGGATCGACACCACCGGCCCAGTACTGCTGCTCGCCTGCAGCGACGTGGCTCGTCACGCGGTCTATTCAACGCCGTTGATCTTGCCGGCCTCGATGATATCGAGTCGAGCGCTACCCTGGACGGGTTACCCTGCGTGGGTGATTGCCGCACAGTATGCACCGGACATCGCGGCGGGGGCGCAGGTCGAGATCCGGGATGAGGAGTGGCTGGTCCGCTCGGTGCGTCGCACGCAGCGCCATGGCCTGCGGTTGGAGGTCACCGGGGCCTCGGAGCTGGTGCGGGACCAGGACGCGGTGTTCTTCACCGACCTGGACGCCGTCACCGTGCTGGACCCGCGCCGGACTCGCCTGGTCGCCGACGACACCCCGAGCTTCCGCCGCTCCCGGCTCTGGCTGGAGTCGCTGCTGCGGCAAAGCCCCACCCCGTCCAGCGATACCCGGGTGGTGGCCGGGCATCGCGGCCTGCTGGACCGGATGGACTACCAGTTGCGTCCCGCCGAGGTGGCGTTGTCGAACCTGCGCCCGCGCATCCTCATCGGCGACGCGGTGGGCCTGGGCAAGACACTGGAAATCGGGGTGCTGCTCACCGAGCTGATCCAACGCGGCCGGGGAGAGCGCATCCTGGTGGTGACCCCCCGCGCGGTGCTGGAGCAGTTCCAGCACGAGCTGTGGACCCGGTTCGCGATCCCGCTGGTCCGGCTGGACTCCGAGGGCCTCCAGAAGGTGCGCCAGACGCTGCCGGCCTCGCGTAACCCGTTCAGCTACTACCGCCGGGTCATCGTCTCGATCGACACCGTGAAGAACCCGGCCCGCTACCGGCACTACCTGGACACCCACCGCTGGGACGTGGTGGTGATCGACGAGTGCCACAACCTGATCAACCGGGGGACGCAGAACAACGCGCTGGCCCGGGTGCTGGCCCGGCAGACCGAAGCACTGATCCTGGCCAGCGCCACCCCGCACAACGGCAAGCCGGAGTCGTTCGCCGAGCTGGTCACCCTGCTCGACCCGGCATCGATCGCCAACCCGTCGGACTACAGCTCCCGCGACATCGAGCATCTGTATGTGCGCCGGCACCGCAACTCACCCGACGTCAAGCTGGAGGTCGCCCACCGGTGGGCGCCGCGCCGCGAGCCGCGCATCGTGCCGGTCCGGCCCACCGGCGAGGAGGAGGCGGTGCTCGACGAGCTGCGCCGGGTGTGGCTGCACCCGCCGGGCGGCTCGGTGGTGCGCGAGCGGGGCCGCGCGCTGCTGCCGTGGACGTTGTTCAAGGCGTTCCTGTCCTCACCGGAGGCGTTGCGGGTCAGCATCCGTCGCCGCCGCGACACCCTGCGTCGCCAGGGAGATCTGGGCCGCCAGGGGGACCAGGCCAGTCCGGAAGCGGCCGCGCTGGCCCGGCTCGACGAGCTGAACGAGGCAGCCCGGCGACGCGGCCCGGCGAAGCTGGACGCGCTGGTGGCGCACCTGCACGAGATCGGGGTCGGGCGCGGCAGCGAGATCCGGGTGGTGGTGTTCTCCGAACGCATCGACACCCTGCTGTGGCTGCGTGACGAGCTGCGTCGCCGCACCGGCCTACCGGGCAAGGCGGTCGAGCTGCTGCACGCACAGCTACCCGACAAAGAGGTGCAGCGTGTCGTCGAGGGCTTCGCGCTGGCCGGGGCGCCGGTGCGGGTGCTGCTGGCCAGCGACATGGCCTCGGAGGGCATCAACCTGCACCGGCAGTGCCACCAGCTGGTGCACTACGACCTGCCGTGGAGCTTCATCCGCATCCAGCAGCGCAACGGCCGCATCGACCGCTACCTGCAGCTGCGTGAGCCGCAGATCACTGCACTCGCGCTGACCAGCGCCGACCCGGAGACCGACAGCGACCTGCGGGTGGTGACCAAGCTGCTGGCCAAGGAGCACGCCGCCAACCAGGCCCTCGGCGACGCCGGGGTGCTGCTCAACCTGCACGACGAGGAGATCGAGGAGCGCACCGTGATGGCGGCGCTGCAGCAGGGGCAGGACCTGGACGAGGTGGTGCCCGCCCCGGAAGCGGCGAGCCTGAACCCGTTCGCCGCGCTGATGACGATCGGCGGGGCGCACCAGCAAAAAGCGCCGGTGGCCACCGCGCCACGCCGGACCCTGTTCGACGACGCCGACAACTTCCTCATCGAGGCACTTGACGAGATCGCCGCCGACCTTCACCTGACCCGCGAGGAGGACACCGACTTCCTGGCCTTCGACACCCCCGCCGACCTCACCGCGCGGCTGGCGAACCTGCCCGAGTCGTACCTGGCCGAGCGCCAGGTCAACCAGCGGATCCGGCTCACCGGTCAGCAGCACTACGCCGAGCAGCGGCTGGCCAAGGCCCGCCAGGACGGCGACACGCTGTGGCCGGACGTGCACTTCCTGGCCCCGGTCCACCCGGTGCTGGACTGGGCGGCCAGCCGGGTGCTGGCGTTGTTCGGCCGCAACGAGGCCCCGGTCGTCGCGGGCGCCGTGGACGCCCCGGTGTTCTGCACCCAGGCGGTGTGGTCCAACGCGCTGGGCCAGCCGGCGCTGGCCCGGTGGTCGGCGATCAGCGGCCCGCCGCAGCGGGCAGAGATCACCGACCTGGTGGACATCCTGGAACGGGCGGGGCTGAAGGAACGCTCGGTCAACCCCGGCTCCGCCGCCGCCTGGCTGGCTGAGCTGCAGCCGCTGGTGCCCGCGGCGATCGAGGCCGCCACCGACGACCTGCGACGCCGCCGCCACGAGCTGGAAACCGAGCTGCTGGCCTGGCTGGACGCGCAGCGCGCCAAGCTGGGCCGCTGGGAGCAGCAGGCGCTGTGGGTGGCCGAACGCGACCGCGACCCCGGTAGACGCAAGAGCCGCATCGTCGAGGTCCGCGACGAGACCTCCCGGCTGATCGACTCCCTGGTGGCGCACGGCGAGCCATTCGTCCGGGTCGTCGCCGTGATCGTGCCCGCCCGGCCGGGGCGACGAGGGTAGTCGGGGGTAGCGGTGTTCGACTCGATCCACAACGTCAACGACTTCCTGTCACCGCACTGGCTCACCGAGGTCTTCGAAGGCAGGCTCCGCACCTGGGTCAAGGACTGGCGCGAGCGCGCCCAGCTCGGCAAACCCAGCCCGCTGCGCGGCCTGACCGGCCTCACCTGCGCCTTCCTCACCGCCAAGGCCGCGCTGCCCAGCCCGGGGGAGGAGGGCTACGCCGCTGCCGTCACCGAGCTGCACCGGCTGCTGCTCGACGCGGTGGGCTTCGACGTCACCCCGACCGAGCTGGTCACCGAGCAGTCCGAGACCCCGGTGGCGGTGCCCCTGCTGGTCCGCTCGCAACACCCCACCGGGGAGGCGCTGCACGTGCTGCAGGCCCACCCGGTCGACGACATCGACGACCTGTTCGCCGCGGAAGCCGCCCTGCTCGACCCGCTGCGCGTGCAGGTCAGCGCCGAGCGCACCGAGCCGGTCAGCGCGGTCCCCGACGCCGTGACCCGGCTGTTCCTCACCGACGCCGCACCCCGCTACCTGCTGGTGATCGCCGGGGGGTGGGTGCTGCTCACCGACGTGGAGCGCTGGGCCGAGGGCCGCTACCTGGCCTTCGACGTCGACACGGCGTTGTCCCGCAAGGACGACAAGGCGGGCGGGGAGCTGGCCTGGCACGCGGGACTGTGGTCGGCCGACGTGCTGCTGCCGTCCGAAGACGGCACCAGCCCGATGGCGGAGTTCACCGCCGACTCGGTCAAGCACGCGGTCGGAGTCAGCGAGGACCTGCGGGAGGGGCTGCGGGTCTCCATCGAGCTGATCGCCAACGAGGTGATCGCGCGGCGCCGGGCGCGCGGCGAGCCGGTCGAGGCGGTTCCGGAACTGCCGGCCGAGCTGACCACCCAGGCGCTGCGGTTCCTGTACCGGGTGCTGTTCCTGCTCTACGCCGAGGCCCGCCCGGAGCTGGGCATCCTGCCGGTGGGGGCCCCCGAGTACGGCGCGGGCTACGGGCTGGACCGGCTGCGCGAGCTGATCCAGGTGCCGCTGACCGGGCCATCACGCGACGGCCACCACCTGCACGACTCGCTGCGGGTGCTGTTCCGGCTGGTCAACGACGGGCACGGGTATGCGGACCCGGACGGTGAGGGGCTGGTGTTCGAGCCGCTGCGGGCCGACCTGTTCGACCCCCGGCGGGCCCCGCACGTCGACGGGGTGAACCTGAGCAACGCGGTGCTGCAGCAGGTGCTGGCGCTGCTGCTGCTGTCCAAGCCGTCGAAACGCAGGGGCGTCCGGCGCGGGTTCGTCTCCTACGCCCAACTCGGCATCAACCAGCTCGGCGCGGTCTACGAGGGCCTGATGGCCTACAGCGGGTTCATCGCCGACCGGGACCTCGCCGAACTCGCCAAGGACGGCGACCCGGACAAGGGCTGCTGGCTGGTGCCGGTGGAGAACCTCGGCCAGTACGACGCCCGCCACGTGGTGCTGCGCGAGGACCGGCTGACCGGGGAGAAACGCAAGGTGGTGCACCGCAAGGGCACCTTCGTCTACCGGCTCTCCGGCCGCGACCGGCAGCGCAGCGCCTCCTACTACACCCCGGAGGTGCTGACCCGCTGCGTGGTCCGCCACGCCCTGGCCGAGCTGATCACCGACCAGACCCGCGCCGAGGACATCCTCGACTACCGGATCTGCGAGCCCGCGATGGGCAGCGGCGCGTTCCTCAACGAGGGGATCAACCAGCTCGCCGCCGCCTACCTGGAACGCCGCCAAGCCGAGCTGAGGGAGACCATCGCGCCGGAGCGCTACGTCGGCGAACTGCAGAAGGTGAAGGCCTTCCTGGCGCTGCACCGCTGCTACGGCGTCGACCTCAACGCGACGGCGGTGGAGCTGGCCGAGGTGTCGCTGTGGCTCAACGTCATGCATCCTGGGTTGAAGGCGCCTTGGTTCGGGCTGCACCTGCGCCGGGGCAACTCCCTGGTCGGTGCCCGGCGCGCGACGTATGACCTGGCCGCGCTGGGCCGGCGCAAGCAGAGCTGGCTGACCACGGTGCCCACCGACCGGCCGCTCACCGAGGGCGCGATGCCCGACGGGGAGATCCACCACTTCCTGCTGCCCGCCGCCGGCTGGGGCGCGGTGGCCGGGGCCAAGCAGGCCCGCGAACTCGCCCCGGAACAGGCCGCCGCGCTCAGGACGTGGGCCAAGGCGGTGACCCGCAAACCCGGCAGCGCCGAGGTGGCGCGGCTACGCGGGCTGGCCCGGCGGGTCGAGCGGCTGTGGGAGCTGTCCCGGCGCCGGCTGGAGATCAGTGAACGGGAGATCGCGCGGCGCATCGACGTGTGGGGCACCACCGTCGCGGGCAACGGCTCGACCGTCACTCGCGAGCAAGTGGAAAGCGAACTGCACAACCCCGACGGCCCCTACCAGCGGCTACGCCTGGCGATGGATGCCTGGTGCGCCCTGTTCTTCTGGCCGCTGACGGTGGACGTCGAGCCACCGGACCTGGCCGAGTGGCTGACCACCCTGGAAGGCCTGCTCGGCGTGCAGGGCAAGGCCCGCGCGGCCGATCAGGGCGAGCTGCACGAAACCATCGACAACTTCGACGAACTCGCCGACCTCGACACCCTCGAAACTGACTACTACGCCATGAAGCCCGTAGCGATGCTGCTCATCGAACACCGCTGGCTCGGCGTCGCCCGCGAGATCGCCCAGCGCGAAGGCTTCTTCCACTGGGAACTCGACTTCGCCCAGGTCTTCACCCGAGGCGGCTTCGACCTCCAACTCGGCAACCCACCCTGGGTAAGGCCAAGATGGGCAGACGATTCGATGCTGGCTGAGTTCGATCCAGTTTTCGAGCTCAATGAAAGGATATCTGAAGCGACGCTACGTAGTCGACGAATTCAGGTGCTTTCGACACCACAATTCGTACGACAGTACCTCGACGAGTTAGCTTTGTCAGTTGGTGTCAACGAGCACCTTGGGTCAGTGGTGGAGCATCCCCTTCTGCGGGGCGTACAGACCAACCTGTACACGAACTTCATGGATCGCACCTGGCGTTCGGTGTCACCGAACGGCGTAATCGGTTTACTGCACCCAGAAAGTCATTTCACGGATCCGAAAGCAAGTGAACTGAGGTCCGCAGTATATCAGCGCCTGCGACGGCACTGGCAGTTCATCAACGAAGCGAAGCTGTTCGAAGATATCCATCATCAAACGGTTTTTGGCATCCACATATATGGCACTCCAGGGACTATCAATTTCAAACAAATTGCAAATCTCCTCATTCCTGAAACCCTGGAGGGGTCGCTTGCGCACGACGGCTTCGGCGAGGTCCCCGGAATTCAACACCCGTGGGGAGGATGGGACCTGCGACCACACTCATCGCGTGTCATTGAAGTCACAGAGTATGTACTAAACCAATGGGCTACACTCTTCGACGACCCTGGAACTGCACCATTCTATGCTCGGCTTATTCTTCCCATAGGACGCGAGCAGCTCGACGCACTCAGCACTTTGGCCCTTCAGGCGCCCCGACTGGCAAACCTTACGTACTGGTGGTCAATTGGCTGGAATGAAAACAGCGCCCGGCGCGATGGCTTAATTGAATGGAACCCGGGATACGCTTCGAGCTGGAAGGAAGTTATTTTACAAGGGCCACATTTTGGCGTTGCAACTCCCTTTGCAAAAGAGCCAAATGAGAATTGTGCAAATAATCTCGACTACTCTAGCTGGAATCTTGAGGAACTCCCCGAATCGGTAATCCCGCGCACCAACTATCATCGCATTGCCGAACGCGAACACTATGAAGCTGGGCTGCAGATCTGGAATGGCCTTCCCTATACTTCATATTGGCGCTTGGCGTGGCGACGTATGACTCAATCTGCCCTTGAGAGGTCATTGACTGCGGCGCTGATCCCGCCAGAAGCTGCGCACATCAGTGGTGTCCACACGCTTGCAACAAACCTTAACCGTACCACGGTTCTTCTCGCAGGTTTGTGGGCATCTCTCCCGCTCGACTACCTCGTCAAGACAAGCGGCAAAGCGAATATCTATGACGAACTGGCCCGTCAATTTCCAGCACCGATAGAGCACGCTGCCGCATCCCTGCTACTGCTCCGTGCGCTACGGTTGAACTGCTTGACTCGCGATTATGCGCCCCTGTGGAAGGAATTATACGAACCCAGTTTTGCGGAGGATCACTGGACTGAGCCGTTTCGGGAGTGGCCGCAGCTCGGGGTGACGAATCGGGACTGGACTTGGGAAACTCCGGTGCGGTCGGATTTCGAACGGCGTGCCGCTCTCGTCGAGATTGATGCGCTGGCATCGATCATGCTCGGCCTCACCGCAGATCAGCTCGTGCTGGTATACCGAGGTCAGTTCGCTGTGTTGCGCAAGTATGAGTACAACATGTGGTTCGACAACCTCGGTCAGAAGATCGCGAAGGACCATCACGCCCAGGGCGTCAAACAGCAACCGGAGGACTTCGCGCTGCTTCAGGCCTACCTTAATGGTGAGGATTGCGGTGACTTGCTGGAGCGTTACGAAGATCCGTTCCACCACCCGGATCGGGAGACCGAGATGCGCGCAGCCTATAAGGAGTTCAGCTCACGCCTCAAAGGCCAGGCGGGGTAACGCCATATCCGGGTGCGCACTGGCAGTTGTTGTGCATCGGCTAGGTCGGGGTTTGGTTTGAGGGCTCGTCCTGACTCGCCACCATTGAATTCCCACTCGTAGGTAATCCGCTCGCCGTGCTCGTTTTCCGTCAGCGTCTTGCAGCAGCCGCCGTTGAGCACAGCGTCTATCGCCTGGCGTAACGCCGTCGTTCCCGGTTACTTAGTTGAGATGTGCCTGGGTGAGAGTTTCTCGGGCGTAGTCGTCGAACTCTCGTACAGCGGTGATGTTGCGGTAGGGGCTGAGCTGGGATCGCAGGTCACTTGCGGCGGAGAGGCAGCGCGAGGACTGCACGGTGATCGACAGATCGATGGCGCGGTGGGCGGCCCGCAGCGCCGAGTCGAGGTCGCGGCGTTCCAGGGCGGCTCGGGCCAGCGCGGTCTGGGCTGAACACCTCGCGGCGTGCGCGGCGGTGCTGGCTGGCCTCAGCGATGGAGCGTCGAGCACATCGAGTTGTCTCTGCCGACTGGTGCAGGCTGGCGAAGGTGTTTGCCCATTCACCCGAGAGGTAGGCGCTGTCGATGAACCGAGCCCATTCGGGTTCGGTCTCGGCATTGATGCTCTCGAAGGCGCGTTCGGATTCGGCGACAGCGCGCGAGGCCGCAGTGGCATCACCAAGCGCGGCGTGCGCCCCGGCCTCCAGCGCGAGCAGCCGCGAGGCACAGGCCGCGCTGTAGGCCTTGGTGAGACCGTGGCGACCGGTTGTGGCCAGTCGGAGAGCTTCGCGGGGATGGTTCATCATCAGTGCCTGATGTGACATGCCTGCCAGAACGTGGGCGCCTAATGCCGCGTCCCCGGACTCCTGCGCCAAGCGCAGTGCCTGGATGAGGTAGCGCTGGGCGAGCGCCTGCCGGTCGTCGTCGATCGCCATCCACCCCAGCAGGTAGGTTTGCTCACTGGCCGCCGCGAACAGGGCCGCGCCTGCTTCGCTGTCGGGATCAGCGTGGTGCAACAGTGGCAGCACCCGGGTGGTGAGGTACTCCGCCAAGGCGGCACGAGCGTGGCCCCCACCGTGTATGACGTCGGCCTCTTGGAACACCGAGAACGCATCGCGGATCGTCAGCACCTGCGCGAGAGCGACCCGCCCGAGCGGGCGTGGTTCGGTGGCGTCGAGGACCGCGAGCAACCAGTCCCGGCTGGGTGCCACTGTTGCGACCGCCAGGTAAGTCCCGTTACGCAGCAAGTTCCGCCGCCGCATGTCGTACCTCCCGAGTTCGGCTACCGCTACCACGGTAGCCGCAATCGAGTCGAGGTAGCGCAGGCCAAGCTCGTGCTCGTCGGTGGCGGGCAGGCCGATGTCGACGGGCGTGATCGGGTAGCCGAGTTCCTCGGAGAACAGCTCGCTGAGCAGCTCCGGCACGGGCGGCTGGGGGTGCTGGCCGTCCAGCCAGTGCCGGACCCGGCTGGCGTCGGTGTGCAGGTGCACCCCCCGCAGCCTGGCGCGCTGGTTCACCCGCCGCGCCAGCTCCTTGCGGGACCACCCGGTCCGTGCATGTACCTGGGCCATCTGCAGATTGCCCACCTGCTCTGCCACCCTGCCTCCCCGCGTCCCGCATTCCGATTCACCAAAGGTAGCCGAAGGGTAGCCGCCCGAACGCTTCCTGTGGTGGCAGAACCACCCATCACCACCCCTTGAACACCACCTATCACCCAAGGCCACCCCCGGCCATCGGGCTGCGACCGATGATCACCCGGAGGCTATCCATCACGACCACTGACGATCTTCCGCCCATCACCCACACCACGGTTTCGTTTCCCACATCAATCACCGCGCTGTTCTCACCGTGGCGGACGCTGAACCGCGGTGTGGGCGAGCATTAGTTATCAGTAAGGGGAGGAAAATGGGAAGTGAAACATTCCGGAGCACGCTGTCTGTCCGGAATCCGGACCGGAACCGGGCGACCCTGATTGTCACCCGGCGCGGATCAGGCCACAGCGCGCAAATCTGGCTGACCTTCGACGGCGGCTGGACCTCCACCGCCGTGATGGACCACCAGGAAACCACCCAACTGGCCACGCTGCTCACCACGGCGGCCACCGAATGACCAGCGCCGCCCCCTCGACAACACCCGGACTGACAGCGGGCCGGCCGTCAACGCCCCCGGAGGCGGATCGGGATCTGCTGTCCCGTATCGGCTGGGACCTGTCGCCCTTCGACACCCGAGCACACGCGGTGGACCCGCTGGACCAGCAACTCACCGGGGTGCACGTGGCCCTGTGCGGCGCGAAGATGCTGGCCGGTCAGCTCCACCCGCTGCCCCACGGCGGGCTGTGCGTCGACTGCACACAGCGCGTCGCCGCCTCTCACACGGCCAACCCCCGCTGGGCCAGGCTCCCCGGAGACGTGCGCTGCCATGTCCTGGGGCCACCGTCCGGTGATCCCCGCTGGCAGGGATGCCGCTGCGGCGCCAGAACGCACCCCAACGGACTGCAGATTCTCGATGGCGGGCCGCAGGGCCTGCTCTGCACCCGATGCGTCCTCCCCGACCGCACTGACGGTGCCCGGTGAAGCTGCACGGCCCGGACCATTGGACCTGGCTGGGTCTGCGCCGGGTCAACTGCGGGGTGGTGTCCCGGTTCGAGGGCACCTTCTATGACAGGGGCCGCCCTTTCTCCGGTTGTCTTTACCCGATTCTCATCGAAGGACTGATCGAGGAGGAACTGCTCGATGTGTCCGCGCCGGATGAGAGCGGCTGGCAGCGGGTGGTGCTGTCCGAGGCGGGCCGGGCCGAGTACCGGGCGCTGTGCCGCCGCCAGCGCCGCAAGGACCCCCAGGACCAGGTGCCCGGCACCGCTCCCGAGAGCGGCACCACGCAGACCCCGGCCGGTCACCAGTCGAGTGAGTCCCCCTCTCGCGCGACCGTCCGATTCGCCGGACCCTCGCTTTAGCCGACCCCCGGTGACCGTCGTCGCCTGGGGGACGTGTCGACCACGTACGTGATCTGTAATCAAAATCAAGTCCTGTTGCCTCTCGCTCAATCCGTGCTGTCCGCCCGCAATCACCGACGTACGCGGTGGCACATCTCACTCACCGATGGTCAGCCAGCAGGAGGTACTCGTGAACCTGATCGAACCGAACTCACGTCAAATACATCACTTAGTGGTGAGTATAAACCAAATCGCCCATGCGGCCTTGACTCCCGCGTAGTTGCCCCCGATCAACAGCCCGGCAGAGAGCACGCGGCGGGACCATTTGGTTGTGCATGACTTCGCCTCGCCTATTTGGGCGTCAGATGTCCCTACGTTCTTACGCATGGTCAGTTTGACTGCTGCAACCGCGCGAACCCAGCAGAATCCAACCATTAATAGTGTAAGAATGGTTGCGGTGCTACCGATCAGACCGATGAACTCCATGAAGGGCTGCCTATGGCCTGTTCGTTGGTTCTGAATCTCGTCGAGGAACGGAGTGGCTAGCCGTAGGCCCAATAGTGTTCCTAGGATGGCGCCGATTGCCGCGAATTTTCCCAGACTGTCGATGAATGCTCTCGCTGCCACCGTGTCGCGATGGAACAAAAAGCAGTACGCCATTGTTGTCAGATTGGATGCCGCCCAGAAGGTAAATATGGCAATCAGCGTTGCTACAACGTACAGCCATGGCCGCGCAATCAAACCGGGGTCCATAACATACCGGTAAGCGAAGATGCTCACCAAGAACAGGAATGCAATTACGCCCCAAATGGCGGCCGTATTCGGTTCGGCGCTCAGAGTCCGGAGAATTCTGGCATCTGGGTCTTCGGACTGTTGACTCTTTGTTATCGAGGCACGAGGCTTGATGAGTCTCCGCTTCGGAGGCTTCTTTCTCTTCCTGTCGAGCTTGCTCATACAAATGACCTTCCATTGAGTGCTTGTCAGTTGGACGGAGAGTACTTGGCAGCTCTGGCGGGTACAGTAGTCCCCATCCCCCGGCAACGGCCAGAACGTAGGTCATGGCATCGGCTGCACCGGTAGGTCCCCGGAGCGCCACGCAGTTGGTCTCGGGTCGAGACGGTGTCGGCAAACGTCCTCTCGTCGCCAAGACAACGTGCCTGATCGGCGACGTGGGCAAGCGATCAGCGGCATGTGAGTATGTTGATTTTCGGGACCGCCGCTCTGGTAAGAGACACCGGTTTAAAATAGTGGCTACAGTTTCTTCGCCGGTTCCGCTAGATGGAGCTTCCGCACGATCATGTCAGCGTCTGGTCGGCTGGTTCGGCGTCTCACCGTCAGCCCTGTCGTGGCGCTTGCTCAACCTCGGCCGTATCGATGACCGGGAGCGACGTCGGCTTGCCGCGCTCGCCCTCTGGGAGTGTGCGCAGTGGGGAGGCTGGCTGGATCGCTACCGGGAACTCACCCGGGACCAGTCGGAGGTGCGCCGTCCGGGCCTGCTGAGCAGGGACGTGCTCCAGGCATTCGAGGACGGCGACGTCAGTGCTCGGGTCGCCGCGCGAGTGCTCGACATCTCGCCCGAGACTCTGCTGCCTCCGGCACCGCCCGCTCAGCGAAGCAATGGCCTTGACGACCTGGTGTTCGCCCCCTGACCCAATGCCGAGCCCAGTCCTGGTCGATACTTGCACCCTCATCAACTTCGCTGCTGTCTCGCACCTTGATCTGCTTGCGGCCACTCTCGACGGCCGGTATGGCTGACGATGGACGTGCTGTCCCTGGCCTACCAAGCAGGCAGGATCGGTTGCCCGGACGCATACAACGTTGTGCAGGATATGGCCCAGGCTGGGCGAGGCGTACATGTGCCGATCGATCACCAGCTCATCTGTCCGTAGCGGCGAAGCGCGACGGCAAGGAAGGCGTGATTCTGCCATTCATAGCCGTCATTGCCGGCCGTGACATGCGGAGGACTCCGGTGCGGAAGCTGCGGCGTGCCGGGGCCGGGATGATGCGACGGGCCGACGCTGCCCGTCCGATCGCGGATAGTGAGTCGTGTACCACTAGCCGTTGACCCTCTGATACCCCTAACGTCGGCACCCATCTGAGCGATGATCGAGCGAGGGTCTTCGACACGGAGCGGTGACGGGAGGGGTGTGGATGTATCCGTCGTTGCTGGCGGAGGAGACGCGCCTGGCCGTCACCGAGTACCTGTCGACCACGTTCGCCCTAGCCGATGATGACGCGCGGGCGGCGTTGGAAGGGTTCCTGCTCGACCGGCAGGGGGGCATCTTCCGTGGCCCCTACCTGCGGGTGCGGACCCCGTTCCAGCTTGTCGAGCAGGGCTGGCGGTCCCCGCTGGACTGGCTGCCCGCGCGCTTTCACCCCTACCGTCATCAGGCGCGGGCCTTCGAACGGCTCGCCACCCGTGACGCGCCTGCCCGGCCGACGATCGTCACCACCGGAACCGGGTCGGGCAAGACCGAGTCGTTTCTGTTCCCGCTGCTCGACCACGCGGCACGGGCGAAGGCGCGTGGCGAGCAGGGCGTCAAGGCGATCGTGCTGTACCCGATGAACGCGCTGGTCGCCGACCAGGCCCGGCGGATTGCCGAGATTCTGCACGACGATGCGCGGCTGCGGCAGGTCAGCGCCGGGGTGTACATCGGCGGCGAGGGGCAGCACTCCGCGCCGACCCGCGAGCACCTGGTCGACGTCCGCCGGGTGCTGCGCGACGAGCCGCCGGACATCCTGCTGACCAACTACAAGATGCTCGATCTGCTGCTGCTGCGCGCCGAGGACGCTCGGCTGTGGGCGGCATCCACGACCAGCCTGCGGTTCCTGGTGCTTGACGAGTTCCATACCTACGACGGTGCGCAGGGCACCGATGTGGCGATGCTGCTGCGTCGTCTCGGCGCCACGCTCAAGGTGGCCGAGCCCGGCCGTCCGCTGGGGCGGATCACCCCGGTCGCCACCTCCGCCACCCTGGGCGGTTCCACCCGCCCCGCCGAGCTGCGCGCATTCGCCGAGACCGTGTTCGGTATCCCCTTCGACGCGGACTCGGTCATCAGCGAGGAACGGCTCGACGCCGCCGACGTCGTGTCCGAGGTCGATTTCGAGCTCACCATCCCCGACGTCGCCTCGGTGCTCGCTGCTCCCGTTCCGGATGCGGCGGTCGCGGGCTCGTGGTGGCCGCTGGCGCAGGTGTTCCTGGGGGAGCAGGGCGGGTCGGTGGCCGATCCGGTCGCGCTGGGGCAGCGGCTGGGACGGCATTTCCTGACCCGCGCGGTGGTCCTCGCGTTATCGGGTGGGCAGCGGACGCTGCCCGAGGCGGTGGACGCCGTCACGAACTCCGGTGTGCTGCAGTGGGGAGTGGCCCGGCAGCGGTCCCCGGCGCAGGTCGAGCAGGCGCTGCTGCGGTTCCTGGCGTTGCTGTCGGTCGCGCGGGTCACCGACGGGACGGGGCGGGCCCGGCCGCTGCTGAACATCGAGGTTCAGCTGTGGATTCGCGAGGTCAGCCGGATGCTGCGGGCCGTCGACCCGGCGCCCCGGTTCGCCTGGTGGCACGACGGGGTGCTCGACGAGGACGTGCGGTTGCTGCCCGCCGTGTACTGCCGGGTGTGTGGGCGCTCCGGATGGCAGGCGCTCGACACCGAACTCGGCGAGGCCCTGGGCGGTGACCCGGAGAAGGTCTGGCGGGCCAGTGTCACCGACCAGGCGAAGATCCGTACCCTGCTGCTGGCCGGGCCGCATGACCCGGCGGCACGCCGGATCGACCCCCACACCCTCACCTACGTCCGGGCGGAGCAGGACGGCCTGGCGGTGCTGGTCACCCCGGACGCCGAAGCGGCCCGGGAGCAGCGCTGCCCGTCGTGCGGCGCCGAGGACGCCGTCCGGTTCCTCGGGTCGTCGGTCGCGACCCTGGTCAGCGTCGCGCTGACCCAGCTGTTCGGCTCCGACCTGGTGCCGGACCAGCAGAAGCGGACCCTCGTGTTCACCGATTCGGTGCAGGACGCCGCGCACCGCGCGGCCTTTATCGCGGGCCGGGCGTTCCAGTTCAACCTGCGCTCGGCGATCCTGCGTGCCACCGGGTCGGCGGGTACCGCCGGGCCTGGCGGGGATCAGCCCCGCAGCCTCATCGAGGTTGCCCAGGCGCTGGCCGCGGCCGGCACGGACGAGCTCTACGCGGTGACCCCGCCCGACTTCATCCACCGGCTGGGGTTCAGCGGGGAGTGGCTGGCCCGCGATCCGCGCGGTGCACGCCGGGCGCTGCTGGCGACCCGGCTGTCCTTCCAGGCCCACCTGGAGCTGGGCCTGCGCTCCCGCCTGGGCCGCACCCTGGAGCTGACCGGCGCGCTCGCGGTGGACCTTGACGCCGACCTCGACGCCTACGCCGAACTGGCCCGCGCCACCCACGAGAACCTGCCCGAGCGGGGCCTGCCGCTGCCTGAGCTGGCCGCCTACCGCGTCTGGCTGCTTGGCCTTGCCGATCGGCTGCGCCGCCGGGGCGGGATCGCCCATCACTGGCTGACCAGCTACGTGGCGGGTGACGGCAAGCGGTGGCCGATCTGGGGTGGCAGCCCCCGCGGGATGCAGAAGTTCCCCCAGGGCCGCCCCGCGCCGGTCTTCTTCAGCACCGCCACCGGCACCGCTTTCGAGAGCCTGCGCCCGCGCGCGGACTCCTGGCTCACCGACTGGACGGTGCGCGTGCTGCAGGTGGCCCCCGGCGAAGCCCGGGCCCTGCTGGAGCCGGTGGTCCGGCTGCTCGCCGACGGCGAGAACGCCCTGCTGACCCGGTACACCTCCCGCTCCGGGGCGGCGGTGTTCGGCCTGGACCCGGAACGGATCCTGCTCACCTGCCTGCCCGACACCGACCTGGACCGCGCCCAGCTTCACTGCCCGAGCTGCCACCACATCCAGCCCACCGCCCCCGCCCGGGCCGTGCTCTGGGACGGGGCGCCGTGCCCCCGGATGCGCTGTGACGGGCGGCTGGAGTTGCATCCGGTCCGGGCCGACAACTTCTACCGGACGCTCTACCAGTCGGGGCGGCTGCGCCACCTCGTCACCCACGAACACACCGCGCTGCTGGACGACGCGCTGCGCGCGGACGTCGAACGCCGGTTCAAGTCCGGTGCCTCGCCGATCGACCCGAACGTGCTCACCTGCACCCCGACCCTCGAACTTGGCATCGACATCGGTGAGCTGTCCATTGTCGCGCTCGCCTCGCTGCCCCGAGGTCCGGCCAACTACCTGCAGCGGGTCGGCCGCGCCGGACGCTCGACCGGCAACGCGCTGGTGCTGGCCACCGTGCCCAGCAACCCGCGCGACCTATACTACCTCGCCGAGCCCAAGCACCTGATCGACGGCGAGGTCACCCCGCCCGCCGCCTACCTCACCGCCACCGAACTGCTGCACCGCCAGTACTTCGCGTTCTGCCTGGACCGGGTGGCCTGCGGCGATCTGCCCCTGGGCCGGGAGGCGCCCCGGCTGCTCGGCGCGATGTTCGACCAGGGGCTGAGCGAGGGAACCTGGCTGCGCCAGTTCGTCGACACCGTCACCGACCGCGCCGACCAGCTCGCCACGGCGTTCCTGGCGCTCTACGGCGACCAACTGGACGACGCCAGCCGCCGCTCGGTCCGCGACTACGCGGCGGGTGGGCTGCGCGGCGGGGTGGCCCGCGCTGTCGCGGAGTGGACCCGGCACCGCGACGACCTGCGGCAGCGCGTCGGTGAGCTGGCCACCGCCATCGCCGCGCTCGACAAGCAGGGCCATCTCGACGACGCGCAGGCCGAGGACCGCCGCCGCTGGTCCGGGGAGTCCAAGGCGCTGCACGCGATGCTGCGCGACACCGCGCAGCGCAACGCGCTGACCGGCCTCGGCGAGCTGGCCCTGCTGCCGAACTACAACCTGCGCGACGATTCCACCGTGCTCGACGTGTCGCTGTGGTGGACCAGCGACGACGCCGACGGTGAGCAAGGCGTGCAGGGCAGCGAACACAGCCACGAGCGGGGCAGCCGCACCGCGCTCACCGAGTTCGCCCCCGGAGCGGTCTTCTACGCCCGGGGCTACCGGGTTGAAGTCGACGCGGTGGACATCGGCCCGGCCAGCCAGCCGCACTGGCGGTACCGGCGGCTGTGTCCCGACTGTGGCTGGGGGACTGACCTCATCGACCCGGCACCGACGTCCTGTCCCCGGTGCGCGGGCCCCGGCGTCGTCGATGCCGGGGCGGTGCACAAGACACTCGACCTGCGCCGGGTCTCCGCCGTGCACCGCCGCGACGAGGCACTGATCGAGGACGAGACCGAGGACCGCACCAGGACCCGGTTCACCACGGTCACCGGCGTCGATATCGCCCCCGAGCAGGTGCAGGGCGCCTGGCGGCTGGCCGGCCGGGTCTTCGGCGCCGAGTACGCCCGGCTGGCCACCGTCCGCACCGTCAACCTCGGGCTGGCCGACCGGGGCGGCGCCGAAGCGGCGATCGCCGGCGACCGCCGGCCTGCTCCCCGGTTCACCACCTGCACCTACTGCGGGGTGGTCTGGCCGCGCGGGGCCCCCGAGGACCGGGTGCGCCACCGCGGCTGGTGCGCCACCCGCCGGTGCAGCGCCGCGAGCTGGGACGAGCTGCTGCTCACCCACGAGATCACCACCCAGGCGGTGCGGCTGCTGCTGCCGGTGTCCACGTTCCAGGTCGAGCTGCGCCTGACGTCGTTCAAGACCGCGTTGCTGCTCGGCCTGCGCCGCGACTTCGGTGGCGACCCGCAGCACCTTGAGGTGGTCACCGCCCGGATGCCCGACGAGCAGCGCCGCACCCGCCAGTTCCTGGTGCTGCACGACACCGTGCCCGGCGGCACCGGCTACCTCGACCGGCTCGGCGATCCCGACCGGATGCGCCGGATCCTGCGCCACGCCCATGACGTGCTGGTCGCCTGCCCGTGCCAGTTCGAGGGCCGGCTGGCCTGTCACCGCTGCCTGCTCGGGGTGGCCGCCCCGGGCGAGGTGGAACACGCGCACCGGCGGGTGGCCGTCGCCCTGCTCACCGACCTGCTCGCGGCCTGGGATGTCGAGCAGATCCGCACGGTCACCGGGATCGACATCGACGCGGTGCAGCTCTCCGAACTGGAGCTGCGGTTCCGGGAACAGCTCAAACGCTGGGTGGACGCTCAGGACGGATGCTCCTGGACAGCCTCTCTCGGACTCCGGGGTGAGGAGCTGGACCTGCGCCTGCTCGACCCGGACGGCGCACCCGTGCGCTGGTCGCTGCGGCCACTCGTGCAGGTCAGGGCGGGCAGGGTGCGCACCGCACCCGATTTCCTGCTCACCCGCCAGGACGCCCAGGACGCCCCGGTCGCGGTCTATCTCGATGGTAAGGCGTTCCACGCCGCCGCCGGAGCCGACCGCACCGCCGACGACGCGCGCAAGCGCTGCGCGCTGCGCGACGACGGATCTCGGGTGTGGTCCGTGACCTGGGACGACGTGGAGGACTTCGCGCGGATTCTGGACGGGCACCGCAGCCGGCAGGACGAGTTGGTCAGTCGCGCGGTCCGCGACGCCGCCCGGCACGCCGTGCCCGACCGGCGCCTGCCGCTGCTGTGGGGTAATCCGGTGCCCGCCCTGCTGGCCTACCTGCGCAGCCCGCAGGACGCGCTCTGGGAGCAGGCCGCGGTGCACACCTGCGTCGGGCTGTTGCAGGCGCGCGAGCACCACAGCGGCGAGCCCCCCGGCGGTATACCACAGTGCTTGGCGCCCACCCTGCTACCGCAGGCGCTCGCGTCCTGGGCCGCCCGCACGCCGCTTCCGGGCAGCGCGGGACCGCTCCTGCTCGTGCCGTGCACCGGCCTGTCCGGGCTGCCGATCGCACTGGTCGGCAACACCGACGGCGACTGGCGGGAGGGTCTCGGGGTGCTGGTCGTGCTTGACGACCGCCCCAGCGAGGTCGGGGGAGCGGTGCACGAGCGGCAGTGGCGGGAGTGGCTGCGCTGGTCGAACCTGCTGCAGTTCCTCACCCTGCCCCGGCACGGCCACACCATGCCGCTGCGGATGGCCGAGCTGTGGACCACGACGTCGTTGGACCAGTTCACCGCCCGCCCCGTCCCGCTCGCCCTGGCCACCAAGACCGTCCCCGCCGCGACGATCGACGTGGTGCCGCCCGACTGGACGGTCGTGATCGAATACACCCACGAGTGCCTCGCCGACGTCGGGCGGATGCTGGCCGCCTGCGGGGTGGCCGCGCCCGAGGCCGGCGGCGAAGTCGGCGGCGAGGCCGGCGGGGACCCGGAGGTGTGGCAGGTGGAGTACAGCTGGCCGCAGCAGCGGATCGCGGTCGTGGTCGACGATGACCACGCCCGTGACGAGTGGCTCGCGCGCTGTGGCTGGCGGGTGTTCCGGTACCAGGAGGGCAGCGAGGAGGATCTGGTGGCGTCGATCAGATCCGCGTTCGGGGTGACTGGTCGATGAGTGGCAGAGTGGTCATGTCCGACCTGTTCGGGCAGTCGTACTCCCAGCTCGACGGCAGCATCAAAAACCGCGTCCTGGACTTCATCGTCAAGCTGCAGGAACGCCCCGATGCCCCCGGCCTCGACCTGAAAAAACCCACCGGGGTGATCGATCCTCGGGTCATGACCGCGCGGGTCACCGACTTCTGGCGGGCCGTGCTCATCGAGCTACCCGACTCGCACGGGTTCATCCTGGTCGCCGTCAAACCCCACGACGACGCCTACACCTACGCCACACGGCTGCGGTTCGGCGTCAACGAGGTCACCGGCGCCCTGGAGGTCGTGGACCAGGCCGCCCTCGACGACGCGGTCACCCGTGCCGCAACCCCGGCCGGCGCGGACCGGGCGGGCGCGGACCGGGCGGGCGCGGACCGGGGGAGCGCGGGGCGGGGGAGCGCGGACCAGCCAGCCCAGCCGGCAGCCCAGCCGATCCTGAACGGCGTCCGCAGCCGTGACCTGCTGCGCTTCGGCGTCGCCGAGAACATCGCCGAGCGGCTGGTCACGATCTCCGATGAGGATCAGTTCCTCGCGGTCGCGGCGGCCTTGCCGGCCGTCCAGGCCAACGCCGTCCACGACCTGGCCACCGGGCGGTCACCCGACGAGGTGTGGGCCGATCTCGTGCAGGAAACCGTGCCCGACATCGACACCAGCGACGTCGAGGGCGCGCTGGACCGGCCACTGTCGCGGCTGACCTTCACCGACGGACGCGACGTCGACGAGCTGCGGGCAGTGCTCGAAGGTGACTTCAAAGCGTGGCGGGTGTGGTTGCACCCGCTGCAGCGCACGCTGGCCTACCACAACGGATGGCGCGGCCCCTTCCGGGTCACCGGCGGTGCTGGCACCGGGAAGACCGTCACCGCCATCCATCGCGCCAAGCACGTGGCGCAGCGCCTGCAGCCCGAGCACCCTGACGTCAAGGTGCTCGTCACCACCTTCACCAAGAACCTCGCCCAGGCCATCGAGTCCCAACTCGGTGAACTCGCCGGAGTGGAGATCCGGTCCCGGGTGGACGTGCTGAACATCGACGCCCTCGCGCAGCGGATCCTGGCCCGCCACGACCCCACCACCCGCAAGACCCGGCTGTGCAGTGACGACGACGCCGCGATCGTGACGGTCTGGGACGCCGCCCGGGGCGTGACCAGTGAGCCGTGGCCGGTCGACTTCCTGCACAGCGAATGGTCCCAGGTCGTCCTCGCGCAAGGAATCAGTGACCGTGACGAGTACCTGCGCGCCTCCCGCAGCGGGCGCGGCCGGCGCCTGTCCCGCCCGCAGCGGGCCGAACTGTGGAAGGTCTTCGAACGCTTCACCCAGCTGCTCACCGCGCAGGAACTCATGACGTTCACCCAGGCCGCGTCGCAGGCCGCCGCCGCAGCGGCAACCGGCAGCGGCGAACCAGGATCCGTCCGTTACCGGCACGCCATCATCGACGAGGCACAGGACCTGCATCCCGCGCACTGGCGGCTGCTGCGGGCCTTGGTCGCGCCGGGTGATGACGACCTGTTCCTCGTCGGGGACGCACACCAGCGGATCTACGGCCGGCCAGTGGTGCTGTCCCGGTTCGGAATCGAAACCCGCGGACGGTCCCGGCGGCTGACCGTCAACTACCGCACCTCGCGGGAGATTCTGCGCTGGTCGCTCGGCGTGATGCAGGGCCAGGCTGTGGACGATCTCGAAGGCGAGAATGAGACGCTGGCCGGCGCCCGTTCGGAGTTCAGCGGCCCGGCGCCGGTGGTGCGGGGCTTCGACACCGGCGCGCAGGAAAAAGCCGCACTCGTCAGCACCGCGCGCGAGTGGCACAACGACGGTATCCCCTGGTCACAGATGGCCATCATGGTCCGGCAACGCTGGGTCGTCGACCCCCTCGTGACGGCCCTCGACGAGGCCGGAGTACCCGCCACGAAGGTCGAAGCGAAAACCGAGGAAAGTGCTCTCGGCGACGAAGTGCGAGTGATGACCATGCACCGCGCCAAGGGCCTGGAGTTCCGCGCCGTCGCGGTCATCGGGGCCGGTGACCGGGACCTTCCACCACCAGCAATCCGGCAGCTCGACGGCGACGAACGCAAGGCGGCGTGGCGCCGCGAACAAAACCTGCTCTACGTCTGCGGCTCACGCGCCCGGGAACGCTTGTACGTCTCCTGGGTCGGTAAACCGTCTGAACTTCTCGGCCCAGCATGAGACGCCGGCGATACCCTGTTTCAGGCACTGGCGCTACAACTACTTCATTGCCGGGGCCGACGACGAAGTGGGCTGGGCCTGTGGTCCGAAGGCGGTCAGGAACCGGTCGTGGAAGGCGTCCATCGGTCCTTCTTCTCCGTTAGCCTCGTCGCGCTACCGTTGTCGTCGGCGTTGGCCTGGGTCATCCAATTGCGCAGGCACGATTCACTGATCCGCAGATCCTGCGCCAGCGCAGCGATCGGTCGGTAGCGTGTCGCTCCGTTGAACTTCGGTCCTGATCTTGTAGGACTGCAGGCGACCAACCCACTCGTGTGAGGAGTCGCCACCCCATGCCCGCTACTACCCTGACCCTCACGATCGAGCCCGGTGCCCTGGATGCCCGGTCGTCGTGGGCGGAGTTCGAGTCGCTGGCGGTGCAGATGTCGCGGGAGGCCCCGCTGCGGGCGCTGGAGGAAGCGCTGGCCGAGGCCCAGGAACGGCTGATCGACTCAGTCTGCGAGCCGCGGTGGTCCCCGGTGCGGGGCCTGCCGGCGCCGTTTTGCCCTGCCCGCGCTGCGGGACGGCCGAGGACTTCGCCCGGAAGGGCAAACGCACCCGCAGACGCAAGCTGCAGAACGCGGCGGGGTGGTGGAGCTGGTGCCGTGGCATGTCGGGTGCCGGGACTGCGGGCGGGTGTTCGCCCGCTGCTGGTCATGCTGGGGTTGTCCGGGAAGCGGCACCGACCGGCTGACGGTGGATCTGGCCGAGCTGGATACCCAGGTCAGCTTCGCCCGGACTGGGCAGATCTCCCGGGAGCTGGCTGGCACCAGTGCCACCGCGGGGCAGGCACACAATGCCGTGGCGGACCTGGCCGGGCTGCTGTCCGGGGCCGACGGCACCCTCGGGCCGGGGCATCCCAGCCGGGACGTGGTGGTCTTCGACGGCACCGGGGCCCGCGCCGGGACCACCAAGAACGGGGTCGGGATGCACCTGGCGCTGGGCCTGACCGGCCGGTCCGGCCCAACGCAACGGCGCCGCGCGCACACCCACCTGCTCGGGCTGACCGTCGGCGAGGACTGGCCGGCCCTGGGCAAGCAGCTGGCCGCCCTCCCCGCCCCGGCGCTGGTCGTGCTCGACGGCGAGCCCGAGATCACCGCCTTGGCCAACGAGTTCACCGAACTGCTCCGACCCGATTCCACGAGTAGTAGGGCGACACGCGCCGTGAAATGGCGATAGATGCCCTGCTGACCTGGGATGATGATGTTGTCAAGGTCATAATCATCCAGGTGGAAGGACACCTATCTGGTGAGCAGACTACGT
>DASTLT010000197.1:0-8856 GCA_035714625.1 Pseudonocardiaceae bacterium | reverse complement strand
CCCGGTGCCGGAACCTCGGACAGGTCCACCGGTGGAGGTGGGCTGATCCGGTTCGGGCACCCCGAGGTGTCCGGCGTGCTGATCGGTGGTGGCGGGGGAGTGGGGGCCTGGGCGGGCCCGGGTACTGTGCCGAGCAGGGTGGTCAGACCGAGGGCAGCCAGCAGGGCCGCGACCGCTCGAGACCGAGGCACCTGCACGGCGCCACGCTAACCGTCCCCCGTTCCCCCGCAGGGTGGGAGACACTATCGGTTATGGAGTTCATCCCCGTGGTGGACTGGGACGGGCTGCGGGCCGCGGCAGTGGCCGCTGCCGAGCTGGCCTACTGCCCCTATTCCGGTCTGCAGGTGGGTGCGGCCGCGCTGTGTGCCGACGGCCGCGTGGTGACCGGCTGTAATGTGGAGAACGCCTCCTACGGCGTCTCGCTGTGCGCCGAGTGCACGATGGCCGGGCAGTTGCGGCTCTCCGGTGGTGGCCGGTTCGTGGCGGTGGCCTGCCGCTCGGGTCCCGGTGCGCTGCTCATGCCGTGCGGGCGCTGTCGTCAGGTGCTGCACGAGCTGGGTGGGCCGGACTGCCTGCTGGACACCCCGCGCGGAGCCCGCCCGCTGCGCGAACTGCTGCCGGATGCCTTCAGCTTGTGAGTGAGTAGCAGTTGATGGCACCGAACGGCATTCACCAGGCCGGAGGCCACGTGATCGAGGTGATTCGCGCCAAGCGCGAAGGGGAGCGGCTCTCCGACGAGCAGATCGCGTGGGTGGTCGATGCCTATACCCGGGGGGCGGTGGCCGAGGAGCAGATGGCGGCGTTGGCGATGGCGATAGTGCTGCGTGGCATGGACGCCGCTGAAACCACCTGCTGGACCCGGGCCATGATCGACTCAGGGGAGCGGCTGCGGTGGGACGGCCTGGCGCGCCCGACCGTGGACAAGCACTCCACGGGGGGCGTCGGTGACAAGATCACGCTGGTGTTGGTGCCGCTGGTGGCGACCTGCGGGGCTGCGGTGCCGCATCTGGCCGGGCGCGGGCTCGGGCACACCGGGGGGACGCTGGACAAGCTGGAGTCGATTCCCGGGTGGCGGGCTGGGCTGTCCGTTGCGGAGATCACCGCGCAGCTACTCCAGATCGGCGCGGTGATCTGCGCGCCCACCACGGGGCTGGTCCCCGCCGACCGAAAGCTGTACGCGCTGCGGGATGTCACAGGCACCGTCGAGTCCATCCCGTTGATCGCCAGCTCGATCATGAGCAAGAAGATCGCGGCCGGGGCCGGTGCCCTGGTGCTGGACGTCAAGGTGGGCTCCGGTGCATTCATGAAGACGCCCGCCGAGGCCGGTGCGCTGGCCGAGATGCTGGTGGCGATTGGTCGCGCGCACGGGGTGCCGGTGACCGCGATGCTCACCGACATGGCGGTGCCACTGGGTCGCGCCGTCGGCAACGCCCTCGAGGTGGCCGAGGCGGTGCAGGTGCTGCAAGGAGGTGGGCCCGCCGATGTCGTCGCGCTCACCGTCGCTCTGGCGGGCGAGATGCTGGTGTTGGCCGGGGTCACCGGCATCGACCCGGCGGGAGTGCTCGCGTCGGGTGCGGCATACGAGACCTGGTGCCGGATGATCCGAGCCCAGGGCGGGGACCCGGCGGCGAAGCTGCCGCTCGCCGCGCACCGGCACCAGGTCCGCGCCACCCAGGCCGGGGTGTTCCGGGGCCTGGACGCCTACGCGGTCGGCGTCGCCGCCTGGCGCCTCGGTGCTGGCCGGGCCCGCAAGGAGCATGCCGTGCAGCCAGCGGCCGGGGTGCGCGCCCTGGTCGCGCCGGGTGACCCGGTGGCGGCTGGCCAGCCCGTGCTGGAGCTGCACACCGACACCCCGCAGGCCCTGCCCGCCGCCCGGCACGCGCTACGCGACGCCATCGGAACCTGCCCGGATAGGGAGACCTATCACCGGGGCCAGCGCTCCGCAGCAGGACCCGTCCTCGAGATCCACCGGGGATGAGGGCGGGCTAGGACGCGGCGGCTTCTTCGGCGCTCAGTGCCTGCTCGGGGTCCCGGGGCTTGGTGGCGGGCTTGCGGACCCGGCGCTGCGCCGGTCGCGGCGGGGGCGGTGGGCTCGCGGTGAGCTGCGGCGGAGTGCCGCCCATGATGATCTCGGCGAAGGTGGCCATCGCCTCGTCCAACTGGCCGGCGTGACGCACCTCGGACTCCTCGTTGGCCTGCCGCACCAGCTCGGCCAGCAGGTCGGCATCGGGGCGATGCGCGAGGGCCCCGCCCAGCGCGTCAAGGCGCTCACCGACGGTGCTGAGCCGGCCGTCGACGCCCTGCTCCAGACCGTCGAGCCGGGCCGACATGGTGTCCATCCACGCCGTGACCATCTCCAGCGTGCCGGCCAGCGCCTCCAGCCGGGCATGCGGGTCGAGCCGGCTGGCCTGCGCGTCGAGCACACCGGACAGCGACTCGCGAGTCTCGCCCAGGCTGCTGTCCAGCTTCTCGGCGGCCTCGCTGACCGAGCGGGCCACCCCGTCGAGGTGCTCGTGCACGCCTTCGTCGACCTCCGCAAGGTGGGAGCGCAACCCCGTCTCGGCGGTCTCGATCCGCTCCCGCACCGGGCCGTGCACGGCCGCGGGCAGCCCGTCGAGTCGGTTGTCCTGCTTGTCCAGGTGGTGGTCCAGGTCGTCGAGCCGCTTGTGCAGCCCAGTCACCCGGTCCTCCAGGCCGTCCATCCGCCCGGCGACCCCCTCGAACCGGCCCGCCACCCCGTCCAGCCGCCCGCCGAGTTCGGCGAACGGCGCGGTCAGCTTGTCCACGATCGACTCGACGACCCGGGTCAGCCCGGTGATCGCGCTCTCCTGCGCGTCCAGCTTCGCCAGCGTCTCATCCAGCCGTTCGGCCAGCACGCTGACCTCCGTGCGATCCGGCAGCTCGGCGAGCCGCTTGCGGACCGAGCCCAGCGACTCCAGCGGAGCCAGCCGGGCGTGGATCTCGTCGAGAGCATCGAAGACCTGCTGCTGCTCGCTGTCGCGGATCTCAGCGGCACGCATCAGCATGCTCCGCATCCGGTCAAAGGACGTCGTGGAGTGGTTGTCGTTGCTCACGGGCCTGGCCTTCGCTGACGGGAAACGGACCGGCGATGCGCGGGCAGCCTAGCCACTGCGCAGCCGGTTGCGACAGTCGGCAGTGCCAAATGGGCGCCCCGATGCTCATCGGGGATGCATCCAGCCCCGGGGATACGGCGGTGCCAGGGGATACGGTGACCGGGTGGGGATCCCGCTGAGGCCTGAGACCATCCGCAACGCTCCCAAGGTGTTGCTGCACGACCACCTCGACGGCGGACTGCGCCCGGCGACCGTGGTGGAGCTGGCCGAGCAGACCGGCTACCGCGGGCTGCCCAGCTCCGGTGGCACCGAGTTGGCCGCGTGGTTCCGCGCAACTGCCGCCTCGGGGACGCTGGAGCGCTACCTGGAGTCCTTCACCCATACCGTCGGAGTGATGCAGACACCGGCCGCGTTGCACCGGGTCGCCGCCGAATGCGCCGAGGACCTCGCCGCCGACGGCCTGGTCTACGCCGAGGTGCGGTTCGCTCCCGAGCTGCACACCGAGCGCGGGTTGCACCTGGAACAGGTGGTGGAGGCCGTGCTCGCCGGCTTCGCCGAGGGCAGTGCGCGGGCCGCCGAGGGGGGCCATCCGATGGGTGGGCGGATCCGGATCGGCTGCCTGCTCACCGCCATGCGGCACGCCGCGCGGTCCCGGGAGATCGCCGAGCTCGCGGTGCGCTACCGCGACGCGGGGGTGGTGGGCTTTGACATCGCGGGTGCGGAGGCGGGGTTTCCGCCCACCCGGCACCTGGACGCCTTCGAGTACCTGCGACAGCAGAACTTTCACTTCACCATTCATGCCGGGGAGGCATTCGGCCTGCCCTCGATCTGGGAGGCGCTGCAGTGGTGCGGCGCGGACCGGCTCGGGCACGGGGTGCGGATCGTCGACGACATCGTGGTGGCCGCTGACGGGACCGTGAAGCTCGGCAGGCTGGCCGCCTACGTGCGGGACAAGCGGATTCCGCTGGAGCTGTGCGCCACGTCCAATGTGCAGACCGGGGCCGCTGCGTCGCTCGCCGAGCACCCGTTCGGCCTGCTGGCGGCCCTGCGGTTCCGGGTCACCGTCAACACCGACAACAGGCTGATGTCGGGCTGCTCGATGTCCAGTGAGCTGGCCGCGCTCGCGGACGTGTTCGGCTACGGCTGGAGCGACCTGCAGCGGTTCACCATCAACGCGATGAAATCCGCCTTCCTGCCCTTCGACGAGCGGCTCACGCTGATCGACGACGTGATCAAGCCAGGCTTCGCGGTCCTGATCGGCTAAGGCCCTGATCGGTTAAGGCTTCAGTGCACCCGCAGCCGGTCCTCCAAGCCACTGACCAGGGTGCGCCAGGCGTGCACCTCGGCGTCGAACGGGGCGCTGGGCGCCAGCCGGGTGGGGTCGGGGCGCAGCACGAAGGAGACCAGCCAGCCCAGCGGTTGCGAGCTGGCCAGCGCGGTGTCCGCGGTATCCGAGCCGGCCCACTGCTCAGCGTCGGTGATCAGTTCCACAGCCAAGTCGAGCTGCACCGGGTCCACCCGCTGCGGGCCCCCGGCCAGATCGTCGGCCAGGCCGGGGAGCACGTAACAGTTGCCCTGGTCAACCGCGATCGCAAGCTCGCCAGCGGTCGCCCGCTCGATAACCTGCGGCCAGGTGGACACCGCCTCCAGGTCGTGCCCAGTCGGGTTACCCGCAAGGTGCCGGACCAGCGCCCGTGGTGACTTGAACACGTCGATGTGTCCCCCGCTGCCGAGGAAGACGGGGACGTCGTCGAGGTAGCACCGCAAAGTGTAGTGATCACCGAGATCGCTGACGATCCGGATGGGGTCGATGCCGATCTCGGTCCAGAAATCCAGCGCGGGGTCCGCAGGGGACTCTACGGTCTCGGCATCCCGCACCTCCGCCCCCGCGCCCGCATCGCCAGGGCCCGCCTGGCCGGCCGTGCCGAGGGCAGGACCATCGGGGGCATCGGCCTCGGCCAGCTCGGCCTGCGCCCTGGCCCGGGCTGCCTCGTCGACATCCGGGGTGCGGACCACCGCGTCGAGCGCGTCGAGCACCTCGTCCCAGCGTTGCGCGATCACCATGCACAGCTCGTTCCAGCGTCGCCCGCCCTCGCGGCCCCCGAAGGCCGGCGTGCCGCCGTCGAGCAGGTCAAACGCCGGGGTGGTGGCCAACACCTCATGCACCACCTTCAGATCACAGGCGTCGGCCAGCGAGCGCAAGACCCGCACCACGTCGGCCAGGTCGGCGATCACCCAGATGTCCGGGGACGCGGCGACCAGTTCGGGCACACCGACCAGGTCGTAGCGGTGGGCCTCGGCGGGCCGCAGGTCCGGCGCGGGCAGCCGAGGCACCAGCGACCAGGCCGGGTGGTCGACCAGATCGTGACCGGGGGTGGTGCGCACGAAGCCGACCAGCGCCGCGACGTCGGCGAAGGCGAAGAGGTGCTCGTCGTCGCCGAGAAATGCCTCCCACTCCTCGCCGTCCTCGCGCCACCCTGGCGCCCACAGGGTCACCAGGTCACCGGTGGTCAGGGAGAGCTCGATCGGCACGATGTCCTGAGCCATGGTGAGGCAGCGTAGCTGCTCGTGAGTGCATACCAGTGTGCTGGCACCGAACGCCACTCACAACCACACTGTCTTGAGCTCGGTGAAGGCGCGCAGCCGGCGGATGTCCGGGGCCCGGATCCAGTCGGGCTCGGTCGCCGAGGCGGGCAGTACCTGTTTGACAGTGCCTGCCGCGGTGCGCTCGAGGTCGGTGCTGATCGAGGGTGGAGCGCCGCACAGGTCCAGCACCTCCACCTCGGCGTGGGCGGCCAACCAGGGAGCCAGCTCGGCGGTACGGCCGGTGAGAATGTTGACCACCCCGTCGGGCAGGTCGGAGGTGGCCAGGACCTCGGCCAAGGTCACAGCGGGCAGTGGCCGGTGCTGGCTGGCCACCACCACTGTGGTGTTCCCGGCGGCGATCACCGGCGCCAGCACGCTGACCAGCCCCAGCAGCGCTGAGGACTGCGGGGCCAGCACAGCGACGACGCCGACCGGTTCCGGCTCGCTGAGGCAGCGGGAGCCAACCCCGACCGGGTTGCCCGACCCCAGCACAGTCGCGATCTTGTCAGTCCAGCCCGCATACCAGACCCACCGGTCGATGGTGACGTCCAGCAGGGCAGCGGCCCGTCGAACAGGCCAGCCCTCAGCCGTGATGACCTCGCTGACGAACTGCTCGCGTCGCCCTTCCAGCAGCTCGGCGATCCGGTAGAGCACCTGACCACGAGCGCGTGGGGCGGCGGCGGACCACTCGGGAAAGCCGGACCGGGCGGCTGTCACGGCGTCCCGGGCATCCTTGCGTGACGCCTGCGCCGCGTTGGCCAGGAAGGTTCCCCGGTAGTCGGTGACCGGGTAGACCCGCCCGGACTCCGAGCGGTGGAAGGCCCCGCCCAGGTAGAGCTGGTAGGTCTTGGTGACGGGCAGCCGATCCTCGTCGCCGCGGCCTGGCTGGTCGCCGGGGCCGGGCTGGCCGGGCACCTGGCCGTCGCTAGCCATGCCCCGGTCGCTAGCCATTGAGGTAAGCCTCCAGTCCGGCGCGGCCGCCCTCCCGGCCCAGGCCCGACTCGCCGTACCCACCGCAAGGCGCGGTGGGGTCGAAGAGGGGGACGGTGTTCGTCCATACCACTGCCTTCCGCACCTGCTGCACGGTCCACCGTAGGCGGGATGGCTGCTGGGTCCAGATCGCGGCGGACCGGCCGTAGGGGGTGTTGTTCACCAGCGCGACGGCCTCGTCCGGGGTGCGAAAGGTCAGCACCGGCAGCACCGGGCCGAACACCTCCTGCCGGGCGATCCGCATCGCGGGACTGACTCCGGAGAAGATTGTCGGGGCGGTGAAGAACCCGCGGTCGGGCAGTGGGACTGGGCTGGTCCAGCACTGCGCGCCCTCAGCGCCGGCGCTGCTGGTCAGTTCCCGGATGCGGGCCAGCCTGCCGCCCGAGGTGATCGGCCCAACGTCGGTGTTGTCGTCCAGTGGGTCGCCGATGCCCAGCGCGCCAGCCCTGACCTGCAAGGCGGCGAGCACCTGCTCGGCGACCGGCTGCTGCACCAGCAGCCGCGACCAGCCGCCCACGGCGAGGGGCCCGGCGAAGACTCCGGTGATGAGGCCGTCGACAACCGGCTCGAGTGGAGCGTCGTCGAAGATGACGGTATCGGCGGGGCCGGTGAGGGACAGGATGCGTCGCCGGCCGGTGCCGGCCAGCGCACGCTGGACCTGCCGGCCCACCTCCGCCGAGCCGGTGAACGCCACCGTGGCGAGACCGTCATGGGCGACCAGGGCGGCCCCGAGATCACCCACCCCCGGCAGCACGTTCACCACCCCGGGTGGCAGGTCGGCCTGCTGGCAGATCTCAGCCAGCACCAGGGCTGTCAGGGGGGTGGTGTAGGCGGGTTTGAGCACGACGGTGTTGCCGCAGGCCAGCGCCGGAGCGATCTTCTCCGTGGCGCGCTGCAGCGGCGCGTCGGAGCAGATGATCTGGCCGGCCACGCCGAGCGGCCTGGGGTCCGCGCCGTAGCCGGCGTAGTCCAGTTTGTCGGCCCAGCCCGCGTAGTAGAAGAAATGCGCTCCCGCGGCCGGGGCCCCGACGTCGCGGGTCTGCCTGATCGGCATGCCGCTGTCCAAGCTCTCCAATACGGCGAGCTCGCGAGCCCGTTCCTGAACCAACCGGGCGATGCGGAACAGGTACTTGGCCCGCTCCGCACCCGGCATCCGAGACCACACCTTCTCGTAGGCCCGGCGAGCCGCCCGCACCGCGGTGGTCACGTCGGCCGCGCTGGCCGTGCTGACCTCGGCGAGCCTCTCCTCGGTGGCCGGGTTGATCGTGCTGACCGGTTCGCCGCCACCCTCGGTGAACCTGCCGTCGACGAACATCCGGTAGTGCTGCTTGAGTCGGGCGGTCTCCCGGGACTGCGGAGCCAGCGACGCAGGCGCGGTCGTCACGTCCCGGATTCTACGTTCCGCTGCTGGGTAAGGTCGGGATGTGGAGTCCGCGCGAGCACTCGTCGGGGGGTACGCTGATGGCCCGGCAAGGCCGCCAGGGCGAGGATGAGAAGGCGCAGGACTCGGCCGAGAATGCGCCGGAACCGATGGTTGACCGCGTGCTGGAACTGGAGCGCCTGAAGGGGCACGTGGCCCGAGTAGCGCAGGGGGGCCTGGTCATTGAACGACGGCTGCGGGGGCAACGTCACCGCTATCCAGCGGTTGCCTACCCGCTCCGATCGCGATGGAACCGGTCCCCGAGCGGCAGGCGCGCGGGTGAGCTGCACGAGATGCCAGCACCACTGAACACGCTGGAAACGAACGTGATGACCACCCCCGCCTAGGAATTGTCGGCCACGTATGCGTGGGCCTCGGCCGTGGCAACTGCGAACAACCGTTGCGCCAATTCTACGGAGCAGCGTACCCGTCGGCTGAGGCTGTCATCTATTCGGTGACCCCAGGTGATGAGGGCATCGAGTAACTCGAGATTGACCTGAAGTGTGAGGTGTGGCCGCTTCGGGGAGTTGGCGATGACGCCGGCCCAGTGACCTGGCCGGCCGAACCTCGATGCACAGGATCTGTCAATGTTGCACACGGCCGCCTCATGGGTGAATACCAGTCCGCCGCCAATGTCCGTCCAGAGTTTCTCCCGCTGCGGCAGGTGGCGTCGCAGTGTTTCCTTCACCGCACGCGCCTCCCGTTGCCACTGCTCGTCGAAGTTGTCGATGTCCTCCTTCGCCTCGACGGGATAACCGCCGCGTTTGTGGTAAGTACGGGCTCTGC
>DASTLT010000196.1:0-15934 GCA_035714625.1 Pseudonocardiaceae bacterium | reverse complement strand
GCCACCGGTGGGGAGGGTCCCCGAGCAGCCGGGGCGCCGGGGCGCCGGGGCGTCCGCCGGGCTGGGGCCTGTGGACTGGCCTGGGGGAGTAAGCGGTCACGCAGGACCCTGTGTTAAGTGAGAATGCTTGGTGCCGTCGTGAGTGCGCAGCTGTGGCATCGGCTGGAAATCGTCAAGGATGCGCGCAACGAACGTTAATGTCATCACGACGATACCTGCTGCGATGTCTTACACAGACCACTGGTCAGAGTGGCGGAAGCGGGGGGATTCGAACCCCCGGACGGTTGCCCGTCGCTCGCTTTCAAGGCGAGTGCATTCGGCCGCTCTGCCACGCTTCCTGGAGTCGTGAGTGGCGTTGGGTACTCTGGCGCCGAACGCCACTCACGGGGCGTGAAGCGCCATGCGCTGCTCGTGCACGTCGGTGAGCTCGCTGCGCGGCACCGCCCCGCGCCATACACGGTAGTCGACCTCGGCGAGGCCGAAGTGCGCGGCGCGCTGGCCGTTCTCCCCGATGTAGTGGATCACGAGGTGCTGCGGCCAGGACTCCACGACCTCCACCGGGAGCCCCCGCCAGCCGGCCCGCCAGCGCACCATCTCCAGGGAGTCCAGCTCGCTGATCCGCACTGCCAGGGTGAAGGTACCGGTCTGCTCGACGAAGGTCGGGGGTGGCGGGGTGCCGGGGAGGGGGTGCAGGGTCACCTCACCGGGGTGCGGACCGAAGTCGGCGTCGAATTCCTGGTCGTGGAACCGGGCGACCAGGCCGCGGCGCACGGTGGGGTGCATCGGCACCGGTGCCCGGTTCCACCGCGCCGGGCCGAGACGTACCGGCGCGGTGTTCACCCACCCGACCTGCCGGTGCAGGTAGGCACCCACGCGCAGCTCGCCGCCCTCGGCGTCGATCCGCCACAGCTCGGCACCGGCCGGCAGCTCGAACAGATCGATCTGGTAGATGCTGCGCTCGAAGGGAGCGTCGTAGAGCTGGGGGCTGTGCGCGTAGAAGCGCAGCACGTACAGCTCGGTGGAAGGCGGCCAGCCGGACACCTGGTTGAGTCCCAGGCGGCGCGCCAGCTCCGTGGAGGAGCCGGCCGGGACGTCCTGCAGCCGGGTCAGGAAACCCGCGATCCGGTATGGGTCGAATCGTCCCGGGACCACCACGTTACCCAGCGTGAGCTCCACCAGCCCGGCCAGCACGACCTTCTGCATCGGCGTGTCCGGGGTCAGCTTGGGCACCCGTGTGGTCAGCGCCGGCCGCGCCGACGCAACCAGCGTGTCGGGGAGCGGCTCAGCCGGGCTGTCACCGGCCAGATGATGCCCGTTGGCTGGCATTTCAGTGATCGCCAGCCGAGGAGCAGACACTCCGGCCACAGGGTTGGCCATCCTCCGCACCTCCAGCGCTGGGTGCCACGAGAGCCGGCCACGGTGCCGGGCTGGAGTGAACTTACTACGCCATTCGGTTGACCGCTGCGGTGACCTGAGGTGTTCACCCTCCGCGCAGGTGGGTCCGCACCCGCTCGAAGACGTCAGCGAGCACGCTGCGCTCTCTCTCCGTGAGCAAGTCGACCAAGTTGTCTCGAACACCACGCACATGGGTGGGGGCGGCGGTGCGTAACACGTCCCGGCCGTGCGCGGTGAGTACCGCAAACACCCCACGTCCATCACTTGAGCACTCTTCGCGCCGGACCAGGCCAGCCTTCTCCATTCGACCGATCTGGTGCGATATCCGGCTCTTGGACGACCCCACCTGCTCGGCCAGCGTGCTCATCCGGGCCCGCCCGCACGACGCCTCGGAGAGCCGGACCAGCAACTCGTAGTCGGCCAGCGCGAGGTGGTGTTCGGCCTGCAGATCACGGTGCAGTCGCGAGTCGAGCAGCGCCTTGCCGACCACGTAGGCCCGCCACGTGCGCATCTCGTCCTCGTCGAGCCAGTGCGGCTTCTCGGTCCGGGTGCTCACCCGTCTAGGCTAACCGAACACTGCTGGCCTAGCGCGAGCGACCCAATGGGGTTGCGCTACACCTCCTTGACGACGGACCGCGCATCCAGCTCCGGCACACCGGCGTAGCCGGCCAGGGCCAGCGTGAGGTCGAAGTCGCCGAGGATGGTGCGCAGCACATGCTCCACGCCGCGCTGACCGGCCAGCCCCAGCCCGTACACCCAGGGTCGCCCGACCAGCACCGCCGACGCGCCCAGCGCCAGCGCGATCAGCACGTCGGCGCCACAGCGGATCCCCGAGTCCAGCAGCACCGGCGCCCGGCCCGCGACGGCCGCGACCACCTCGGGCAGGCAGTCCAGCGCAGCCCGGGCACCATCGACCTGGCGCCCGCCATGGTTGGAGACCACGATCGCGTCGGCACCGTGGTCGAGCGCGGCCCGGGCGTCGTCCGGATCGCAGATTCCCTTGATCAGGACCGGCAATCGGGTCCACTCCCGCAGCAGCATCAGGTCAGACCAGTCCAGCGCGGGGTTGCCGAACAGCTCTACCCAGGTCAGCACCGCGGCCTGAACGGCCTCCGGCGATTCTTCCGGCGGTGCGTCCAGCCGGGCACGGAACACCGGGTCGGACAGGTAGTTGGCGAGGCCTTCGGCGCGCAGGAACGGCAGGTGCGCGTGCTCCAGGTCGCGCGGCCGCCAGCCCAGCGACCAGGTGTCCACGGTGACCACGATGGCCCGGTAGCCGGCCAGCTCGGCCCGCCGGACCAGCGATTCGGCCAGCTCCGGGTCCCGCGGCCAGTACAACTGAAACCAGCGCTGAGCCTCCGGGACGGCGGCGGCGACCTGCTCCAGCGTGGTGGACGACACGGTGGACAGCACGCTGGTCAGCCCGAGGGCCGCGGCGGCCCGGGTGACGGCGCGCTCGGCGTCGGGCCAGACCAGGCCGAGCGCCCCGACGGGTGCGGTGAGCACCGGCGCGCTCATCGGGATGCCCAGCAACGTGGTGGCAAGGTGACGCTCGGTGACGCTGCGTAGCATCCGCGGCACGATCCGCCAACGGGTGAACGCAGCCCGGTTGGCGGTGACCGTCCGCTCGCTGGACGCCCCGCCCGCCACGTAGGCGAACACCTCGGCCGACAGCACCCCGCGTGCCGCGGCTTCCAGTCCGTCGGCGGTCATCGGCAGATCCGGCCGCTCCCCAGCGAGTCCGCCCAGGTAGATCTCGCTCTGAAGTCCCCGAAGTGGCCCATATCGCGGACCCTAGTGCGGCCGGCGGCTGGAGCCCGCGCCGAACAGCTCCCGGCAGCCGTCCAGCCCGGACACCTCCAGCGTCCACTCCGGACGGACGAAGCAGGGCGGCTCGAGCACCAGCCGGATCTCGGTGACCCGCTCGCCGCGCCGGACATGGCTGCTGGTGCCATCCGGTCGATAGCCCAGCTTCTCGCTGACCCGCAGCGAGGCAGCGTTGTCAGGGTAGGCGCCGGAGCGTGCGGTGAGCGCGCCGAGGTGGTCGAAGGCCAGCAGCAGCACTGCGGCGCGCATCTCGGTGCCGAACCCCTGCCGCTGGTGCGCCATCCCCAGCCAGGACCCGGTGGACACCTCCCGGGTGATCGCGAACTCCCTGGCGTCCATGCTCTGGGTCCCGATGACCTGGCCCTGCTGACGGACCAGGAAGTTGATACTCCAGTCCGACGGGGTGAGCCGCGAGCGCACCCCCCAGTGATACTGCAGCGTGCCGCGCACCATCTCGTCCGGTGGCTGGTCGGTCCACGGCTGGAGAAAGGGCATCTGCTCGGCCGGGTGCACCCCGCGCAGCGCCAGCTCCGCCAGCTCGTACAGCCCCTCGTCGTCATCGGGCCGCAGGGTGAGCCGGGGGGTGCGCAGCACCAGGTGCCGCAGCGGCCACGGGTCAGGCATGTCGTTACGGTGACCGCGGGCCTCGGCGCGGGCAAGTGGTTTCCCGGCCCAGGCGCGGTTTCCCGGCCCAGGCGCTACCGTCCCAGGTCGTGCGGGCCATCACCATGAGGGAGCACGGCGGGCCGCAGGTCCTGGTACTCGATGAGCAGCCCGATCCCCGGCCCGGCCCGGGCGAGGTGCTGATCGACGTCGCCGCGACCGCGGTCAACCGGGCCGACCTGCTGCAGCGCCAGGGCCATTACCCCCCGCCGCCGGGGGTCAGCGAGATCCTCGGCCTGGAGTGCTCGGGGGTGGTGGCCGAGCTGGGGCGTGGCGTAGCGGACGTCGTGGTCGGGGACGCGGTCTGCGCGCTGCTGGCCGGGGGTGGCTACGCCGAGCGGGTCGCCGTGCCCGCCGCGCAGGTGATGCCGCTGCCGCCGGGAGTCGACCTGGTCACCGCCGGTGGGCTGCCCGAGGTGGCGTGCACGGTGTGGTCGACCGTGGTCCGGCATGCCGGGGTCAGCGCCGGGGAGCTGCTGCTGGTGCACGGCGGGTCGGGTGGCGTGGGCACGCACGCGATCCAGGTCGGCCGGGCGTTGGGGGCTCAGGTCGCGACCACGGCGTCGGGGCAGCGGCTGGGGGTGTGCGCCGAGCTGGGCGCGCAGATCCTGATCGACTACCGCGAGCAGGACTTCGCCGCCGAACTCAAGGGCCGCGCCGACGTCATCCTGGACAACATGGGCGCCAAGTACCTGGCGTCGAACGTGCGCGCGCTGGCTGCGGACGGGCGGCTGGTGGTGATCGGCTTGCAGGGCGGCACCACCGCCGAGCTCAACCTGGCCGCCCTGCTGCCCAAACGGGCCTCCGTCGCCGCTCTGGGGTTGCGCGGGCGCCCGGTGGACGGCCTGCACGGCAAGGGGGCGATCTGCGCCGACGTCGTCGCCCGGCTCTGGCCGATGCTCGGCGACGGCCGGGTCCGCCCGGTCGTGCACGCCGTTCTCCCGCTGGCCAAGGCGGGCCAGGCGCACCGGATGCTCGAGGCAGGCGGCGTCGTCGGCAAGATCCTACTCACCACCGGCTAGAATCGACGGGCAGGCCCGCGCCGACTTGGGGGGCGCGGTGCCATCCGGCGCGGGTGGGCCCCAGGTCGGTGGGCGGCAGCGGCACCCACTGCCCGGGTCCCCGGTAGGTGATCGCGGGCCAGGCCGCCATCGGGGGCGGCAGCCCGGGGCCGGAGGCCACCAGCAGCAGCCAGCGGGCCGGGGGCAGCACCACCACCGGCCCGGTCACCCCGAGCGCGTCCAGCGCGGGCAGCGCCTCGCCGGCCAGCGGACACAGCCCGGTCGCCCCCTCCCGCCCGCACCAGTGGCCGTCGATGCTCGACGGGTAGGTGCCGGACACGATCGGCCACCCCCGCGCCACCGCACCCACCGCGGCATCCTGCAGCTCCCTGCACACCCTGCCCGGTGCCGACGTCCGCAGCCGCGAGAAACCGTTCTGAGCGGTCACCCCAGTCTCTCCTCTATCTATCTATCTATCTGTCCTGACCTGAGCAGCGGCAACTGCTTCTGGCAGTGAACGGTGACGATGGCGCGCGTTGGGCAAGGACGGGCAAATCGGGCGGTGTAGGTTGGGTACCCCGGCGGCGATCCGTGGTGGGGCATTACCGCCGTGTGGTGCTGGAAGCCTGGCGGTGAGCAGTACGGGTGCCGCGACGATTCCGGTGGGAACTTTTCTCCGCCGCCCATGACCGGGCTGGCCTGCGCACCTAACCGCAAGACCGGCCGGGATCGCCGCCCGGTTCAGCCGCGCAGCGGCCGTTTCGGTCCTGGGTATGGGTTACCGTGCGCTGCACAACCAACACAGCAGGCAACCAGGGTGGGGGTGGTGGCGATGCCCAAAGACCCGGGGGACTCGACGAAAGCGCGACGCGACGAGTTGCGGGAGCGGATGCGCGGCTATGGGTGCACGGTGGGCCAGATCGCGGCGGAGATGAGCCGCCGGTTCGGCCTGCGCCCGAGGCTGGCCTGGCGCTACGCGCTGGGCTGGGCGCAGTGGAAGCTGGCCCTGGAGTACAACACCACCCATCCCGGCGCGAAACTGACCCACCGGCGGGTCAGCGACCACGAGAACTGGCCGCACGGCGGCACCCCACCCAGCTTGCACTACCTGGCGAACCTGGCCGCCACCTTCGGTCACGGCTGCACCCCCGCTCAGCTCGTCGACGCCGACGACCTGGCGAAGCTGAGCCCCACCGAGCGTTGCCTACTCACCACCGGCCACCCCCTGACCACCGACGCCACTGCGGCGCCGGGCTCCCGCACCGGCCCACCCACGGCGGGCGCCCTAGCGACCATGAAAGCGGCCACTACAGCAAACGGTGAGCAGGCCAATTCCGGCCGTGCGCTCCCGGGCGGAAGCGGTGACACTGGGCTTGTCTGGGGTCACCGCCGTCTCGTGCGCTGCGACGCCCGGGGCGTGCCGGTCCGCGAGGAGGTCATCGTGGCAGCCGACGAATCCGCCCAGTTCCAGCGCTGGAGCGCCACCACCAACGTCGACGACGCGGTCCTGGAACAGATGACCGCTGACGTCGCCGAACTCGCCAGGGGCGAGCAGATCGACCCCCCCGCCATCACCTACGCCCGGCTGCTCGGCGCCCGCGACGACGTGTTCCGCCTGATCAGCGGGCACCAGCCCCCGCAGCACACCACCAGCCTGTACAAGATCGCCAGCCAGGTCACCGCCATGCTGGCCATGGTCACCTTCGACCTGGGCCACCCACACGCCGCGAACACCCATGCCCGCACCGCCCTGCACTGCGCCGAGATGTCCGGCAATACCCCGATCCGGGTCTTCATCCGCAGGGTGCAGTCCTCCATAGCCATTTGCGAAGGCCGCTACGACGAAGCCGCCGAACTCATGGAAGCCGCCCGGCCCGATGCCACCAGCGGCACCACCCTGCTGCGGCTGACCAGCCAGCTCGCCCGGATCAACGCCGCCCGCCACCGGCCCGAGGAGGTCACCCGTGCCCTGGCCTTGGCCGAGACCGCCCCCACCGAGCGCAGCTCCGACGAACCCGGCGTGCTCGGCTTCGATCCCGCCTGGGCTGCCAGGACCGCCGGTGACGCCCACTACGCCCTCGGGGGCGCCGAGCATCTGGATGCCGCCGTGCACTGGGCACGCATCGCTCTGGATGAGCTCAGTGCCGAGGCCCAGCCCAGACCCACGTCTATCGCTGGCGCCCGATTCGTTCTCGCCCACTCCTACCTGGGCAAGGGAGACCTGGAGGCGGTCGGGGAGCACCTCGCCCCGATCCTGCAGACCACCGACGCCGAGTACCGCACCGTGCCGATCATCGGCCGGGCCCGCTCCCTGCACACCCTGCTCACCGGGCGCACCGACCTCGCCTCCGCAACCCTGACCACCCTGCGCGACGACCTCGCCGGCTTCATCACCCACCCCGCCCCTGCACCACCACAACTCGAAACAGACACCACGACCTGATACTCCGGGCCAGCAAGGGGGGAAGACACCTAATCTGCCCGTGCGGCCCAAGAGCACCTGCAGCCGGCACCGGCCCAGTACCACCCTGCGCGACCCACGACCAGCCCGCTAATCGGTCGTTGGGGTGAGCCGAAAAGTCTGCGCCTGTGCCTCGCCGGAATATCCCACAACGCGCAGGACAAGAAGGGAACAGCTCGTGACAGAAGTGATCGCCGATTCAGCCCGTGCCGCGCAACTGAGGGGCAGGCTCGCCGACCAGATGGTGGCCGAGGGCACGATCGTGTCGAAGGAGGTCGAGGCCGCGTTCCGCACAGTGCCGCGGCACCTGTTCGCGCCCGGGGCGACCCTGGAGCAGTCCTACGCCCAGGACACCGTGCGCACTAAGCGAGACCAGCACGGCATCACCATCAGTTCGATATCCGCGCCATGGCTCCAGGCCATGATGCTGGAGCAGGCGGGACTGCGTTCCGGCATGCGGGTCCTGGAAATCGGGTCCGGCGGTTACAACGCCGCGTTGATAGCGGAACTGGTCGGCGAGGACGGCGAGGTCACGACCGTTGACATCGACCCGGAAGTGGTCGACCGGGCGCGCAGTTGCCTGACCGAGGCCGGTTACTCACGGGTTAATGTCGTGCTGGCCGACGCCGAGGGGGGCGTGCCGGTGTACTCCCCTTACGACCGGATCATCGTCACGGCCGGGGCGTGGGATATTCCCCCGGCCTGGGTGGACCAGCTCACCGAGGGCGGGACCATCACCGTCCCGTTGCGGATGCGGAGCCTGACCCGCTCGATCGTCTTCGAACGCGACGGCGACCACCTCGTCGGCCGGTCGGCGAAGGTGTGCGGCTTCGTCACCATGCAGGGCGCTGGAGCCCACACCGAGCGTCTGCTGCTGCTGCGAGGCAAGGAGGTCGGCTTGAGATTCGACGACGAGTTCCCGGACAACCCCGACCTACTCACCGGAGCGCTGGATACCACGCGCGTGGAAGTCTGGACGGGCGTGGTAATCGAACGGATGGTGCCGTTCGACACGCTCCAGATGTGGCTGGCCACCGCTCTGGATGGATACTGCCGGATCTCGGTGGACCCTGAGCTGGACACCGGCCTGGTCTCCCCGATCACCCGCAGATCCACTGACGCCGCGGTCGATGGCGGCAGCGTCGCCTACCTCGCCGCGCGCCGGCTGGATACGTCGAGGGCCGAGTTCGGCATTCACGCCTTCGGGTCGGGTGCCGCCCCGCTCGCCGAGGCGATGGCCGAACAGGTGCGTCGCTGGGACCGCCTCCACCGCCAGGGACCCGGTCCGCGCATCGCGGCTTATCCAGCACACACCCCCGATGATCAACTGCCTGACGGCCGAGTCATCGACAAACGGCATGTCCGCATCACGATCTCCTGGCCGTCGGCGGGCCTTTCCGCCGCGGGCCGGGGTGTCCTGCACCACCCCACCGAGTAAGGAGAGTGATGGAAATGACGGACAGTGTCTCGGGCACCACGGCGCTCGCCGAGGACGACACCACGCTCGACGTGGAGTTCGCGCTCGACGTGCGCGTGGTCGAGGCCGCGCAGCCGGTCGGCAACCTGCTGCTCAGCACGAGCGACAACTGCGGGAACACGTGCGAGAAGGACGCCTGCATCACGTTCACCGGTGATCCGTCGTGAGGTAGGTGTCGAAGCGCCTGGTGTGCCGGGCGTGCCGCCCGGCACACCAGTGGCGCCCGGACTTCACGACATCGAATCGAGGGATGGGAGGAGTGGATGGCAGCAGAAGCGGGACTGCTCTACCGGCACGCGGGCCCGGTCCTGATCCGCGCCACGACCGACCCGGGCGGGCTGGCGCTGCCTGATGACCTGGACCTGTTCGGTGCCAGCGACACCGAAGCGGAGTCCGCGCGCGCATGGTTGGCGCAGCTCTGGCGGCGAGACGATGTCCGCGAGGCGATTCACCTCGCCAGCCCGGTCTTGTCTTGCCAGGTCGACAAGGTGCTGGCGGGGCGGAAGCAGGATGCCCGCGAAGTGCGCCGAATCGTGGTCTCGTTGGCGTCGTATCTGCTGCGCTGGCAGGGGCGGCCTACTCCCTTCGGCCTGTTCGCCGGGATGGCTGTGGTCACGGTGGGCGGGCAGCCGGTGGTCCGCTGGGGAACTGACCATCGGGTGGTGGTGCGGGCGGACGCGCGATGGCTGGGCACGGTTATCGACCGCTTGGAGCGGTGCGCCGACCTGTTGGAGCGGCTGCCGGTGGTGGCAAACGGCGCCGCCTTCGTGCGCGGCGATCGGCTCGTGGTGCCCGGCCAGTCGCCCGACGCCGGATCAGGACAGTTCGCCCCGCTGGAGGTTTCCGTGCGCTATACCCGGCCGGTGCGCGCGGCGCTGGAGACCACCCGAGAGCCCATCGGGTTCAGTGCGCTGGTCACGGTGTTGTCCGGTGACTTCCCGGCCGCGTCGCCGCAACGGGTCTGCACGATGCTGGCCGAGCTGGTCGCCCAGGGCGTACTGGTGACCGGGCTTCGCGCCCCGATGACCGTTCCGGACGCCTTGGGGCACGTCTGCGCTCAGCTTGAGGATGCCGGCGCCGAGGAGCTGCCCGAGGTCGCGGGCCTGGTCGCGGAACTGCGGGCGATCCACGATGATCTCTCGCGCCTGGGCGGTACCACGCATCCCGCCGTGGCCATGACGAGCAGGGCGCAGGTGGCCAAGCGCATGAGGGCCGTATGCGAGACCGCTGCGCAGCCGCTTGTCCTCGGCGTGGGCCTCGATTGCGAGATCGCCCTTCCCGAACTGGTGATCCGCGAGGCCGAGGCCGCCGCGAGCGCACTGCTGCGCCTGACGCCGTACCCGTTCGGCTATCGGCGATGGACGGAATACCACGTCCGGTTCCGCACCAGGCACGGCCCGGGGGCCGTCATTCCCGTCAGCGAGTTGGTGCAGGCCGATACCGGACTGGGGCTGCCCGCCGGCTATCTCGGCGCGCCGCCGGGGCGCACCGGACGGATGCTGACCGAACGCGACGAGACGCTGCTTGCCCTGATACAGCAGGCCGTGATGGACAGGAACGAGGAGATCCTGCTGACCGAGCCCGATATCCGGGCACTGACGGCCGGTGACCCGGCCGAGATGCTGCCCCCGCCCCGGACCGAGCTGGCCTTCCAGCTCCACGCTCCGTCACCCGCCGCCGTGGCGCGTGGGGCGTTCCGCCTCATGGTGACCGCAGCCCCCCGGCCGGGCAGCAGCATGGCCGGGCGGTTCGCGGACCTGCTGCCCGACGACGAACAGGACCGCCTGGCCGATGCCTACGCCGCACTGAGCACCGATGACCCCGACACCATCGCGGCGCAGATGTCGTTCCCGCCGCGCCGGCGGCACAGCGAAAATGTGATCCGCACTCCGCAGCTGCTGTCCCAGGTGATCTCCCTGTCCGAGCACCGCAAGCCCCACGCTGATCTGATACCGCTGCACGACCTCGCGGTCAGCGCCGATTCCCGCCGGCTGTACCTGGTACAGCTCTCGACCGGCCGACGTGTCGAGCCAAGGGTCCTGCACGCGCTGGAAGCCGGACTCCAGACCCCGCCGCTCGCGCGGTTCCTCGCCGAGGTCACCACCGGGCGCTGCGCCGTCTACGGGGCCTTCGACTGGGGAGCAGCAGCGCGCCTGCCCTACCTGCCGCGGGTGCGTTACGGCCGCAGTGTGCTGTCCCCGGCCCGCTGGCTGTTGAGCGCCAGGGACCTGCCCGCGCGCACCGCCACCGGGCCCGAGTGGGAGACCGCGCTGGATGCCTGGCGTCGGCGACTACGCGCCCCGGCGGCCGTCGTGCTGTGCGAGAGCGACCTGCGTCTCCCGCTTGATCTGGACCATCCCGCGCACCGGGCACTGCTTCGCGCCCGCCTCGGTCCTGGCGGCCAAGCCGAGCTGCGCGAGGCCACCGCCCCCGCCGACTTGGCCTGGCTCGGCCGCGCCCACGAACTGCTCCTCTTCTTGCACCTGGCCCGCCCCAGCCCCGCCGAGCAGCAGCCCAGGACCGTGTCCCTCCCGCGCGCGGTCGCGCGCGACGCGGGACACCTGCCGGGCCGCTCCCCGTGGCTGTATGCACTGATCCACGGTCACCCCGACCGCCAGGACGAGATCCTGATCGATCACCTACCCCGGCTGTTCGACGGCTGGGACGATCCGCTGCTGTGGTGGTTCCAGCGCTACCGCGAGATGACCCGCCCCGACATCGAACAGTACCTCGGCCTGTACCTGCGCCTGCCCACACCCGAGCTGTACGGAGCCGCCGCCGCGCGGGTCGGAGAGTGGGCCGCCGACTTGCGCGACTGTGGTCTGGTTCCGCAGCTGCACCTGGGCACCTACCATCCCGAGACCGGACGCTACGGCCACGGCGCTGCGATGACCTCAGCCGAGCAAACCTTCGCCGCCGACTCGGTCGCCGCCCTCGCCCAGATCGAGCTGTCGGCCCGCACCGGCACATCCCCCGAGGCCGTGACCGCAGCCGGCCTGGTCGACCTCGCCGTCTCCTACACCGAGACGCCCGCGGAGGGCATGCGCTGGCTGATCGAGCACCTGCCCCAGGATCGGGGCAGGGTGGACCGGTCCCTGCGGGACGAGGCGCTGGGGCTGGCCGATCCTCGCCACGATTGCGCGGCGCTGCACGCCTTACCTGGCGGCACGAATGTGGTACTGGCCTGGCAACGGCGGCGCAACGCGCTTGCCGCCTACCACGACCAGCTCGGCCTGCAGCGAGATCCCCGCCCCGTGCTGCGGTCCCTGCTGCACATGCACCACGTCCGCACCATCGGCGTGACCCCGGACCGTGAGCGCGTCACCCAGCGCTTGGCCCGTGCTGCCGCCCTGCGCTGGAGCGCCCAGGACCGCAGGGACAAGCTGTGAGCGCGTCAACCCGCTCCGCGCCCACCGCGGCCGCCGTCGCAGACGAGCTCGCCCAGCACCTGGCGGTCCCGCAACCGCTGCCCGCTGAACTGCGCTCGCGGGCACAGTCGCTGGCCAAGGGTGCCGCGGGGATCGCGCTGCTGCACCTCGAACGCGCCCACACCGGCACTGGAAGCTGGGAAACCGCGCACATCTGGGTGAAGGCGGCCACCCGCGACGAGATCAGCGCCGCCGACACTGCCGGGCTGTACTTCGGTGTGCCCGCGATCTCTTTCGTTCTGCACGCGGCCGGCGCCGACGGGATCGCACGCTACGGCGCCGCCCTGGTGGGGATCGACGCCCACGTGAGCGCGCTGGCACACCGAAGGATCAACCTCGCGCGGCAGCGCGTCGACCGCGGCCAGCGCCCGGCCTTCGCCGAATACGACCTGCTGCACGGCCTGACCGGGATCGGCGCTCACCTGCTCACCCATGCCCCTGGCAACGACGCCCTCGGCCGGATCCTGGCCTACCTGGTCCGCCTGGCCGAACCGCTGCGCGTCGACGGTCAGACCCTGCCCGGCTGGTGGACCGCCCACGACCCCAACGTCAGCACCTCAGATGGCTTCCGTGGCGGACACCTGAACCTTGGCGTGGCGCACGGCATTGGCGGGCCGCTCGCTCTGCTCGCCCAGGGCCTGCGAGCAGGGGTCACCGTGGACGGGCAGGCGGACGCCGTCAGCGGTATCTGCGCCTTTCTGGATACCTGGCGGCAAGACGGCGACGCGGGACCGTGGTGGCCGCACTGGCTCACCCTCGACGAGCTGCGCGCGGGCCGCACCACCCAGCCGGGCCCGTTGCGGCCCTCGTGGTGTTACGGGACGCCGGGAATCAGCCGCGCCCAGCAACTGGCTGCCATCGCCTCCGGCGACATCGCCCGCCAGCACCTGGCCGAGCACGCGCTCGTTGCCTGCCTGTCCGACCCCGCCCAGCTCGACCTGATCATCGACACCAGCCTGTGCCACGGCTGGGCCGGGCTGTACCAGACCGCCGTTCGCGCCGCCGCCGACGCGCTCACCCCTGCCCTGGCCGCAATCCTGCCGCACCTGACCGAGCTACTCATCCGGCACACCAGCGCCGCACCGAGCCACAGCACCGGGCTCCTGGACGGGAATGCCGGTCTCGCGCTCGCCCTGCATACCGCCTCCCGCACCACGCCGCCGATCTCCGGATGGGACACATGCCTGATGATCAATTGACCAGTGCGTCCGCCCATCGCGTCGCAGCCCCGGTGTCCGCGAGCAGCGCGTCGCAGGAGTTAGCCGACAGCGTTGTTGCCGTCCTCGCCGGCGTATCCCTGGATCAGGCGGCGGCCCGCCTCGGCATGCAGCCCGAGGATCTCGCCGACGCCGTGGAGGTGTACCGCGCAGCCGGTTACGCGGCGCTGCGGGCACAGGCCGGTCACTCCTGGTACCAGGTCCGCATCCAGTTCACCCACTGGGACACCGCCGAGCACATCGCCGCTACCGACCTTGCCCCGCGCTTGCAGCACCTGGAGGACGCGGAGGTGGTCGCGGCGTGGTGGTTCATCCGCAAGGTGCCCTGCTGGCGGCTACGATTGCTGCCGGGTCCCGCCGAGTCCTTTGCGGACATGAAGGCGTCCGTCAACACCGTCCTGGACGGCCTCGTCGAGGCGGGCCTGATCGAGCGGTGGTGGCAGACCATTTACGAACCGGAGTCGGCCGCGTTCGGCGGACCCCCAGCGATTGATGTTGCCCACATGCTCTTTCACGCCGACAGCCGCTACCTCCTCGACCATGCCCTGCGCTCCACCGCAGTCAACGAGCCGCCCCTCGGGCGGCGGGAACTGTCGATCCTGTTGTGCAGCGCCCTACTGCGCGGCGCAGGGCAGGACTTCTACGAGCAAGGCGACATCTGGCATCGCGTCGCCCAGCTCCGGCCCCTGCCCCCCGAGGTGCCCACCGAACAGATGCAGGAGATGACCAACGACCTTCGCCTGCTGATGACCGCCGGCCTGCACCCCACCGGCGCACTCTTCGGCCCAAACGGGCCACTGGCCTACGCTGCCGGCTGGATCACCGCGTTCGACGTAGCCGGACGCGCCCTGGGGACAGCAGCCACCGACGGAACGCTGGAACGAGGCATCCGCGACACCCTCGCGCACCATGTGATCTTCCACTGGAACCGTCTCGGCCTGCCCGCCCGGACCCAGAGCATCCTCGCGCGAGCGGCGCGCGAGGCCATCCTGGGCCAGCCGAACCCTGCACCCGACGCCCACACCGCTGGTGGTGGGTGATGTGGCCGGAGCCCGACAACCCCGACGTCATTGCGCGTATGCGCACCGCACACGCCCTAGCCCGCACCGCCCTAAACGCCCTGCCCGCCGCGAACACCCACGAAGCCTGGGGCTGGCACGGTAGAACACTAAGCCAGCCAGTAACCACCCCGCACGGTCCCGCATGGCTCCGCGTCGCCTGCGCCCCCATCGGACAAGTCATCGCCACGTTCTGGGACGGCTCGATCGAGGCCGAGAAAGCCATACCCGCATCGGTACCACGCCCCAGGCTGCGCCGCTGGCACGACTGGAATGATCAATGCTGGGAATACCGCGCGGAACTGTACGACCATGCGCCCGCCCGCCCCACCGCGACCTCCCCAGTCCTGACGACCGTACCCGACCTCCCGACGCCATGGTGGGCGGCCGTACGAATCGCACTCGACGACATCGCTTCGGTCCGCACCAGCCGCATGACCATCCACCAGAGCTTTCTCGACCACACCATGCCTCGGCTGCTCGGCACGCCCATCGACACCACGGTGCCGCGCCCCTGGACCACCGCACACGGCGACTTCCACTTCGCCAACATCAGCGCGCCCACCCTGTGCCTATTTGATTTTGAAGGCTGGGGCCTGGCACCAACGGGCTACGACGCCGCGATGCTCCACAGCTACAGCCTTCTGGTGCCCCCCATCGCCGCTCGGATCCGCACCGAACTCGTCGAGATACTCGACACACCCTCCGGCCGCTTCGCCGAACTGGTCGTCATCACCGAGCTTCTCCACGCCGCCACCCGCGGCGACCACCTCGCGCTGGCCGAACCGTTACGTCGGCGCGCCAGCCTCCTCCTGGGACGAACAGTCCCTGCCCTCACCTGAATCTCACACTCCCACCGCCGCCGTGCACGTGAAGTGGGACGAGCACGGCGTCCCGATCAGCACGGTCTCCGCGCCGGAGCTGCAGGCTTTCATGCTGGAGCAGGCCGACCTCCGACCCGGCATGAACGCGTTGGAGATCGGGTCCGGTGGCGCCAACGCCGCGATGATGGCCTGGTTGGTCGGCTCCGAGGGCACGGTCACGACCGTGGACATTGACCCCGACGTGACTGACCGCGCCTCAGGCACCACCTCGCCGGGACCGCCCGCCGCTCACCGGGCACCCACCCTCACCTGCCGCGCGCCGACCCGTCGCTGGGGGCTGCGCTGCTGGCGCCGCCAGCGCTGCCCCACCTGGCGGATCTCGGCCAGATCGGCCCACCCCGCCGGCGGCACCGGGACCGTGTCCACCACCCCCACCAGGCCATGACTGCCCACCTGCGCACCCTCCAGGAGGTGCGCCACCGGCTCACCACGCCGCCAGCGGATGGTGTAGTCGCCATCAAGCAGCACCCAGCCCACCGGAAGGGTCTTCGGGACAGCTCCCCCGCGAGTCACCAGCACTCCT
>DASTLT010000195.1:0-36115 GCA_035714625.1 Pseudonocardiaceae bacterium | reverse complement strand
TTCCCTTCTTCCTTTCGGATCCAGGTAAGCCATCAGACCCAGGAACCTTCCTCCGAGTTCCTCCCCGCTGCACGAGGGATATGACAAGGCGCTTCGTGGCGCACATTCCTTCTTTTTGGTGTCGACGCTGATCACGGGGTCGCCGCTGGCCAGGAACTCGTGGGCGAGTGAGTTGATGTAGCGGAACTGGGCGTCGCGGTCGGGGTGCTGACTTCCTTCCAGGGTCTTGCGGGTTCCCTGCAGACTGTAGTCGAGGAAATGAAGGATGTTCGCGACGACCGAGTGACTGACGGCGTGCCCCTGCTCGGTGAGTTTCCCCGCGAGGTGGCGCGTCGATTTGGTAGTCCAGCGCAACGGTGATTCGGGATCTCCCCGGGTGTCCGGTTCAATCAACCCATCCAGCGCGTCCAGCAGTTCCGGATCGGCGACTTCGGCGCTCTTGCGGCCGCCTCCCGGCGCTCGAACTCGACGACCAATCTGCTCCGGCGCGTCCTCGGCGAGCTCAGCAATGCCGCGCCGGATCGTCGTCCGTGACGCACCAGTGGCTCGATGCACGGCGCTGATACCACCACGGCCCCACGATTTCGCCTCGGTCGCCATCGCGACACGGCGATCGCGTTCATTCAACCGGGGCAGCAAATCCGCCAAGCGCGCCCGCATCGCCCGGAACGCCTCGTCATCCTTGATGGCCACAATGCTCACACTGCCACAGGCTGATCATCCCGATGGAAACGACACGCCACGCAATCAAGAATTCACCCGATTGGATTAGTTATTTACTTACGGCTACTAACCGCCAGCAGGTCGTCGAGGAAGGCCTGCTGGGCGGCCCGCCGCGCGGGGTCGTTGGTGAGTTCGACGCCGGTCAGGTACTCCGCCAATGCCACCGCCGGGAGCGCGACGTCTTCGGCAGCGAACGCAGCGACATCCAGGCGACCGCGGACGCCAGCGACCAGGACCCCGGTATCCAGGATCACTCGCGCCATGAATCGCGATCCAGGTCGACCGGCGCCTCGCCGGCGGTCGTTACGTTCGCGGCGAAGACGTCATCGACGTCGAGTCGCCCCCGCCAGCGGGCCATGACCTCGCCGACGGCCTGCCCGTTACCTCGGGGCGCTGGCATGATCAACGCCACCCGCCGACCACCACGGGTGATTACGATCGTCTCGCCGTGCTCCGCGCCGTCGAGCACGGCGGAGAACCGCCGGGCCACCTCCGAGGCAGACATCTCCTTCATGATGTCAGTGTATCAGATTCAGACTATTAGACTGCACCGTCCAGGTCGTCGTGGGACATCGTCGAGCTGATGATCCGATCACTGTGGATGCTTTATGATGTCGGCGATCGTCCGCATTCCGTGCACGTCGACCCTCGGCGCGGCTCTGGCGGCATGTCCATGAACGGCATGAATTTGTCCGGGAAACCGGGCATCGTGCACGCGATGCAGATTCCCCCGACGTTGGGACAGCCACCGATCCCGCCCATCCAGCCTCGCCTGGGGACATTGCAGTTCACCACCGGCCCCCAGCAGCCGACCTTGACCTGGCACTTCGGCGAGTTGTAGTCCTTGGCGAAGTCACCCTGCTCGTAGTATCCGGCCCGGTCGCATCCCTCGTGCACGGTCTTGCCGAACAGCCACTGCGGCCGCAGCAGCTCGTCCAGTGGCGGCGGGGGCGCCGACCCGGCGCCGTGGTAGAGCACCCAGCTCAGCGTCTCCATGAAGTTTTCCGGCTGCACCGGGCAGCCCGGGATGTTGACGATCGGCAGCGCGCCCCTGGACTTGAAACCCCAGCCCAGTAGTCAGCCAACCCCATGCAGCCGGTCGGGTTGCCGGCCATCGCGTGGATCCCGCCGTAGGTGGCGCAGGTCCCCACGGCCACCACGGCCCACGCCTTGGGTGCGAGGTGGTCGACCCCCAGTTCAGGGTCAGCGGACCGCCGGTCTGCGGATCGTTCCCGAATGAGGTCCAGTACCCGTCGCCGTTGATGTTCTCGTTCGGAATGGAACCCTCGATCACCAGGATGAACGGCTCGAGCTCGCCGCGGGCCGCGGCACGGAACGGAGCCAGGAACTCCTCGCCACCCAGGGTCGGCGAGAGCACCTTGTTGTGCAGGTGGACCATGTCCGGGGCCTGCCCCTGCATCCGGTCCCGTAGCCGGTCATGCTGATCGACATCCCGCTGCAGATGCCGGAGCAGGTCGTCGGTCTGATCGTCACCGGCGGCGAGACCGTCGAGGGCGACCAGGGTCTTTTTGACGCTCAGGTGTTCGGCGAGGCCTCCACCGACCGGTGCTAGAGCTGCAGGAACCGCAGCCGCACGTGGAGTGTGGCGCTCTCCGGCGCCTCCAGCAGGCAGGCGGTCTAGAGGACCGCGTCGGCCACGGCGCGAGCCAGCTCGAACCCGGCCGGGGTTCCCTGGGCAGGGGTCGTCGGCTGCTGGGGGTCAGGGCGATCGTTCAGCGCATGCGGAACGCTGTCGTGGATGTCGAACTGGGGAAGCAGCCCAGTGAGCCGCAGCGGCAGCTGCACAGCGGGGCTACCAGTTCCCACCAGGGCGAGCTGGATGCCGCCGGCGCAGGACTGCTGCTGCAGCCGGATGAGCAGGGTGAGGCCGGGGCAGCCGAGGAAGGTCACGCCGGTCAGGTCCAGGACGAGCCGGCGCGGCGGCGAGGTGCCCAGTCGCTCGTCCAGGATCTGCTGCAGCCAGGGGGTGGTGACCATGTCGAGCTCCCCACCCACCTGGACGACCAGCGCTCGGCCCGCGCGGCTGTCCATTGTCACCGTCAAGATCTCAACAACGCTACTCGTCACGGCTGGACTCCCTGGGTGGGTGATCCGGTTTCGGCTGGCCCGGCGTTCCGTCGGACGGCAGGGCAGCCAGCCTATGCGCCTGTGCAATCGTTGCGATTGTACATCTTTCTGGCGCCTTCGCAATGTTTGCGAAGGCGCACTCTGTCCCCCATGCTGGGCAGATGACTGACTCCGAGCAGGCCGGGCCCGGGCTGGCAGGCCCCGCGGAGCAGGCACCGCGCGCGGAGCCGGCGCCGTCCGCGGAGGAGGTGGCGGCCATGATGCTGGCCACCCGGGTCCTGGTGGCCATCACCGCCAGGTCGGTGGCTGCCATCGAGGACCGGTGACGCTGCCGCAGCTGCGGGTGCTGGTGATGGTGGCCAGCAGCGGGCCATTGAATCTCGCTGCCGTCGCGGATGGTTTGGGCGTGCACCCGTCCAACGCCACGCGGGCCTGCGACCGGCTGGTCACCGCTGGCCTGCTGGATCGCCGGGACAATCCCGATGATCGCCGCAACCTGGTTCTCGGGCTGACCGGTGCGGGGCAGCGACTGGTCGAGGAGCTGATGAGCTCCCGGAGAAAGGCGATCGAGAAGGTGGTGGCGCGGATGCCCGCCGAGCATCGGCGCGGTCTGGTCGTCGCGTTGCGCTCTTTCGTCGAGGCGGCCGGCGAGCGACCCCTCACCGAATCGTGGGCGCTGGGATGGACCACCGCCCCGGCCGAGGAGGTCGAGCATGAGCGTGCCGCCCTCCGGTAGGCAGTACGAGATTGCCTGCGGGGCGCACCGCGCGACGATCGTCGAGGTGGGGGGTGGGATCCGGGAGTACGCGGTCGGCGACCGTCCGGTGCTGCACCCTTACCCGCTCGACGCGATGGCCGACGGCGCGCACGGCGCTCCCCTGATGCCCTGGCCCAACCGGCTGGATTCCGGCCGCTACCGCTTCGACGGCGTGTCTCATCAGCTGGCATTGACCGAGCCGGCCACCGGCAATGCCATTCACGGATTGCTCCGCTGGCGGAGCTGGCGCCCTGCCGAGCTGACTGCGGAACACGTCGTGATGGCAATCAGGCTGTACCCCATGCAGGGGTACCCGTTCACCCTCGACGTCCAGATCGACTACCGGCTCACCGGGGCCGGTCTGGCGGTCACCACGACGGCTACCAACGTCGGCCCGGCGGCCTGCCCGTACGGCTGCGGGCAGCATCCCTACCTGTCGCCTGGCCCGGGACTGATCGACGACTGCACCCTGACCCTGCCGGCCGGCACCCGGATCATCACTGACGCGCAGCGCCAGCTACCGGTCGGTCAGGAGCCGGTAGCGGGAACACCGTTCGACTTCCGGACCGGACTGCGGCTGGGTACCTTGAGCGTCGACTCGGCGTTCACCCACCTGACCTGGGACACCGACGGGCGGGCGCGGGCCCGGCTGACCGGCCCGGACGGCGCCACCGCCCAACTGTGGGTCGACGAGGCCTATCCCCTCATCGAGATCTTCACCGCTGACCCGCTCGCGCCGCAGCGTCGCCGTCGGGGATTGGGCTGCGAGCCGATGACCTGCCCGCCCAACGCATTCGCCAGCGGCACCGGGGTGATCCGCCTGGAACCGGGACAGGCGGCGACGGCGACCTGGGGCGCCTGCCTGGATTGAGGTGGGCGAGTCCGCAGCAGTGGTGTCACTGGGTGGAGATGGCGATCAGTCCGGCGATGCCCACGGCGTAGAGCACCAGGACGGCGAGGGAGTCAACACCCACCCGCGCGATGGTGTGGCGAGGCCGGAAGAGCAGGCCGGCGAGGTAGACAGTAGTCAACAGGATGCCGAGGCCGGTCAGGTAGATGTCGGTGTGCTGCGCCTGGGGGAGCGTGGCCTTGCCGGACAGCAGGTCGGCGAAGATGAACAGCACGGGCAGGAAAGCGTTGCCGCCGAAGATGTCGCTCATCGCCAACTGGTAGTCGCCGAGCCGAACGCTGGTGAGGCCGGTGGACAGTTCCGGCAGGGAGGTAGCGGCGGCGAGCACAGTGGCGCCGAACAGGACTCCGGTCAGATGGATGTGTCCGGCAATGGCGTCGCCGCTGCGTTCGAGCAGGTAGCCGGCGACCAGGGTGGCGGCCGCAGCGACGGCGAAGACCGTGCTGACGCGGCCGGTGGAGACGCGCTTGCCGGTGGCGAGGGCGTTCTTCTGCGTCTTGGCGTGTCCCTTCGACGGGCGCTGGTTGTCCGGCGCCTCCCCCGCCTCCTGCCAGGGCAAGCGGCCGCTGGCCCTGTTCAGCAGCAACACCCCGACCAGCCACAGCGCACTGATGAGCACCGACGCGGGCGTGAGGCGCAGGCCGTACAGGTGGGCGGGTAGCTGGGATCCCATCACCGCCACCGTGAGCACGGCGATGACCAAGCCGGCCTCCAGCACCAGGGTCAGACTCGCCGCCTGGTAGGTGAGCGGGCGGGGCACCCGCACGCCGAACGCGTCGAGGGCGACCAGCACCACCGTCTGGATCGCGATCCCGCCGAGGATGTTCCCGATGGCCACCCCGATGTTGCCCGACAGGGCAGCCGCCACTGTGATGGCGAGCTCGGGCAGGTTGGTGGCGATCGCGAGCAGGACGATCCCGCCGAGCGCGGAACCCAGATGCAGCCGGTCGTCGAGTACGTCGGTGGTGTTCGACAACTGCACACCGGCGATCCAGATGACCGCCGCACAGCCGAGAAAGATCAGCGACAGCAAGGGCAGGCTGAGGGAGTCCACGGCGTCCTTTCCGGTACGTCGACCGGTCGCTCGCCTGACTGTCCTGTCGCCCGGTCTGCGGGTGAGGTACGAGGCCAGATACCCGGGCGAGGTCGCCGACGAACCAGGAATAGAACACCCGTGCCACCATCCGCGACGCCCGCGTGGGCTATGTAAGGGGCCGTTGACGCAGCTGGCAGCGCAAAGGGAGCGCGATCGGGCAGTACGGTTCGTGGTACACCGGGACTTTGAGCAAAGATGATGTGATGCGGACTGATGATGATCAGTTGCTGGAGGCGCATGCGTTGCGCAGACGCCAGCTGGTGAATGCTGTATTGCACGGAACGCGCCGGTTACGAAACCGGCCTGCTGGGCTAGCTCGGTGAGTTCGCCGACCGAGTAGCACTTGCCCGGCGTGGAATGCATCAGCAGCACCGAGTACTCGGCCACCGGGAGCAGCCACGCTTATCGGCGTCGATATGGGTGTCGTGATCGATCAACCATCCTCCCGGTGGCAACGCGACGTAGGAGGCGGCCAGCAACGCCGCAACTTGAGCGGTGTCCCAGTCGTGCAGCACGTGGGAGTACAAGTGCAGGTCATAGCCGGCCGGCAGCGCTTCGGTGAACATGTCGCCGGTGACGACCTGGCACCGCTCGTGGTAGTCCCGGGCAGCGAGCAGGGTCCGCGCTGCCGCATCGACCGGCGCACGTTCGAACACCGCCACCTGACTATCAGGTCGCCGGCCGAGCAAGGCACAGGCGTAAATTCCCGAACTACCGCCCACATCGAGCACCCGCCGGGCCGGCAGGTCGTCGAGGACAACGGCCAGCGCCGGAGCGAGGAAGGCGCCGCGGGCGTCCGTGGCGGCGGTGATGCGCTGAGCGAAATCGACCTGATCCAACCGCCCAGACCAATCCTGTGGTGGGGTGGCGTCACCCCCGGATGTCGCTCCGGGGCCAGCAGCAGCGCTGGCCCACGCCGCGGGAATCCCGGTGCGCAGGACCTCGGCAAGCTCACGGCAAGTCGGGCGCTCACTCAGCGAGGCGTAGTAGGCACGCAGATCGAATGCGGATCCCTCGACCAGATGGATGCGAGCCAGCGCCGTTGTCGTCACCTCGTCGCCGCGGCGCAGATCGCGATCGACCAGTCCGAGCGCTGCACAATAGGTAAGGAGCACGTCGGCGGGTCGCGAGGCCATGCCCAACTCGGCGCACACCTGCTCCGCTGTCACCGGCTCGCGGCGGGCCAGCCAGGAGAACAAATCGAACTCCGCCACCGCGGCGATCAACACATCCGGTGCATCACCCCGTCACGGACCCTGTAGAGCGCGGTCGGGTCGGGAACCACGGTGTCAGAGCTCATAACCCGATCATCTCGCAGCAGAACGACCCGGGGGCAGGGCACGGACCGGGGACGGTGCGCGCCGTGCGGCTCTCTTACTGGCCGTGGCTGTATCGCCAACGGTAGAGGTCGCGCAGCAGCGCAATCTCCGCACCGTGGTGCAGCACCTCGCGGTTGATGTGCAGGACAAGCTCGGCCATCGGTGCGGCCGCCCAGGGCCCCTCGGCCGGGCCGCACGCCCGGGCCAGCCCGTCGAGGCCCAACTGGCGCACGCCGGCCGTCCACGCGGCGTAGGTCTCGTCGAGTTGGGCGAGCGCGCCCGCGGCGTCGCCGGGGTAGTCGTGGGTCGCGTAGTCGCACGGCGGGCCACCGAAGTGACTGGCGACCCGAGCGCCGAACACGCCGACGACGAGGTGCCCGAGGCGCCAGGCGATGGTCGTCAATGGCGGCGGGTCGGGTTCGGGTATGGCGAAGTCGATCGTGAAGTCGCCGCTGCCGGCGGCGATGGGCGCGGTGCTGGTACCGCGGGGGCGCACGTTCCAGGCACCGGACACGGGTTCCCAGCGGTACTCGTCGTCGGTCAGCCCGTTCAGGCGTGGGCGCAGATGGTGGCGCCAGTGGAAGTCCAACTGCTCGACGAGCTGGGCGTTCCAGTCGATCTGAGAGGTCGTGGAGGTCTGCATGGTGGACCACGTTAGAAGCTGACCCTGACAGTATCGGTCCTCCCCCCGTCCGGCGCCCGGCGGGGCTTGGCGACCGCAACTCCCCCGGCCGCCATCCACGACGTCGGCCACCCGCGGAAGCCCACCGCCGATTCGCTCGACCATGACAGCGCCCCGCGTGCTCCGGATCGCAGTGCCGACGCCCAGGCAGAGGGTCGCGACCCGCGTACAGGACATGACAAGGCGGGCAGCTCCCACCCCCTGCGGGCTTTCCCCGACCAGAGGTGGTGGGCGCAGCAGGATTTGAACCTGCGACCCCTCGCTTGTAAGGCGAGTGCTCTCCCGCTGAGCTATGCGCCCCGGCGCCGCGCGGAAATCCAGGCCGCGCGGCGCGTGGTCAGGCTGGCAGTGCTGCCAGGGCCTGCTTCCAGACCGTCTGGTCCCGCGGCTCGCCGGGCTGGTTCATCTCGGCGAAGCGGATCACGCCGTCAGTATCCACCAGGAAGGTACCCCGGTTGGCGTAGCCGGCCTTGTCGTTGAACACGCCGTAGTCCTGGGCGACCTTGCCGTGCGGCCAGAAGTCGGCCAGCAACGGGAAGTCGTAGCCCTGCTGCTGCGACCATGCCTTGAGCGCATACACCGAGTCCACCGAGACCGCCAGCACCTGCACGCCGGCATTCTGGAACGCGTCCAGGTCGTCGCGGAGCTGATCCAGCTCCCCGGTGCAGATCCCGCTGAAGGCCAGCGGGTAGAAGACCAGCAGCACGCTCCTGGCCCCACGGTGCTCCGAGAGCGTGTGCAGCTCGTTGTTCTGGTCCTTCAACGTGAAGTCCGGGGCCTGGTTTCCCACCTCGAGCGCCATGTGTCAGCTCTCTCCCTCGACTAGGTAGGCGGCGCGCACCGGCCGGTGCGCCCCCAACCCGAGCGTATCCGGCCCCGACGCCGGCGGTCAGCGGGTCAAGCGGTCAGCGGGCCGACCGGGCACCGCGTCGAGCGGCCACCGCGTCGACCAAGGGATCAGCGCTACCCGTAGTCAGCGCTTGGACTTGGCCGTCTTCGGCGATGCCAGCCGGGTGGCCGCCCAGTCGTCGCTCACGCTGATGTTGGAGGTCTGGGCCAGGCCCGCAGTGGGGGCGGCCTCGGCGATGTCCGAGGGCGCTACGTGCCCGTCGCGGCCGGTCTTCGGGGTGAAGACCCAGATCACGCCGCTGTCGGCCAGCGGAGCCCGGGCGTCCATCAAAGCATCGACGAGATCACCGTCCTGGTCGCGCCACCACAGCAGCACGACGTCGACGATCTCGTCGGAGTCCTCGTCGAGCAGGTCGGCGCCGGTCACCTCCTCGATCGCGGCACGCACGTCGTCGTCGACGTCGCTGTCCCAGCCAATCTCCTGCACGACCATGTCCGATTGGATCCCGAGCTTCTCAGCGACACCGAGCCTGCCGGTGTCTCCCGCCGCAGCGGCGACCACGGTTTCACCCCTCCACAACGTCGAGCCCGGCAAGGTGGGTCGTCGGGCGATCTACTACCTGATGGCGTCCAAGCGAACACTGCGGTCCGCCCATAGCGCAACAGCCAGCGGCGGGACACGCCGGGCTGGCCGTGCGCCGACGGCTTACCTGCGGGCAGGTGACACCGAGCGCCCGGGCGCGGAGCATGGAGCACGATGGTCACCAGGGACCGGCCGGCGCGACCCCGCGGGCTGGGCACCTGCAGTGCCCGCCAACCAGCAACCAGATCGAGGCGAGGAGACCCCTTGGCCACGTACCACGACCGGACGCCAGCCCGCGTCCGGGTCATCCGCGACGGGATGGCCGCGCATCTACCCGACATCGATCCGGAGGAGACCGCGGAGTGGCTGGAGTCCTTCGACTCCGCGGTGCTGTCCGGCGGCAAGCAGCGGGCCCGCTACCTCATGCTGCGGTTGCTGGAGCGCGCCCGCGAGACCGGCGTCGGGGTGCCGTCGCTGACCAGCACCGACTACGTCAACACCATTCCCACCGAGAACGAGCCGTGGTTCCCGGGCGACGAGGAGACCGAGCGCCGCTACCGCGCCTGGATCCGGTGGAACGCGGCGGTGATGGTGCACCGTGCGCAACGTCCCGGCGTCGGCGTCGGCGGGCACATCTCCACCTACGCCTCGTCGGCCGCGCTCTACGAAGTCGGCTTCAACCACTTCTTCCGCGGCAAGGACCATCCCGGTGGCGGGGACCACATTTTCATCCAGGGTCACGCCTCCCCCGGCATCTACGCCCGCGCCTTCCTGGAGGGCCGGCTGTCCGCCGACCAGCTTGACGGGTTCCGCCAGGAGCTCTCCCACGCCGGCCCCGGCGGCGGGCTGCCCTCCTACCCGCACCCGCGGCTGATGCCGGACTTCTGGGAGTTCCCCACCGTCTCGATGGGGCTGGGCGCGATCAACGCGATCTTCCAGGCGCGGCTCAACCGCTACCTGCGCGACCGGGGCCTCAAGGACACCTCCGACCAGCACGTGTGGGCCTTCCTCGGCGACGGTGAGATGGACGAGCCGGAGTCCCGCGGGGAGATCCAGGTGGCGGCGCAGGATGGCCTGGACAACCTCACCTTCGTGGTGAACTGCAACCTGCAGCGCCTCGACGGCCCGGTCCGGGGCAACGGCAAGATCATCCAGGAGTTGGAGGCGTTCTTCCGCGGCGCCGGCTGGAACGTCATCAAGGTGATCTGGGGCCGGGAGTGGGACGCGCTGCTGCACGCCGACCGCCAAGGCGCCCTGGTCAACCTGATGAACACCACCCCGGACGGCGACTACCAGACCTACAAGGCCAACGACGGCGGCTACGTCCGGGAGCACTTCTTCGGCCGTGACCCGCGCACCAAGGAACTGGTCAAGCACCTCTCCGACGCCGACATCTGGAACCTCAAGCGCGGCGGCCACGACTACCGCAAGGTCCACGCCGCGTACAAGGCCGCCACCGAGCACCACGGCCAGCCCACGGTGATCCTGGCCAAGACCATCAAGGGCTACGGACTGGGCCCGCACTTCGAGGCCCGCAACGCCACCCATCAGATGAAGAAGCTCACCCTGGAGGACCTCAAGCTGTTCCGCGACGCCCAGCGCATCCCGATCAGCGACGCGGAGCTGGAGCGGGACCCGAAGCTGCCGCCGTACTACCACCCGGGGATGGACGCCCCCGAGATCCAGTACCTGTGCGAGCGGCGCCGGGTGCTCGGCGGGTTCCTGCCCGAGCGGCGCACCAAGTTCAAGACCCTGGTGCTGCCCGGCGAGCAGCCCTACGAGGTGCTCCGCCGCGGGTCGGGCAAGCAGGAGGTCGCCACCACGATGGCGTTCGTCCGCCAGCTCCGCGAGCTGATCAAGGACTCGGAGCTCGGGCCGCGTTTCGTGCCGATCATCCCGGACGAGGCGCGCACCTTCGGCATGGACTCGATGTTCCCCACGCAGAAGATCTACAACCCGCACGGGCAGCTTTACACCTCGGTGGACGCCGACCTGATGCTGGCCTACCGGGAGAGCGAGCAGGGTCAGATCCTGCACGAGGGCATCAACGAGGCCGGCTCCACCGCGTCGTTCACCGCGGCAGGCACCTCCTACGCCACGCACAACGAGCCGCTGATCCCGGTCTACATCTTTTACTCGATGTTCGGCTTTCAGCGCACCGGCGATGGCCTGTGGGCGGCGGGTGACCAGATGGCCCGCGGGTTCCTGCTCGGTGCCACCGCCGGACGCACCACGCTGGTCGGCGAGGGCTTGCAGCACAACGACGGGCACTCGCACCTGCTCGCCGCGGCCAACCCCGCCGTGGTGGCCTACGACCCCGCCTTCGGCTACGAGATCGCCCATATCGTCCGCGACGGGCTGCGCCGGATGTACGGCGAGGATTCTGGTTCTGGAGGGGCAGGCTCCGACCCGAACGTCTTCTACTACCTCACCGTCTACAACGAGCCCTACCGCCAGCCCCCGGAGCCCGCGGGTCTCGACGTCGAGGCCCTGCTGCGCGGCCTGTACCGCTACGCCCCGACCCCGGGCACCGAAGGGCCGCGGGTGCAACTGGCCGCCTCCGGGGTCGCGCTGCCGTGGGCGCTGCGCGCCCAGGAGCTGCTGGCGGCTGAGTGGGACGTGCAGGCCGATGTGTGGTCGGCCACCTCCTGGACCGAGCTGCGCCGCGAGGCCGTCGAGGTCGAGCGGCACAACCTGCTGCACCCCGACGCCGAGCCGCGGGTGCCGTACGTGACCCGGACGCTGCGGGATGCGCCGGGACCGCTGGTCGCGGTCTCGGACTGGATGCGTGCGGTGCCCGATCTCATCCGCCCGTGGGTGCCCACCGACATGCTCACCCTCGGCACCGACGGCTTCGGGTTCTCCGACACCCGCCCGGCTGCCCGGCGGCACTTCCTCGTCGACGCCGAGTCGATCACCGTTGGCGCGCTGGCCGCACTGGCCCGCCGTGGTGAAGTCGAGCGGTCCGTGGTGGCCGAGGCGGCCCGCCGCTACCGCATCGACGACCCCCAAGCCGCTGGCCCGCAGACCTCCGATCCGGGGGTGGCTTGAGGGGTTCTGCGCTCATGAGCGCTGCCAGCACATTGGAGCGGATGCTTGTGTCCACCCACGCCGTGATCAGCACTCCAGGATCACTGGTAGCTAGGCCAGCCGCGCGGCCATCTCCCAGACCAGGATCTCGGCACCTGCAGGTCCGGCGGTGACGCGGGGGCCGTCGGAGAGGGTGATGCGGGCGGCGTCGCCGGTGTCGAGCGGGCCGGTGCCCTCCAGCACCGCCGAGCCGCGGGCGACGAACAGGTGCACGAAGGGGGCCGCCGGCAGGTCCACACCTGCGCCCGGTTGCAGCCGCGCGGCGTACAGCGCGGCATGCTGCTGGCGGATCGAGATCGCCCGGCGGTCGCGGTGCGCCGCCATCCCCGACGCCACCACCACCAGCTCACCCGAACCCGCGTCGACCGGCCCCAGCTCGGCGCTGATGTCCAGTTGCTCGTAGCCAGGCTCGATCGCCCGGGTGTCCGGGGGCACCCACATCTGCACGAAATGCACGTCTCGATCGTGGTGCTCGCCGCCGTCGAGGCGCCAGGAGTCGTTCTTCTCCGAGTGCAGGATGCCGGTGCCGGCACTCATCCGCTGGGCCAGGCCGGGGTAGATCAGCCCGGAGTTGCCCTCGGAGTCCTGGTGCACCAGGGACCCGTCCAGCACCCAGGTCACGATCTCCATATCGCGGTGCGGGTGGGTTTCGAACCCCATCCCGGGCTGCACCACATCGTCGTTGCTCACCAGCAGCAGCCCGAAATGGGTGTTGCGCGGGTCGTAGTGGCGGCCGAAGGAGAAGCTGTGCCGGGATGCCAGCCACCCGATCCCGGTATACATCCGATCCTGCGAGCGGCGCACGTCCACCTCGGGTACCAGCTTCTGCGGCGAGCTCACCGTCATCCCTTCGTCAGGCTCCGGTACCGACCGGGGCCGCACCGGCGTCAACCAGTATCAGGCGCCGGCCATTCCCCCGCCTACCACCGGGTTCGTCATGCCATGCTGGCAATCATGACCAGCCAGACCGGCACCCATCCGCTGCCGAGCAGCACGCTGCGCAGGCTGGAAAGGGCCTCCGGCGGGCTGGCCACCGCCAGCGTGGTTGAGATGGAGCGCCGTTACCCCTGGTTCCTGCGACTGCCTGCCGACCAGCGGGCCGGGGTGCTGCTGGTCACCCAGACCAGCGTGGCCAACTTCGTCGAATGGCTCCGGGACCCGCAGCACTCGATCAAGCTCACCGTGGAGGCGTTCCGTACCGCCCCGCGGGACCTGGCCCGCTGGGTCAGCTTGCGCCAGACCGTCGAGCTGGTCCGGGTCGCCACCCTGGTGTTCGAGCAGCAACTGCCCGAGCTGGCCGCCGACGACACCGAGCGGGCCGTGCTCACCGAAGCTTCGTTGCGCTACGGCCGGGAGGTGGCCTTCGCCGCCGCCAGCACCTACGCCGGCGCCGCCGAGGCCCGCGGCGCCTGGGACGCCCGGCTCGAGGCGCTGGTGGTGGATGGCATCGTGCGCGGGGACGGCGAGGAGTTCCTGCTCTCCCGGGCCGCGGCGCTGGGCCTGGACCCGGCAGCACCGGCGACCGTGCTGGTCGGCAACCCGCCCCCGGACGAGCCACCTGGGCTGCTCTCCGACATCCGCGGCATCGCCATGCGCACCGGTCGCGGGATGCTGCTGGGGGTGCAGGGGTCCCGACTGGTGCTGGTGGTCAGCGGCCGCTCCGGACTGCCCGAGGACCCGGACCGGATGCTCGTCGCGTTCGGCGAGGGTCCGGTGGTGGCCGGACCCACGGTCCCTTCGCTGGCCGAGGCACACCGCAGCGCCACCGACGCGCTGTCCGGGCTGCGTGCCGTCGCGGCCTGGCCGGCCGCTCCCCGCCCGGTGCCCTCCGCTGAGCTGCTGCCGGAGCGCGCGCTGGCCGGGGACCCGGAGGCGGAACGGCTGCTGGTCGACCAGGTGATGCGGCCGCTGTCGGCGGCTGGCGGCGGGCTGGAAGAGACGCTGGACGCCTTCTTCGACGCGGGCGGGGTGCTGGAGAGCTGTGCCCGGCGGCTGTTCGTGCACCCCAACACGGTCCGCTACCGGCTGCGGCGGATCACCGACATCACCGGGCGGGCGCCGGGCAATCCGCGGGATGCCCTGGTGCTGCGGGTGGGTCTCGCGGTGGGGCGGCTGGCCCGGTCCCGCGGACTGTGGTGATTGTCATACGCGGTGCTGGTCATAGCGCCGTCCGTGGCCGGTGCGTCGCGCGGGTGCCCAGGGTGCCACAACTGACAACGTGAGCCAACCGGTACCGCCCAGACGGGGCCGATGAAGTTCGACTCTTGTAGAGACTCCACAAGACTGCGGCGACGGACTTCGTGCCGGGCAGCATCACCGCCGGCACCGCTAAGGGTGTTCAGTGGACAAGTGATCGCGCTACTCGCCCCCGGACAAGGTGCCCAGTCCCCCGGCATGCTCGAGCCCTGGCTCGCCCTGGACGGTGCCGAAGACCGGGTTGCGGTGTGGTCCGAGATCACCGGACTGGATCTGCGCCGCCTCGGCACCACCGCCGACGCCGAGGAGATCAAGGACACCGCGGTGACCCAGCCGCTGGTGGTGGCGCTGTCCCTGCTGGCCGCCGAGGAGCTGACCCGCACGCTGGACCTGCCGGCCGAGGCCCCGATCGCCGGGCACTCGGTCGGCGAGCTGGCCGCGGCGGCGGTGGCCGGCGTGCTCACCGCCGACGAGGCGCTCGGGCTGGCGGCGGTCCGCGGCCAGGCGATGGCAGCCGCCTGCGCGCTGCAGCCCACCGGCATGTCCGCTGTGCTCGGGGGTGACCCCGACGAGGTGCTGGCCGTGCTGGCCACACTGGGACTGGAGCCGGCCAATTGCAACGGGGCTGGTCAGATCGTGGCCGCTGGCCGCCGCGACGCGTTGGCCGAGCTGGCCGAGCGCAGGCCCGACCGGGCGCGGGTGGCGGCGCTGCCGGTCGCCGGCGCGTTCCACACCCGGTTCATGGCCCCCGCCGAGCAGGAGCTGGCCCGCCATGCCGCGCAGCTCACCGCCAAGGAGCCGGTGCGCCCGCTGCTGTCCAACGCCGATGGCGAGGTGGTGACCGAGGGCGCCGAGCTGCTGCGCCGGCTGGTCGCCCAGGTGACCAGGCCGGTTCGCTGGGATGCCTGCATGGCGAGGCTGGGCGCCCTGGGGGTCACCGCCACCGTCGAGCTCCCTCCGGCGGGCACGCTGTCCGGGCTGGTCAAGCGTGACCTGAAGGGCACCATCACGCTCGCGCTGAAGGAGCCCGCCGACCTCGACGCGGTGGCTGGGCTGGTCGCCGACCATTCCGGGAGCCGGGCATGAGCCCGTGCTTGCAGCAGCTCACCCCCGCCCCCGGGGCCCGCATCCTCGGCCTGGGCTCCAGCCAGCCCGAGCAGATCGTCACCAACACCGACATCGCCGCCCGCGGGGTGCAGACCAGCGACGAATGGATCCGCGACCGGGTGGGCATCGTGCAGCGGCGCTTCGCCCGCCCCGATGAGTCGCTGGTGGACCTGGCAGTCGACGCGGGCGCCAAGGCGGTCGCCGACGCCGGGCTGGCCCCCGCCGACATCGACGCCGTGCTGGTCGCGACCTGCACGATGCCCTCGTTCATCCCGAACGCGGCCGGACAGACCGCGGACCGCATCGGGGTGCACGCCGCTCCCGCGTTCGACATCAACGCCGCGTGCGCCGGGTTCTGCTACGGGTTGGGCACCGCCGCCGACATGATCCGGTCCGGCTCGGCGCGGCACGTGCTGGTGATCGGCGCGGAGAAGCTGTCCGACTGGGTGGACCCGATGGACCGCTCCACCTGCATCATCTTCGCCGACGGCGCGGGTGCGGCGGTGGTCGGCGCGATCGGGCCGGACGTGCCGCCCGGCATCGGGCCAATCGCGGCGGGCACCGCCGGGGATCTGGTGGACACGATCGTGGTGGCCGGGCGCAACTCCTTCATCCGCCAGGAGGGCCAGGCGGTGTTCCGCTGGGCCACCACGCAGATCGCACCGGTTGCGCTGCGGGCCCTCGAGCTGGCCGGGCTCACCCCCGCCGACGTGGACGTTCTGGTGCCGCACCAGGCGAACCTGCGGATCGTCGAGGCCATCGCCAAACGGATCCGGGCCGCCGGGGCGCGCGCGGACATGGTGGTGGCCGACGACATCGTGTACTCGGGCAACACGTCCTCGGCGTCGATACCGCTCGCGCTGGACCACATGCGAGCCGACGGCCGGGTCGGCTCCGGTGACGTGGCGCTGCTGATCGGTTTCGGAGCCGGGCTGTCCTACGCGGGACAGGCGGTGGTCCTGCCATGAAGCTGGTCCTGCCATGAAGCTGGTCCTGCCATGAACAACGACCGAAAGAAAGGAACATGTCAGTGACGAACGAGGAGATCCTCGGTGGCCTCGCCGAGATCGTGAACGAGGTAGCGGGCGTCGAGACCAGCGAGATCACCCCGGATAAGTCCTTTGTGGACGACCTGGACATCGACTCGCTGTCGATGGTGGAGATCGCGGTCCAGGTGGAGGACCGCTTCGGCGTCAAGGTGCCCGACGAGGAACTGGCCAACCTCAAGACCGTCGGTGACGCGGTGGACTACGTCGCCAAGACCGCATGACAGACGTCGTCATCACCGGATTTGGCGCGACCACCCCGCTCGGCGGGGATGTCTGCTCCACCTGGGACGCCCTGCGCTCCGGCAAGAGCGGGGTCACCACCATCACCGAGGAATGGGTGGACCGCTACGACCTGCCGGTGCGGATCGCCGCGCGGCTCGCCGTGGAACCGGTGGACTGCCTCAAGCGGGTCGAGGCCCGCCGCTGGGATCGGGTAGAACAGGTCGCGATAGTCGCCGCCCGGGAAGCCTGGCAGCATGCCGGTGCTCCGGAGGTCGAGCCGGAACGGCTCGCCGTGGTGATCGGCACCGGCATCGGCGGCGCGCTGACCCTGCTCGGGCAGGACGACCTGCTGGAGAGCCAGGGACTGCGCAAGGTCTCCCCGCTGACCATCCCGATGCTCATGCCCAACGGGCCCGCCGCGCACGTCGGTCTCGACCTCGGAGCCCGCGGCGGGGTGCATGCCCCGGTTGCCGCCTGCGCCTCCGGCGCCGAAGCGCTGGCGATCGCCTGGCGGATGCTGCGCGCCGGTGAGGTTGACATCGCGGTGGCCGGCGGGGCCGAGGCGTGCATCGTCCCGATCACGCTGGCCGGGTTCGCCCAGATGCGGGCCATGAGCACCCGCAACGACGAGCCGGAACGGGCCTCCCGCCCGTTCGACATCGCGCGGGACGGGTTCGTCCTCGGCGAGGGGGCCGGGATGATGGTGCTCGAGCGCGCGGAGTTCGCCGCGGCCCGCAGTGCCGTGGTGCACGGCAAGCTCGCCGGGGTGGGCACCAGTTCGGATTCTCACCACATCACCGCGCCCGAGCCGGAGGGCATCGGGGCCGGCCGGGCGATCACTGCCGCACTGCGCACCGCCGGGCTGGACAAGGCCGACGTGGGACACGTCAACGCTCACGCCACCGCCACCCCGGTCGGCGACGTCGCCGAGGCGGCCGCCATCCGCAGCTCCATCGGCGAACATGCGGTGGTCACCGCACCCAAGGGGGCGCTGGGCCACCTGCTCGGTGCGGCCGGCGCGGTGGAGGGGCTGGCCTGCCTGCTGGCGATCCGGGACGGCGTGGTGCCCCCCACGCTGAACCTGGAGGACCTCGATCCTGGCGTGCAACTCGACGTGGTGACCGGATCCGCCCGCGAGGTGACGCTGCATGCCGCTGTCAATGACTCGTTCGGATTCGGCGGGCACAACGTCGCGCTCGCCTTCACCTCGGCCTGACCGGCTGCAGGTAAGGCATCCCGCTCCCTGACCCGAGGAGACCATAATGACCACTCTGGCCGATCGCCCTCGCAGCGACGTCCAGTCCGCCGATTCCTTCGATACCGAGGCGCCCGATCCCCGAGATCCCGAGCTGCGCCTCACGCTGCTGTTCGACCCGGACGCGATGGCTCCGCTGCGACCCCGCGACGCCAGCGGGGTCCTCACCGCTCGCGGCCGCATCGGCGGCACCAAGGTGATCGCCTACTGCACCGACGCCACCAAGATGGGCGGGGCGATGGGCTCCGAGGGCTGCCGGCACATCGTCGAGGCCATCGACACCGCGATCCGGGAACGCTGTCCGGTGATCGGGTTGTGGCATTCCGGCGGGGCACGGCTGGCCGAGGGGGTGGAAGCCCTCGATGCGGTGGGGCAGGTGTTCGCCGCGATGGTCCGGGCTTCCGGGCGGGTACCGCAGATCTCCGTGGTGCTCGGCGCCGCGGCGGGTGGCGCCGCCTACGGTCCCGCCCTCACCGATATCGTGATCATGGCTCCGGAGGGCCGGGTGTTCGTCACCGGTCCGGACGTGGTCCGCAGCGTCACCGGGGAGCAGATCGACATGGAGGCCCTCGGTGGGCCCAGCGCGCACGGCAAGAAGTCCGGTGTGGTGCACATCGTGGCCAAGTCCGAGCCGGACGCGCTGCAGCAGGCCCGCTACCTCGCCGGCCTGTTCGCCCGGCCCGGGATGTTCGACCTGCAGTCCGCCCGCGAGGACGTCGACCTCGCCGACTACCTGCCCGCCGAACTGCAGCGCGCCTACGACGTCCGGCCCCTGGTGCGCGCGGTGCTGGACGGCCCCGCCCCGGACGACCCGGACCGGGCCGGTGGGTTCGCCGAGTTGCAGCCCAAATGGGCGCCCAACATCGTGGTGGGGCTGGGCCGGCTCGCCGGGCGGACCGTCGGGGTGATCGCCAACAACCCGCTGCGTCTCGGCGGCTGCCTGGACTCGGCGTCGGCGGAGAAGGCGGCCCGTTTCGTCCGGATGTGTGATGCTTTCGGGGTGCCGCTGCTGGTCGTCGTCGACGTGCCCGGTTACCTGCCCGGCGTCGGCCAGGAGTGGGAAGGTGTGGTCCGCCGCGGCGCCAAGCTGCTGCATGCCTTCGCCGAGGCGATCGTGCCCCGGGTGACGCTGGTGACCCGTAAGGCGTTCGGGGGTGCCTACATCGCCATGAACTCCCGCGCGCTGGGCGCCACCCAGGTGTTCGCCTGGCCGGACGCCCAGGTGGCGGTGATGGGCGCCAAGGCGGCAGTGGGCATCCTGCACCGCAAGACGCTGGCCGCGGCCCCGGAGGAGGAGCGGGAGGCATTGCACGCCAAGCTCGCCGAGCACCACGAGCGCATCGCCGGGGGAGTGGACCGGGCGGTCGCCATCGGCGTGGTGGACGACGTGATCAAGCCGGCGCAGACCCGGCGCCGGCTCGCCGAGGCCCTCGGCGCCGCACCCGCCGGCCGCGGCGCCCACGGCAACATCCCCCTGTAGCTGGTTGGTAGCTCTTGAAGGGCGGTCAACGGGGGTTGGCCGCCCGCCAATCCGCTGCCAACCTCAGCAGGCAGCATGCAGGGCCGCGGTCGGCGCGGCCGGGCCGATTCGCAGCTCGCCTGCCTCGCTGACCAGCGGGTAGGACACCCGCCAGCGCAGGCATCGCACCGGCAGGTCGCGCGGCGCGTCGGCGGGGTCCTGCACGCTGGTGAATGACAGCAGCGCGACGAGCCCGCCGCCGGGTCGAGGCTCCAGCCGCTGTACCACGATGTTGCCGTCCAGAGTGGACCGGTACTGCTGGTGCCAGGCACCCCACGCGGTGTCGCGGACCTGGTCGGCGGTGACGGTGCTGCGCCACAGCTCGTAGTCACCCGTGTTGATCGCGTGGAAATAGTCCTGCAGCAGCGTCCGCACCTGCTCGGCCTGCGGGTGGGCCGCGACGTCCGCGACGAGCGAGACGGACTTCGGGCCAGGCTGGTCCGCAGCGGCGAGCACGGAGGTGGGGCTGGCCGGCGGGCCGCTTGCCCGGACCGCAGCACCACCCTGCAGCTCACGCAGCAGCACCCCGGCACCGGCCGCGACGAGCAGCAGCACCACCACCACAACCTGCCTCGTGAGTGGCGCATGGGGTGGGAACACTGTTAGGCACTCACGAGCTAGCCGACCCGGTGCAGCCAGGTCACCGGAGCGCCGTCCCCGGCCCGGCGGAACGGCTCCAGCGCGTCGTCCCACGCCGCCCCGAGCAGTTGATCGAGTTGGTGGGCGAAAGCCTCCCGGCCGCGTGCGGAGGCAGCCAGGGCACGTAACTGATCCTCACCGACCACGATGTCACCGTTGGCGCTGGTGCGGGCGCGCCACAGCCCGAGCCCAGGCACGTAGCAAAACCGCTCCCCGTCCACTCCGGGGCTAGGCTCCTCGGTCACCTCGAAGCGCAGCATTGGCCAAGCCCGCAGCGCGCCCACCACCGCCGCAGCGGTGCCCGCAGGTCCGGACCAGTCGCATTCGGCACGCAACTGTCCAGGCGCCGCCTGCTGGGCGGTCCATTGCAGGTCCACTCTGGCCGCGACAACACCCGCGATCGCCCATTCAACGTGCGGACAGACCGCGGACGGCGACGAGTGGACGTAAATCGTCCCACTGGTGCTCATCTGGTGACCTCCGCTGATCGACGAGGAGCGTCTTCCCCAACGTCCTCGTGATCACTTGGAGACCGCTGCACATTGTGCACTGTAGGTCGGCCAAGACGCCAGCGATCGGCGTGTCGCGGCCCCGAATGAGGTCCGGTCGCGGGCCGGTGGCAGGTCCGGACGCGCCAGCGACCTGCGGGGTCGGCATGGACGAGCATACCGGTGGGGGCCACCGCGCTCGGCGATCCACCGAAAAGACGCTCGCGTGCATGCGAGGCGGGTCTACCTGCACAAGGAGTGAACACTCAAGTGCTGCAGGTTCTCAACATTGCGGCAGTACCCTGCTACGCACCAACGACTTCCCTCGCGCGCTCGTGAAGTCTCCCCGCGGGGGTGCCTGGCCCACCGGTAGCGTCGGCCGCATGGACCATTTCGCCGCCAACCTTGACCAGAGCTGCTGTGAGGACGCCCAGTGACCACTGAGCCCGGCTACGAGATTTCTCCCTGGGAACTGCGCTGGTGCGGGCTCGACCTCACTGCTCTGGAGCGCACCGAATCGACTTTCGCGCTGTCCAACGGCCACCTCGGGCTGCGCGGCACCTTCGAGGAGGGCGAGCCGCGGGTACTGCCCGGCACCTACCTCAACGGCTTCTACGAACAACGTCGCCTGCCGCACGCGGAGACCGCCTACGGCTACCCCGAGGCCAGCGAGACCATCGTCAACGTGACCGACGGTAAGATCATTCGGCTGTTGGTGGCGGACGAGCCGCTGGATCTGCGCTACGGCACGGCTGTGCAGCACGACCGGGTACTGGACTTCCGCTCGGGGACGTTGCGCCGTCATACCGTGTGGGAATCACCGGCGGGACGCCGGGTGCGGATCACCACCGAGCGGCTGGTCTCCTTCACCCAGCGAGCCGTCGCGGCGATCCGCTACGAGGTGGAGCCGCTGGATGGCCAGTTGCAGATAGTGTTGCAGTCCGATCTGCTGGCCAACGAGCCCATCGAGGCACGCACCGGCGATCCACGTCTGGCGGCTGCGCTCGAGGCTCCGCTGATCGCGGACTTCGCAGCCGCCAGCGGTTACCGGGCCGTGCTCGCGCACCACACCCGGGCCTCCGGGCTGCGGGTGGCCGCCGGGATGGATCACGAGCTCGACGTCCCGGACAGCCTGCGCACCGATATCCACGCCGAAGGTGACCTGGCCCGGCTCACCGCAGCCGCGGACGTGCCCAGAGGCGGGCGGTTCCGGTTGACCAAGCTGCTCGCCTACGGATGGTCCAGCCAGCGTTCCACGCCGGCGCTGCGGGCCCAGGTGGATGCGGCACTGGCCGGAGCACTGCAGACCGGGTGGCAGGGGCTGCTGGCCGAGCAACGTGCCTACCTCGACGACTTCTGGAACGTCGCCGACATCGAGCTCGACGGAGACGCTGAGCTGCAACAGGCACTGCGTTTCGCGCTGTTCCACGTGCTGCAGGCCGGGGCCCGTGGAGAGAGCCGGGCAATCCCGGCCAAGGGGCTGACCGGCCCGGGCTACGACGGGCATGCGTTCTGGGACACCGAGACCTTCGTGCTGCCCCTGCTGACCTACACCGTGCCGGAGGCGGCCCGCGACGCCTTGCGCTGGCGGCACTCGATCCTGGACACCGCGCGCGAGCGGGCGCAGGTGCTGGGCCAGCGGGGTGCGGCGTTCCCCTGGCGGACGATCAGCGGCAAGGAGTGCTCCGGCTACTGGCCGGCCGGCACTGCCGCGTTCCACATCAACGCCGACATCGCCGACGCCACCGCGCGCTACCTCGCGGCTACCGGCGATGCTGAGTTCGAGGCCGCCTGCGGGGTCGAGCTGCTGGTGGAGACCGCCCGGCTGTGGGCCTCGCTGGGCCACCACGACGTACACGGCGGCTTCCGGATCGACGGGGTCACCGGACCGGACGAGTACAGCGCGATCGCGGACAACAACGTGTTCACCAACTTGATGGCCCAGCGCAACCTGCGGGAGGCGGCGGCGGCCTGCGAACGCCACCCCGACCAGGCGCACGCGCTCGGCGTCGACATCGACGAGATCGCTCGCTGGCGAACCGCCGCCGAGCACATGACCGTGCCCTACGACGAGGTGCTGGGCGTGCACCCGCAGGCCGAGGAGTACACCGAGCACGCTGTCTGGGACTTCGACCACACCCCGCCGGAGCACTACCCGCTGCTGCTGCATTACCCCTACTTCGATCTGTACCGCAAGCAGGTGGTCAAGCAGGCCGACCTGGTCCTGGCGATGCACCTGCGCGGCGACGCGTTCACCGAGGAGCAGAAGGTCCGCAACATGGCCTACTACGAGCCGCTGACCGTCCGGGACTCGTCTCTTTCGGCCTGCACTCAGGCGGTGGTGGTAGCCGAGGTCGGACACCTCGAGCTGGCCTACGACTATCTCGCCGAGACCGCCCTGATCGACCTGCAGGACCTGCACGACAATGTCGGCAATGGGCTGCACATCGCGTCGCTGGCGGGCGCGTGGATGGCCGTAGTGGCCGGGTTCGGGGGCATGCGCGACCATGGCGGCCGGTTGACCTTCGCCCCGCGGCTGCCGCCTGCGCTCACCCGCCTGGCGTTCCGGATGTGCTTCGCCTCCAGCCGGCTCGCCGTCGAGGTCTGTCCCGACCGGGCCGTTTACCGCCTGGTCTCCGGCAACCCACTGCACGCCGCCCACCACGGCCAGCCGATCACCCTGAGCCTAGGAAATCCGGTGACCCTGCCGATCCCACCCACTCCGCAGCGCCCAACCCCCCGGCAACCACCCTGGCGCGCCCCAGCCACCCGCCACGCCCCCCGCTAACCCCCGCGTGCCCACGTCAGCGAGGGGGGCGCCAGGTGGCAGCGAGGAGTGCGGCCGCACCGAGGACCCCGAGTCCGGCTGTGGTCGCCAGTCCGAGCGTGCCGTCCAGCAACCCGGCAATGCCGAGCAGGTGGTCCAGCGAGGCGGTTCCCGGGCCGAGCAGGCCGATCACGGCGCACACCACAGAGATCAGCAGGACGTACTCGTAGCCGTCCCGGAAGATGAAGAACCCGTTCTTGCGGTGCACGGTGGCGGCAGCAACCACCATGGAGCCGACGACGAACGCCGCAGCCAACGGGGTGAGCAGCCCGATCACCAGCGCGGCACCTGCGGCGAGCTCGCCGGCGCCGGAGAGCACGGCGTGCAGCTTCGGCGGCCGCAGGCCCACCGAGGCGAACCACCGGGCGGTGCCTGCCAGCCCTGCACCACCCCAGAGGTGGTTGTACCCGTGTGCGGCCATGGTCAGTCCAACGACGATCCGCAGCAGCAGCGCCGCAGTGTCGACCACCGTCATATCGCCTCCGGGTCCGGCGTTCCTCAGGTCTGCGAGCGGGGATGTCCAAGCAGGTTCCCGGCGCACAGCATGGCCTCGATCTGCTCTGGGGTGCACGGTGGAGCGAACAGATGCCCCTGCCCGGCGTCACAGCCCAACGCCCGCAATCGCTCCAGTTGAGCGACGGTCTCCACGCCCTCTGCGGTCACGGTCAGTTCCAGCGCGTGCGCCAGGTTCACCAGGGTCGCCACGATCCGCTCGTCCACCGGGTCGGGGTGACTGGGGCGCAGACCCACGGCGAACGAGCCGGCCAGCTTGAGGTCGTGCAGCGGTAGCCGGCGCAGGTAAGGCAGGTTGGAGTAGCCGGTGCCGAAGTCGTCGATGGCGATCCGCACCCCCATGTCGTGGAGCTTGGCCAACGCCTCCACCGGGCCTGCCTCGTCGCTCATCAGGGCCTGCTCGGTGAGCTCGAGCTGCAGGTGGGAGGGGTCCAGTCGGGTGTTGGTGAGAATCGCCACGACGTCGGCCACCAGACCGGGCTCGCGCAGTTGCCGAGGCGCCAGGTTGACGCTGACGAACGGCGCGGCGGCGCCGAAGGCGGCCCGCCACCGGCTGGCCTGGGCGCAGGCCCGATGCAGCACCCAGCGTCCAAGCGGCACGATCGCTCCGGTCTCCTCGGCCAGCTCGATGAACTGCTCCGGCCCGAGCACGCCGTAGGTCGGATGCCGCCAGCGCACCAGCGCCTCCACCCCGCGCAGCGCGAGGCCGTGCAGCGCTACCAGGGGCTGGTAGTCGACGAAGAACTCAGCGCGTTCCACTGCGGCCGGCATTGTGGTGGTCAGCGTGAAACGGGCCACCTCCCGGTCGTTGCGGCGGCGGTCGAACATCGCGTAGCGGCTCTTGCCCTCGGCTTTTGCCCAGTACAGGGTGATGTCGGCGGCCTGGATCAGGTCCGCCTGGGTGGTGGCGGCCACCGGCCGCTCCACGATGCCGATGCTCGCGGTCACGGTCAACTCATGGTCGCCGATGCGGATCGGGATGGCCAGCGCGGCCAGGATCTCCTCGGCCAGCGCGACCACCTCCTCCTCGCGGGAGTCCTCGATGATAATCACGAACTCATCGCCGCCCATCCGGGCTACCGTCTGCCCCTGACCACAGCAGCGGGCCAACCGGGACGCAACGGTGATCAGCAACTGATCACCGATGTCGTGGCCCAGGCTGTCGTTGACCACTTTGAACCCGTCCAGGTCCAGGTAGCACAGGCCGATCCGGCGCGAGTCGGCGGGCTCGGCGAACAGTTGCGCCAGCCGGTCCGTGACCAGTGCCCGGTTGGGCAGCCCGGTCAGCGGGTCGTGGTAGGCCTGGTACTCCAGCCGGGCTTGCAGCCGGTGCCGTTCGGACACGTCCTCCAGCACCGCCACCTGGTAAGCGGGGGCACCGGTCTCGTCGCGCACCAGCGACACGGTGAGATGAGTCCAGATCTCGCCGCCATCGGCTCGGTAGAACCGTTTCTCCACCCGGAAGTGGTCCCGCTCGCCCCGGACCAGCTCCATGTAGACGCGCGACACGCTGGCCGCATCATCGGGATGGACCAACGAGCTGACGCGGAGCCGGCTGAACTCCTCCCGGGTGTAGCCGAACATGCGCAACAGGGTCGGGTTGGCCTCCACGATGCGGCCTTCCAGGTCACCGATCCCGATTCCAACCGCGGCCTGGGTGAACATGGCCCGGAATCGGGCCTCGCTGGCCGCCAGCGCTTGCTCGGCTTCCATCCGCGCCACCAGTCCAGCCCGATGGATCGCCTCCTGCTCATCCAGCGTGCGCTCGCGCAGTGCGGTGGCGTAACCGGTAGCTATGTGGCCGGTAAGCCGAGCGATCCGAGCGGCGAGCTCCGGGCCTTGCGGGGCGGTCCCGTCCACCAGGTCGGCCAACCGCTCGGTGATCAGCGCCAGGCTCTCGCCGAGCGTTTCGGTTCCGGTGAAACGCGCGGCCACCAGGTCGGCACCGACCTGGTGGCCGACCGAGGGGTCGAACTCGGCCGAGAACGCGGCGGCCACCAGCCGGTCGGTAAGCCCCAGCAGGTGCTCGGTGAGCTCGTGGTTTTCCATCGAGACATAGCTGGTGCCGGCCACCGCAGCAGCCCACAACCGGGCAAAAACCTCCCGACGAGCGCGGGTCATCCTGGTCGGCCTACCGCAGCCGACCCCATGCACCGCTCCCCGGGATGATCACCGACATCGGGCGGTGCCGAACAGCACAGCGGCAGCGGTTCCCCCTCGCCCCGTATCCGTCTTGGCCATTGCATCGCTCGCCCCCTCGCTTGGCGGGAGCCGATGCCGCCGCAAGCGTGTCCGTGCGATGTCGGAGAGCCAGCGACAGCAGGTCTGAGCATGCCCCGCGCTCTCAGTAACTGTACCGCGGGCTCTAAGTAGCAGACCGAGGCGCATGTGCGCAAGAGCAACGAGCCGGGCGGGCCCGCACCGCCGCGCCGGGCACCGGCAATACTGGCAGCGTGCGGGGCGAGGCGGAGCAGGAAGGTCGATCATCAGTGAGTTCGGGGTCCGGACCCCGGCGGGCGGCGGTGTTGGGGTCTCCGATCCGGCACTCGCTGTCGCCGGTGCTGCATCAGGCCGCCTACGCGGCACTGGGCCTGACAAGCTGGCGCTACGAGGCAGTCGAATGTACCGAGGCGGCGCTGCCCGGTCTGGTCGACGGGCTCGGTCCCGAATGGGCCGGGCTCTCGCTGACGATGCCGCTCAAGCGGGTGGCGCTGACGGTAGCCGACGAGGTCTCCCCGCTGGCCGGTGCGGTGGGCGCGGCGAACACCCTGGTGCTCGGCGAGCGCCGACGGGCCGAGAACACCGATGTCGCCGGGATGGTCGTTGCGCTGCGCGAAGCCGGCCTCACCCAGGTGGGGGCGGCGGTCGTGCTGGGTGCCGGGGGCACTGCGCAGGCGGCGCTGGCCGCGCTGGGTGAGCTTGGCGCGCGCACCCCTGCGGTGGTGGTGCGGGACCCGGCCCGCAGCACGCAGCTACGCGCCACGGCCGACCGGCTCGGGCTGGTGCCGGCGGTCACCGGCGGGTTCCCTGACGTCGACCTGCCCGAGGCGGACGTCGTCATCTCGACGCTACCCGCCGGTGCCGCTGACACCTTGAGAGCACAGCGCTGGGCGGCGGGCACCGTTGTGCTCGACGTCGTCTACGCGCCGTGGCCGACCCCGCTGGCGGCCAGCGCGCTGGCGGCCGGCTGCCGGATCGTCAGCGGCCTGGCGGTCCTGCTGCATCAGGCCGTCGCGCAGGTCGAGCTGATGACCGGCCGCTGCGCGCCGGTCACCGAGATGCGCGCGGCCCTGGACACCGCGGTCCGGTCCCGCTCGCGCTGAACGTTGCGCGGCCGGGCTGGGGCGTATCGTCGGAGCCGTGGATCTCGGCCAGCCGATCGCCTACCTCGTCCTCAAGGTCGGCACTCCGGTTTACGACCGCAACACCGAGCGAATCGGGGTGGTCGAGCACGTGCTGGCCGAGGAGGACCTGGACATCTTCCACGGCCTCATCGTGCGCACCCGCCCACTGCCCGGTCGGCACCTGTTCGCTGACGCCGACCAGATAGCCGAGCTCCGCGAGCGGGGCGTGCTGCTGTCGGTCGACCGCGACGAGCTGCACGAGCCGAAGAAGCGCAACTCAACCCGGCAGCGTCATCCGGACGACCGGGTGGAGAGCCCGTTGCAGGCCCGGCTGCGCCGCGCCTGGGACTGGCTCAACAGCCGGGTCTGACGGTTATGGGATTTCTCACAGCGGAATTTCGCATCGACACTGCATGCGTCGAATCGGTGTTGGTATCCGGACCGGAGGCCTGCCGCAGGCCGCCCAGCCACTTTTTCTCCGCCACTTAATCATTCCACCTGGCTGTGCCGGTGCCCGGAAATCACAGAACTGACGCGAGCGGTCACCGCCCGTTCGCGAGCCACCAGAGCCGGGTGCCGGGGCGGCAGGAACCCAACTTGACGACCTGGACATCCCCCGGATACTGACGAGTAGGCGCCGAACCTAGCAAGATCATCTATAGTGGGGCCGCGAGCCTCCCGTTGGGGAAGGTGATCATCATGTCGGTTCTGATCTTCTTGATCGGAGCGTTATTGGGCCTGGTGCTCGGAGCGGCGCTGTGTGTCCGCTATCTCCGGCAGGAACTCACCGCCCGCCTCGGCCCCACCCTGGATCTCCTGCTACTGAAGCTCGACAATGTGCACTCTGCGGTGAACGTCGCGCTGGCGAACTGGCACGCCGAACTGCACAACCATCCGCAACCGCGCGCAGACCAGGACGCCCCGTTCGTAAGGAAGCCGTACTGATGGCCGCCCGCATCGACCGGGTCGTCACCGCCGGCACGCTCAGCCTGGACGGCCAGACCTGCGCGGTCGAGAACAATGTCTGGCTGATCGGTGACGACGAGCAGGTGCTGGTCGTCGACGCGGCGCACGACGCGGACGCGATCCGGCTCGCGACCGGGAATCGCCAGGTCTGTGCGATCGTCTGCACGCACGGCCACCACGACCACGTCAATGCCGCTCTCGCCCTGGCCAAGGAGGTCGGGGCGCCAGTCCTGCTGCACCAGGCGGACCTTGCACTGTGGCAGCAGACCTACCCGGACCGGATACCCGACGGCGAGCTCGCCCAGGGGGAGGTGATGCGGGTGGCCGCAGTCGAGGTCCGGGTACTGGCGACACCGGGGCATACCCCCGGGTCGGTGTGCCTGTACGTCCCGGCCCTGCGGGCGGTGCTCAGCGGGGACACCCTGCTGGCCGGCGGCCCGGGCACGACCGGATGGTCACACAGCGACTTCCCGGCGATCATTTCCTCGATCCGGGACCGGCTGCTGTCGTTGCCCGCACCGACCCGGGTACTGCCCGGGCACGGGGAGACGACCACGATCCGGGACGAGGCAGGCCATCTCGACGAATGGATCGTCCGGGGCTACTGAGCCCGCACCCGGCGGCTGTCACCCGTGTGGGCTACCCTGCGATGAGTTTAGGCAAGCCTAGCCTGATCGGAGGAGATCGGATGCCACCATCTCGCCCACTGGTCGTTGCGATGATCGCGCTGCTGGTGCTGCTGGGCGTCCCGCTGCTGGGCGCCTGCGGTGCAGCCGGGACGGACCGGGACGGTGCGGGCAGTACGCCGGACGACACCACCCGGGTGATCCACCATGCGACGGGCGACACCACCATCACCGGCCGGCCGCAGCGCGTGGTCGTGCTCGACACCGGTGAGCTCGACTCGGTGCTCGCCCTCGGCGTCACGCCGGTGGCAGCGGTGCGCGCCGACGCCACCTCCGGCTTGCCGTCCTACCTGGCGGGTCGGGCATCCGACGTGGCGGTGGCCGGCACCATCGGCGAGCCGGACCTGGAGGCGATCGCCGCGCTGCAGCCGGACCTCATCTTGTCCAACAAGGTGCGCCACGAGGATCTCTACGATCGGCTGAGCGGGATTGCCCCCACGGTGTTCGCCGAGAAGGTCGGGGTGGCGTGGCAGGAGAACTTCCGGCTCGCCGCCGAGGCGCTCGGTCAGCAGGCCAAGGCGCAGCGCATCCTGGCCGAGTACGCGGACAAGGCGAAGCGGACCGGCCAGGCGTTCGGCGACCCGGCGGCGCTGCAGGTGAGCATGGTCCGGTTCCTTCCCGGCAGCATCCGGCTCTACGGGCAGGGCTCGTTCATCGGGACCATCCTGGCCGACGCCGGCTTCGCGCGACCGCCCGCCCAGCGGGTCGACAAGACCTTTGTCGAGGTCAGCCCCGAGCAGCTCGGCCAGGCCAACGGCGATCTGCTGTTCTACGCCGCGTACGGCTCGACCGGCAAGGCCGAGCAGGACCAGCTCACCGCGGGCCCGCTGTGGCAGCGGCTGAGTGCGGTATCCGGGGGTCGCGCCCATGAGGTCTCCGACGACCTGTGGTACGTCGGCATCGGCCCGATTGCCGCTGACCTGGTCCTCGACGACCTTCAGTGGTACGCCGGCACCTAGCCTGAGCAGGTGAGCCGCAGGTGGACGAGGTGAGCCGGCCGCCACCGGTACCGGCCGGGGTCCAGGCCCGCTCGGGGCCGGCACGGACCCGGCGACGGCGGCTGCTGACCGTGGCCGGGCTGCTGGCCGGGCTCGGGTTGTGCGGCCTGCTCAGCCTCGCGGTCGGGGCGAAGGCGATCCCACCGGAGGGGGTCTGGCACGCACTGGTCGCCCCGACCGGCAGCGAGGATGACGTCGTGGTGCGCTCCCTGCGGCTGCCGCGCACCGTGCTCGGCGTGCTGGCTGGGTTGGCGCTGGGCGTCGCCGGGGCATTGATGCAGGCCCACACCCGCAACCCGCTGGCCGAGCCCGGGCTGCTGGGGGTCAACGCAGGGGCCGCGTTCGCTGTCGTGCTGGCCACCTACGGCCTGGGCGTGCACACCTTGCTCGGGTACGTGTGGTTCGCCTTCGCCGGGGCGCTGCTGGCCAGCGTGGCGGTGTTCGCGCTCGGCTCGGTTGCGGGGGGCCGGGGCGACCCGACTCCGGTGACCCTGGCGCTGGCCGGCACCGCGATGACGTTCCTGCTGCTCGGGCTGACCAACGCCGTCGTGCTGCTGGACCAGCAGACCCTGGAGGCGTACCGGTTCTGGTCGCTCGGTGCGCTGTCCGGGCGGGATCCGGAGATCATCGGCCAGGTGGTGTGGTTCGTCGTCGCGGGCGCCGTGCTCGCGCTGGCCGGCGCGGCAGGGCTCAACGCGCTGGCTCTCGGCGAGGACGTGGCCCGGGCGCTGGGCCAGCAGGTGTGGCGGACCCGGGTGCTGGGGCTGGCCGCGACCACCTTGCTGGCCGGTGCCGCGGTGGCCGCCTGCGGACCGATCGCCTTTCTCGGGCTGGTGGTGCCGCATCTGGCCCGCGCGCTCACCGGCCCGGACCACCGCTGGCTGCTGCCCTGCTCCGGGCTGCTGGGCGCCGGCGTGCTGCTGGTCGCCGATGTGGTCGGCCGGGTGGTCGCGCCGCCAGGGGAGCTCGCGGCGGGCATCGTGCTGGCGTTCGTGGGCGCCCCGTTCTTCGTCATGCTGGTCCGGCGGCACCGGCTGGCGGCCCTGTGACCAGCGCCGGGCCCACCCAGCAGGTATTGGGGCGGGTCCCGCTGCGGATCGGTCCGCTCTCGGGGGTGTGGCGGCCTCGACCTGCGCTGGTGGCCCTCGGCGGGCTGGTGGTGCTGCTGGTCGGGTCGGTGGCCAGCCTGGGCCGCGGCGAGTACCCGCTGGGGGCCGGTGCCGTGCTGCGCGTGCTGGCCGGTGACGGCAACCGCGGCGCGCAGTTCATCGTCCTCGAGCTGCGGCTGCCCCGCATGGTGACCGGGGCGCTGGTCGGGGCGGCGCTGGCCGTCGCGGGTGGCCTCACCCAGACCGTCGTGCGCAATCCGCTGGCCAGCCCGGACATTCTCGGGATCACGACGGGTGCCGGGGCGGCCGCTGTCGCGGTCATCGTGCTGGGCGGTAGCCAAGGCATGATCACCGGTCGGCTGGCCGAGGTGGGGACGCCGGCCGCAGCCCTGGTCGGGGGACTGCTCGCCGCGGCGGTGATCTACCTGCTGGCCTGGCGGCGCGGGATCCAGGGCTACCGGTTCGTGCTGATCGGGGTGGCGGTGCATGCGGTGGCGCTCGGCGCGATCTCCTGGTTGCTGGTGCTCGGCGATGTCACCGACGCCGGGCGCGCCCTGGTCTGGCTCAACGGCAGTCTGAACGGCCGCGGTTGGGAGCATGCCGTGCCGGTGGGGCTCGCGGCGGCGGTGCTGGTGCCGGCCGCGCTACTGCTGACCTTCGCGCTGGGGGCCCTGCAGTTCTCCGACGACACCGCCCGCGGCCTCGGGGTCCGGGTCAACGCGGTGCGCAGCGGGTTGCTGCTGATCGCGGTCGGGCTGGCGGCGGTGGCGACCGCGAGCGCCGGGCCGATCGCGTTCGTCGCGCTGGTCACCCCCCAGATCGCGATGCGGCTGGCGCGCGCCGCCCGCCCGCCGCTGGTCGCCTCGGCGGTGCTCGGTGCTGCCCTGGTCGTGCTGGCCGACCTCATCGCCCGTTCCGCGTTCGGCCCCACCGAGCTGCCGGTCGGCATCGTCACCGCCGTGCTGGGCGCGCCTTACCTGCTGTTTCTCATTGCCAGGGGGCAGCGGGAGATGCGCGTCTGACCCCCGGTCCGCCCGGGACGGCCCGGGGCCCGGATGCCGCCGCTGCGTCGGATCGCCCAGGACAGTTCACGGGCTTTACCTGCGCCCAGACCAGGATTACTCTGGGTAAAAATCAGAGCCGGTAGCCACTCGATCAGGGTACAGCATCACCTGTTCGGACGCATCGGCTCGGCGGAGCATCAGAGGTCGGTGGGGTCAGCATGGATACGCGACAGCTTGGGCAGTATCGACTCGAAGCCCTGATAGGTGTCGGTGGCATGGGCCAGGTCTTCCGCGCATACGACACCCAGCGGCACCGATCGGTAGCGGTAAAATTGCTACCGGACACGCTCAGCAACGATCGTGCCTATCAGCGCCGATTTCGTCGCGAGTCATACATAGCTGCCGGGCTCCGGGAACCTCACGTCATACCGATCCATGATTTCGGCGAGTTGGAGGGCCGGCTGTTCATCGACATGAGGTTGGTCGACGGTGAGAGCATCTACACGATTCTGGAAAGGCAGGGGCCGATTGCACCGGCCCGCGCCGTCCACCTCATCAGCCAGGTCGCCGAGGCATTGGACGCCGCGCACTCGGACGGATTGGTACATCGAGATATCAAACCATCCAACATCCTGGTGACGGCGACCGACTTCGTCTACGTCGTAGATTTCGGAATAGCGCACGCCCTGGGCACCAACTCGACCGTCCTCACCACGACCGGTATGGCGGCCGGCACTCTCGACTACATGGCACCAGAGCGCTTCGAGAATCGACACATCGACCATCGTGTGGACATCTACTCGCTCACCTGCGTGCTGCACAGTGCCTCACCGCGTCTCAGCCGTTCTCCGGGCGGGACCTGCCGTCGCTCATGTACGCCCATATCTTCAATCCGCCGCCACAGCCCACCCGGATCAATCCTGAGGTACCCAAGGAGTTCGATGCGATAGTCGCGAAGGGTATGACCAAGGATCCGGCGGCCAGATTTGACACCGCCCGTGAGCTTGCGTATGCTGCCAGAGTAGCTCTTGCGTCATCCAGCACAAGTCCGGGGCACCTAACAGTCACGGCCGGTCGGCCAATAGAGCACCCACAAGCGGCGGTCGAGCTCGAAACGGTTTCCTGGGATTTTCGGAAAGACTCATCAGACCCCGGATCAGGCAGTCAGCGGGCAATACCGATAGCCACTCCGGCCGGCGCCGATCCCGGCCCAGTAACTGACCTACCGGGTCACGAGCCGGTCCGCGGCCAGCCACCCACACTGGACGGGGAGACAGCGGCGGGCGAGGAGGCACACCCTGAGCAGCCCAGATCGGTACCCCAACCGCCGTCCGACGCCGCTGACCAGGTCGATGAGGGGCGCTGGAAGAAAAGAGCAGCACTGGCGGGCAGCGTCTCGGTCGCGGTGTTGACCGTGATCCTGCTCCTGGTCTTCTTCGCCGTGCACCGACCGGACAGCCGCCGCACGTCGACTGCCGGCACCGGCCCATCACTCGGCGCGCCCGCTGCCTCGTCGGTCCCGGCACTGCCCGCACCAAAGCCCGGACGGCCGAACGCTGTGGCGGCGAGTATCGCAGTGCCCTTCGTCGCCGCCCGGATCCCGGTCGGCTCGGCCCCGGGATTCATTGCCGTGGCGCCAGATGGACGCTATGCCTATACCGCTAATCGAGACGCCAAGTCGCTGTCTGTGATCGATACGACGCTGAACACAGTGACTGCCACAATTCCCGTCACCGCCGGCCCACCTCAGTTTGTGGCATTCGCCCCGGACGGCCGCCGCGCGTACCTGAGTATCTATGACAATGACAGAAGCGTGAACCTGGTCGGGGTCCTCGACACAGCGTCGAACAAGATCCTGACGACCGTGCAGACCGGACTGAGTCCCTTCGCTCTCACGGTCACCCCCGACGGAAAGTACGTATACGTACCAGAGCACGATTCGGGCAGGATCTCAGTGATATCGACCGCCACCGACGCCGTGGTGACGACGATCAACGTTCCACCGAACCCCCACTCGATCAAGTTCACGAACGATGGTCGCCGAGCTTATGTCGCCAACCATGACTCCAACGTGGTATCCGTCCTCGCCACCGGCAGCAACACGGTGCTAGCAACCGTGCCGACCGGCATGAGCCCGCACAGCGTCGCGATCGCACCCGACCAGACAACGGTTGCCGACGTGAATTACAACGAACACACGGTGTCCCTTATCGATACTGCGACCAATACGGTGCGCGCGAAGATCCCGGTCGGCGCGCACCCCCAGGATGTCGCTTTCGCCCCGGACGGACAGCATGCCTACACGGCCAACAGCGAAAGCGGTACCGTCTCCGTGATCGACCCGCGGACCAAGGAGGTGTCCGCGACCATCCCGACCGGGAAGACCCCGACCAGCATCGCGGTGTCACCCAACGGTCAGCGAGCCTATGTGACAAATTTCGATTCCGGCGACGTCACCGTGCTCAACATCGCGGGATAGCAGTCCCCTGCAGTCGGGCCGATTCAGTCAGTCCGATTCAGTCAGTCCGTGGCGGTGGATAGCACGCCGAGCGAACGGGCGCGCTCGAGCAGCAGGACTCGCCGCTCGTCCTTGGCTAGATGCGCCACGCCGAACCGCAGGTAGAGCAGACGCAGGGCGGCTTCGACATCTTCCGGGGCGCGATTGAGCGAGTCGGCCGTGCACCGCTCAGCCCGCCGGTCCGCTGTGCCACCTTCTTGGGCCATGGCACGGGCGAACGAACGCAGCACCGCGAGGTCATCGTGGGCTATGTGACTGGCGGTGCGGATCGACACATCCGCGGTGACCCCGGTCTCTCGGCGCAGCGTCGTGGTGGCCGCGGTGGGTACCCGGTAGAGAAGGACAGTGGTGCCGAGACGCAGGACGTCGGCGTCCCGCAGCGGCCGACGGCCCTCCACCCGTTCACCGTTGACGTAGGAACCGTTACGTGACCGACCCTCATCGACCAGGACCCAGTTGTCGCCGGTGCGCTCCAACTGAGCGTGGGCGCGGGAGACCTCCGGGTCCCAGGCCAGGCTGAGATCGTTCGAGGACCTGCGGCCGATGGTGAGCGGAGCCTGCGCGGCGTCCAGGGCGACGAGATGTTGCTCGCCGCCACCGTCGTGAAACAGGAGGAAGGGGCGCCTGCGGCGTTCCATCTTGCCCAGCTCCCCCTGCGCCAGGATGGCACGCTCGAGCTCTCGCAGCTCAGGGCCGGGATCAACGCCGAGCTCGTGCAACAGGGTCTTGCGCGTGCTCTGGTATGCCTGCAGGGCCTCGACCTGCCTGCCGGAGCGGTACAGCGCCAGCATCAACAGTCCCCGGAAGCGCTCCCGGTAGGGATAATCGGCGATCAGCCGGTTCAGCTCACCGATGATCTCCTCGGTCCGGCCGAGGGCGAGCTCTGCCTCGATCCGCGCTTCCACGGCCACCAGGCGGCTCTCCTCCAGGGCGGGGAGCTCACTCTGGGCGAAAGGCTCATCGGCCAGGTCGGCCAGTGCCGAGCCCCGCCACAGCGCCAGCGCCCGGCGCAACTGGCCCGCGGCCTGCTCGTAGCGGCTCTCCGCCAGCAAGCGGCGGCCCTCCCCGGCCGCCGTGGTGAATTGCAGCAGGTCGAGTTGCTCGGAGCTGACCTGCAGCCGATAACCCGGGTCCTGGGTGATGAGCAGCCGCTGCGCGGCCCTGCAGCGGTCGGGTTCCAGCACCCGGCGCAGGCTCGAGACGTAGACCTGCAATGTGTTGCGCGGGCGTCCCGGGACGTCCTCGTCCCACAGCCCGGTGATGAGGTGGTCAACAGGAACCGTTCGGTTCGCGTTGAGCAACAGCATCGCCAGGACTCCGCGTTGCTTACGGCCGCTTAAGGGCACAGCCCGGCCGTCCCTCGTCGCCTCGATCGGACCCAGCACCCGAAAATTGATCACCTGCCGACCAGACATGGTCACCTCAGCAGCGTAGGCCGAGGAGCTCGGGCCGTATTGGTCTCACCGAGTGAGTCCGGCGCGGGGCGGAGAAACCGCATCGATCCCTCCGCCCCGGGTTCCCGCTCCCTCAGCGATCAGTCACCCGCCTTCGCCACCGTCCCCACCGACGCCGTCCCCA
>DASTLT010000194.1:0-13930 GCA_035714625.1 Pseudonocardiaceae bacterium | reverse complement strand
TGACCAGCGCGCTCTGGCGGACCAAGTCGATCGAGCAGTCCATCGCCGACACTGACGTGCCGTCATCGCGGTTACGCAAGGACCTCACCGCGTGGGACCTGACGGTCTTCGGTGTCGCGGTCACCATCGGGGCCGGGATCTTCGTGTTCGCCGCCCAGGAGGCCGGGGACATGGCCGGTCCCGCGGTCTCGCTGTCGTTCCTGCTGGCCGCGATCGCCTGCGGGTTCGCGGTGCTGTGCTACGCCGAGCTCGCCTCGACGGTGCCGGTTGCCGGCAGCGCCTACACCTACTCGTACGCCACGTTCGGGGAGCTGGTTGCCTGGATCATCGGCTGGGACCTGGTGCTGGAGTTCAGCATGGGCGGCGCGGTGCTGGCCAAGGCCTGGTCGCAGTATCTGGCGGACGCCACCGGTGGCGGGCTCTCGACCACCCTTCGGATCGCGGGCGGCACCATCGACTGGGCTGCCCTGCTGGTCGTCGGCGCGCTCACCGTGGTGCTCGCGGTGGGGATCAAGCTCTCCTCCAGGGTCAGCCAACTGATCACCGCCGTCAAGATCGGCGTCGTGCTGCTGGTGATCGTCGCCGGTGCCGGCTTCATCAAGCTGGCCAACTACACCCCCTACATCCCGCCCGCCCAGCCGGGGGAGGGTGGCAGCGGGCTGGAGCAGTCGCTGCTGTCGCTGATCTCCGGCTCGCCGGGCAGTACTTATGGTGTGTTCGGCGTCCTCGCCGCGGCGTCCGTGGTGTTCTTCGCCTTCATCGGTTTCGACGTGGTGGCCACCACCGCCGAGGAGACCCGCAACCCGCAGCGTGACCTGCCCCGCGGCATCATCGGTTCGCTGGCCATCGTCACCGTGCTCTACGTCGCGGTCGCCCTGGTGATCACCGGGATGCAGCCCTACACCGAGCTGTCCAGCGCCGCGACCGGTGGGGAGGGCGCGACGCTGGCGACGGCGTTCCAGAACGTCGGGCTGGACTGGATCGCCCGGCTCATCTCCCTCGGTGCGCTGGCCGGGCTGACCACGGTCGCGATGATCCTCATGCTCGGACAGATCCGGGTGCTGTTCGCGATGTCCCGGGACGGCCTGCTGCCCCGGCCGCTGGCCCGGACCGGCGTTCGTGGCGTTCCGCTGCGGGCCACGGTCCTGGTCGGGGTGGTGGTCGCCCTCACTGCGGGGTTCGCCCCGATCGACGCGCTCAAGGAGATGGTCAACGTCGGCACGCTGTTTGCCTTCGTGCTGGTGTCGGGCGGCGTGCTGGTGCTGCGCCGCACCCGGCCGGATCTGCCGCGCGGCTTTCGCGCCCCGCTGGTACCGCTGGTGCCGGTGCTGGCGATCGTCTCCTGCCTGTGGCTGATGCTGAACCTGACGGCAGTGACCTGGCTGCGCTTCCTGGTCTGGCTGGTCCTCGGCATGGTGATCTATTTCCTCTACGGCGCCCGCCGGTCCCGGCTGCGCGAGGCGCAGCTCGTGGGTGACTGATGGGGGGATAGGGCAGGGGACCGCCGCCCCCTGCTGGCCCCACGCCCCGCGCCTCGGTACGTTGGCCTGGTCTGGCCATCGCCGGCCATCATCGGTCTCACAGGGGGAGGGTGCGTGCTTGACTCATTGCTGATCGCTAACCGGGGCGAGATCGCCCGCCGGGTGATCCGCACTGCCCGCGGCCTGGGAATGCGCACCGTGGCGGTGCACTCCTCGGTGGACGCGGCGCTGCCGTTCGTCACCGAGGCGGACCAGGCGGTCGCGCTGGAGGGGCCGCCCGCGCAGGCGTACCGCGACGGGGCGCAACTTCTCGCCGCCGCGCGGCGCACCGGCGTGGCCGCGGTGCACCCCGGCTACGGGTTCCTTTCCGAGAACGCCGGATTCGCCACGGCGGTGCGCGACGCCGGTCTGGCCTGGGTCGGCCCACCACCGGAGGCGATCTCCGCGATGGGCGACAAGGTGGCCGCCCGGGACACCATGGCCGGTGCCGGGGTGCCGGTGGCGCCCGGTTCCGACGGTGCGGTGACCGGAGCGGACGCTGCGGTGGCCGAGGCGGCGCGGGTCGGCTTCCCGGTGATGCTCAAGGCCGCGGCCGGCGGCGGCGGGATGGGCATGGCGGTGGCTGCCGACGCCGACGCGGTGCGCACCGAGCACGCCCGGGTCAGCGCGTTCGCCGAGCGGCTGTTCGGTGACGCCCGGCTGTTCGTCGAGCGGTACTTCCCGCGGGTACGCCACGTCGAGGTGCAGGTGCTCGGGCTGGCCGACGGGCGGGTGATCGCGTTGGGCGAGCGGGACTGCTCGGTGCAGCGGCGCAACCAGAAGGTCGCCGAGGAGAGCCCGTCGCCGGCCGTCGACGCGGAGCTGCGCAGCCGGATGGAGAAGGCCGCGGTGCTGGCCGCGTCCACGGTGGACTACCGCAACGCGGGGACGGTGGAGTTCCTGCTCGACACCGACAGCGGGGAGTTCTTCTTCCTGGAGATGAACACCCGGCTGCAGGTCGAGCACCCGGTCACCGAGCTGCGTTACGGCGTTGACCTGGTGGCCGCGCAACTGCGGATCGCCGCAGGCGCCGCGCCCGGTTTCGACGTCGACGCGCTGGTCCCCTCCGGCCACGCGATCGAGCTGCGGATCAACGCCGAGGACCCGAAGCGGTTCCTGCCCGGCCCCGGCCCGATCGTCGAATGGGTGGAGCCCGCCGGGGACGGGGTGCGGGTGGACGCCGGCTACGCCGCCGGCACCACCGTCACCCCGCATTACGACTCCCTGCTGGCCAAGCTCATCGTGCATGGCGCGGACCGGGCCCAGGCGCTGGCGCGGGCTCGCGCGGCAGTGGCCGGCTTCACCGTGAAAGGCCCCAAATCCAACCTGCCCTTCCACGCTGAGCTGCTAGGCCACCCAGACTTCATCTCCGGCCGCTACGACACCGCCCTGATCTCTCACATGCGTTTGTAGTACACGTGTTCCTGGAGCCGTGGCAGAAGATTTGGGGTGGTGGCAAATGGATTCGGGTCACTCGGTTGTCGTCTACCCACATGGGGGTAAGCTGGCCGGGTGCGAATGCACACAACTGAAATGAGCCAGCTACGAGTCGGTATCGACGTAGGCGGGACGAACACGGACGCGGTGCTCATGGGTGGTCGCCACGTACGCGCCGAAACAAAGGCCCCCACCACCGCGGATGTGACCGGCGGGATCTGTCGCGCGCTTCGCGGCCTGCTTGCCCAGGCCACGGTCGAACCCGGCGAGGTGCAGGCGATGATGATCGGGACGACGCACTTCACGAACGCGCTCATCGAGGCGAGGGGCTTGGTGCCGACCGCAGCGATCCGTCTGGGCCTGCCTGCGACACAAGGCTTGCCGCCAATGGTGGACTGGCCGCAGCGGCTGCGCGGGCCGCTCGGCGGGCATGTCTACCTGTGCCATGGTGGCCACGAGTTTGACGGGCGCGAGATTTCCCCGCTGAATGCTGACGAGCTGCGGCGAGTCGCCGCCGACATCGCGGCGAAAGGGCTGCGTTCGATCGCGATCTGCTCGGTGTTCTCACCGGTCAACGACGAGTGTGAGCAGCAGGCGGCGGAGATCCTCGCCGCGGAGCTGCCCGGCGTCGCGATCAGCCGGTCGCACGAGATCGGCCGGATTGGCCTGCTCGAACGGGAGAACGCCACGATCATCAATGCCTGCCTTCGCGACCTTGCCGCCCGGATCGTCGACGCCTTGCGCGCCGCGCTGGCTCAGCTCAGGGTCACTGCACCGCTCTGGTTGAGCCAGAATGATGGAACGCTGATGAGCGTCGAGGCCGCGCAGCGCTATCCGGTCGCCACCTTTGCCTGTGGCCCGACGAACTCCCTGCGCGGGGCGGCCTTCCTCGCTGGGCTGCGGGACTGCGCTGTGGTCGACATCGGCGGGACGACCACGGATGTCGGCATGATCCGCCACGGGCTCCCGCGCCCGGCGTCGGTAGCGGCCGACGTCGCCGGAGTCCGGACCAACTTCCGGATGCCTGACGTGTACTCGTTCGGGCTGGGCGGCGGCAGCCTGGTGCGGGACCCGGCCGGCCGGGCCGAGGTGACCATCGGGCCGGACAGCGTCGGCTACGAGCTGGCCAGCCGGGCACTCGTCTTCGGAGGTGACACCCTGACGGCCACTGACCTCGCGGTCGCTGGCGGTCGGGCCGTGATCGGCGACCCGGGAAAGGTTGCCCGGCTCGACCCCGATCTGGTCCGGCGGGGCCTGGACCAGATCACGCAGGTCATCGCCGAGGCGGTGGACCGGATCAAGATGACGGCGGCGCCGGTCCTGGTGGTCGTGGTCGGCGGTGGCAGCGTCCTGCTCGGCGACGACGGTGAGGATCTGCCCGGTGCCGCCGAGCTGATCAAGCCTGATCACTTCGCGGTCGCGAACGCGATCGGCGCGGCGATCGCCCAGGTCGGCGGCGAGGTCGACCGGATCTTCTCCCTGCAGCGCCAGTCCCGCGATCAGGTGCTGGAGCAGGCCAAGCAGGAAGCGGTTGACCGGGCTGTCGCGGCCGGCGCGATCCGGGCCAGCGTGCAGGTCGTCGATGTCGAGGACGTGCCGCTGACCTACCTGCCCGGCAACGCGACCCGGGTCCGGGTCAAGGCGGTCGGCGACCTTGAGCTTGCCGCCGGTGCGGAGCTTGCCGCCGGTGCGGAGCTTGCGGCTGGTGGGTGGGGAGGAGATGACGGTGCGGCGCATCGGTGAGAGCCAGCTCGATGACCTGGCCGTCGGTGCCGCCGTGCTCGGCGCCGGCGGTGGCGGCAACCCCTACCTGGGCGCGTTGCTCGCCAAGCAGGTCATCGGCCAGCACGGGCCGGTGGACCTGGTCGCGGTGGATGAGGTGGCTGACGACGCACTGGTCGTGCCCACTGCGGGGATGGGCGCGCCGACCGTCGGGGTGGAGAAACTGCCCCGGGGCGACGAGCCCGTCCGCGCGCTGCAGGCGCTGCAGTCCTACCTCGGGCGCCCGGTCACCCATACCGTCTCGATCGAAGCGGGTGGGTCGAACTCAACGGTCCCGCTGCGGGTGGGCGCCATGCTGGGCATCCCGGTCGTGGACGCCGATGGCATGGGACGGGCGTTCCCCGAAATCCAGATGGTGACCGCCACGCTATACGGCGTCTCGGCGACCCCGATGGCGCTGGCCGACGAGAAGGGCAACATCGCGGTTATCAATACCGTCGATAACCACTGGGCCGAGCGCTTGTCCCGCTCGCTGACGATCGACATGGGGTGCGTGGCCAAGATTGCGCTCTACCCGCTGTCGGGCCGCCAGCTCAAACAGGCCATGATTCCGGGCACGCTCAGCCTCGCCGAGGAGCTCGGGCGGCTGATCCGCCAGACGCGAGCCGCCCACGGCGACCCGATCGCCGCAATCCTGTGCCGGCTCGGCGGCTACCACCTGTTCGCTGGCAAGATCAGCGACATCGCCCGCCGCACCGAGACCGGCTTCGCCCGGGGCGAGGCACGAATAGCGGGCACCGGCCCGCACACCGGCTGCACGCTCGCGGTCCGCTTCCAAAACGAGCACCTCGTCGCGATTCGCGACGGCCAGGTCATCGCCTCGGTCCCGGACCTGATCATCGTCCTCGACACCGAGACCGGCGGACCCATCACCACCGAGGAACTGCGGTACGGCTTGCGCGTGACGGTGATCGCGGCCCCCTGCGACTTCAGGTGGCGAACCCACCAGGGCCTTGCCCTGGTGGGGCCCCGCGCCTTCGGCTACGACCTCGACTACATCCCCGTCGAAGAGCGTTTCGCCCACCCTGAGAGCACCTAATCGCCAGCAGCCCGGGGCGGTCAGAACGGCGGCGGCTCGTCGGGGTCGGCGGCCGGCGGGGGTTCCGGTTCCGGTTCCGGTGGGGGCAGGTCCAGGATGGGTGCGTCCTCGTTGAGGCTGGCTGGGGGCGTGGTGTCGGGGTACTTCGGTCCGGGTCGGGGGTCGGGCAGGTCAATGCTGATCGGCTGGGGCCGGGTGTGGTAGAGCCGCCCGAGCGGGCTGATCCAGGTGAAATGGCCAGGCTTGGGCTGGAACAGCCGCCATCCACCTTCATGCTTCAGTAAATGATCATGACGGCACGCCGGCCCGGAGTTGGCCGCCGTGGTCGCCCCACCCCAACTGTGGTCGACAGTGTGGTCCAGGTCGGCCTGCCGGGCCGGGCAACGGCACCCCATGTACACGCAGTACCGGTCCCGGATCTGGACGTGGCGGCGCAGCACCACCCCAGCGAACCGGGCGGCCGGGTCCTGCTGGCCCACCCCACCTCGGGTGTTCTGGGTGCGGTAGGTGGTGTACTGGGCGGCCAGGTCAGCGATCACCGCCGCCCACGGCCCGGCCGCACCGGGGTCGGCGGCGAGCTCGGTGAGCAGGGTGGCGGGCAGGTGCAGCTCCACGATTCCACCCCGGCACGGCGTGGCTGGTGCGCTGGGGGTGGGACGACGGCGGGTGATCCCGGCCAGGATCAGTTGCCCCTGACCGTCAGTGATCGCGTAGCGCCACTCCGCGCCGTGCTGGGCGGCAGCGATGCCCTGGGCGGTCTCGGCGGTGACGGGCCCCCACCCGGGCACTTCGCCGGGGTGGCGGTCGCGCCCGAGCAGCGTGGACAGCCCAACTCGCAGCTCCACTCCCACCCGATCGGCCACGGCCGGCTGTGCTGCACCGTCCCCACGGTCCGCGGTTTGCCGAGCAGCCGCAGCATCCGCGGCCGGACTGGCATCGGCCGCGGTCACCGGGTCGGCGTCGGCCAGCGGGTCAGCGGGGGCGGTGGGGGTGGACTCCGGGGTGTCAGTGGGTGCGGGCTGCTGTGCGGTGGGATCGGGGGTGACGCTGGCGAGCAGGTCGGCGATGATCTCCTCGCGGGTGTGGTGCTGCCAGCGACCCTCCAGCAGCCCGACGTAGATGTCGGCCCGTAGCGCGCCGATCCTTCCCGGGTACCCGGCTCGCTTGGCGGCCTTGGCGAGGTCCTCGATCCGGGCGCACGCGGCGGCGGCCTGGTCGGCGGGTAACCGACGCCCGGTGACGGTAGCGGCGCCGTCCTCGTCCAGGTAGCCGATGACGTCCCGCTCCCGTATGGCGGCGGTGTAGCGGCGGGCGGCCCAGTCGGGATCCAGCGCGATGGCCAGCTTCTTGATCCGCGCCGCCAGTTCCCCGGTGGTGAGACCGGGGGCGTCCGGGAGCAGCTTCTCGCACACCACCTGGGCCTGCTCGTCGGTCAGCACCGCGCACAGCTCGCTGAACAGCCAGGCCTTGCTGCGGCAGATCTGCCCGGTATCCAGGGCGGTGAACACCGCCGGCAGCCGGGCCAGCAGCGTCTGCGCGAAGTAGTACTCCCGGTAGGCGGCGGTGCGGGTCCAGGCCAGTGCGGCCCGGATCTCGTCGGCCGCCCACTCCGGGGCCTGGGCCAGCCGGCGCACCTCGTCCGGCTCGGCGGCCGGGTCACACAACCCCACCTCCACCATCACCGCCAGCAGTTGGGCCTGCTCGTGGGCCAACTGCCGGGCGCGGGCGCGCAGCACCTCCACCACATCCGACCCGGTCAGCGCGCCGATATCCAGCCCGCCCAGCAGCGCGCCCAACTCCGGACCTGGCGCCATCTGCGCCAGACCCGCCGGGAGCAACTGCCGAACCGTCACGAGCACAACGGTAACGACGGGGTCTGACAGTTTCCGGCCCCCGAGACCATCCCCGTGAAGATTTTTTCGGCGAGCGGCGACGGGGTTGCAGAACCCTTGCCGGGCTCATCTGGTCAGGAAACCGGCAACGCGCCGGGCGGCGGTAGTGACTGTCTCATGCGGCGATAGTCGCTATCCGGTCCCGTAGCTCGGCGACACCGGGGCTGGTGTGCAGGGGCGCGAGGACGGTCTGCAGGGTGCGTAGCCGGTCATAAGCGCGGGGGAGGGACAGGGGGGTGATCGCGTCGACGGCCTGGTGCCCTACCGTCACCGCGGTGCTGAGGTCCCCGGTCAGGGCGTGTGCCCCGGCCAGGTCGGGCAGGCAGGACGCCCGAGGTCGGGCGTAGTCGGGTCCGAGGTGGTCCACGGCGTGGCGCAGCAGCGGCACTGCTCGCCCGGCGGCGCGGGCATCCCGACCGGGCAGGGCCAGCGTGTAGTACGCGACGCCCCGGTAGGAAGCGAGATGGGTCTCGTCGAGGAAAGCACTATATGGCGGCGCAGTTGCCGGGTCGAGACTGCTCAGGTGCTCGATGCCCTGGCCGAGCGCCCGGTCGCAGCCTGCCGCGTCCCCCTGAGCGGCGCGTGCCCGGGCCTGAATGTTGGCCAGCACGCTGAAAGTGGAGGCGGACACCGGGTGTCGGCCGACCGCGGCCGTTTCACCCACCCGGGTCAGGTGTTGCGCCTCGTCTGGGTAGCCGAGGTGCACTGACTGGTCTGCCATGTTCAGGAGCAGGAATACGGTAAGGTCAGTGGCCTGGGAGTGGTCGGTGTGGCGAGCCAGGTGCAGCCCGATCAGCCACAGCCGACGGGCCATCTCGTGGTGATTGCACTCGAAGCTCATCCAGCCCGCCTGCATGGCCAGGCGCCCGAGGGCCATCATCAACCGGGGCCGCAACTCGCTGGCGATCTGCGCGTTCAGCAGCGGCAGCGCCATGTGCACCTGCTCCACGGCGGCCTGGCTAAGTAGGCCCCCGCCGTGGGCGAAGTCCTGCCGCAAGAACGCAGCCGTGATCTGCTCGATGAACTCCACATCGCCGACGCCGACATGGCGGGTACCGGCAGGTTCGGCCTGCGGCAGCAGGGCCAGCAGCCGGCCGACATCCAGCCCGGCCGCGCCAGCGATGCCCAGGACCAGGGCGGCCACGTGTTGCCCGAAGTCTCGGCGGTCCACCCAGCTCACGTCCCTCTTCTGCGTGGGGTCCTCCTGCTGACTCACGGTAGCGCGGATGTCGGGGAAGCCCAGCAGGGCCGGGGGGATCTGCAATGCCTGGGCCAGGCTGGCGACATCGGTGATGTCGCGCAGCCGGTGCTCGCCGCGTTCCACCGCCGAGATCTGGGCCTGGGTCAGGCCGGTGCTCCCGGCCAGGGTCTGCTGCGACCAGCCGGTCAGCTCGCGTACCAGCAGGAAGAACGGTCCGAAGTCATACGCGGCGAGCCAGGCGAGCACCGACTCCCACTGGTAGAAGTCGGCGGGCAGCTTGCGGCGCGGGTCCGGGCCGACTTCCTGGCAGGGGTCGCAGCGCTGGCCGGGTTCGCGGCCCCGGCGCAGCGGCGACCCACACTGCGGACATCGGGGTCGGGTGATGGCGGTCATAGCTGGTTCCCCCCTTGCGAGAGCTGGGCTGAGCGTGCCGTCACGATCCGGCTGCGCAGCGGTGTACCTACCATGATCCGCCCTGGGATACCAGCGCCCCCGCACTATTACCCGGTCACTAACGCAGGTTTTTGGCTGGCGATCTTGTACGGAACACTGTGTTGATCACTGCTCCGGGCACCGGGTGGGATCGGCGTCGAGCGCGGCGCTTGGGCATGTCCCCGCCTCGCTGGTCACCACTACACCCGAGCAGAGGGGAGCTGTGCGCAATGCCATCACCAACACGGAACGGGCACCTGCAGTACGTCCAGGCCCTGCTGCGGGAGACCGCGATCGGGGCGGTCACCCGGGGCTGGCCGATCGTGCCCGGCACCTACCCCGCCGAGGTCGGGGACCGCTGGTACGGGCGCCACGGCGCCACCGACGCGCCCGGGCTGGCCCCGCTCGACAACCAGTGGCAGCACCACCCGATCATCACCTGGGAGCAGGCCCACACTACCTGGAGCCGGCGCCGCTACGGGGTGCTGCTGGTCTGCGGGCGCGGGGTGGATGTGCTGGAGCTGCCCATGGCGCTGGCGTCGGCGGCGCTGCCCGCGCTGGACACGCCGGAGGTGGCCGGGCCGGTGGTGGTGCTGGCCCCGGCCCGCTGGCTGCTGCTGGTCAACTCCGGCTCCGGCCTGCTGCCGGCGATGGCGGCCTGGCCGGCGGTCGTCCATCGGGGATGTGGCCAGTGGGTGCCGCTGCCGCCCACCGATCTCGGGCACACCCGGGCCGGGTGGCACCGCGCCCCCGAACCCGGCGCAGCCCTGCCCGGCTCGGAAGCGGTGCAGCGCGCGATCATCGCCGCACTCGGCGGCGGGGGCTCCTGGTGATCGCCCTCGGGTGCTGATCGCCCTGGCCGTGCTGAGCACCACGGCGCTGATCCTGGTCACCCTGGTCACCCTGGCCCGCTGCCGCGAGCAGCGCTCGACCCGGCCCCGGCACACCGTCTCCGGGCCGCTGAACCTCGCCGCAGTCACGGTCACCGAGATCCAGCAGCGGCTGCGCCGCGACGCCGCCCAGGCCCAGGCCGCCCGCACCCGCCCACCGCGCCGGGTGCACATCGTGCCCCGGGCAGGTGTGTCGCAGTAGGAGATAGCTCAGATCGTCCGGCCGTACTGCCTGTTCGACGTGGATGACGAGCGCGTCGCGCAGCGGCGCCCGGGATACCGCGAGGCTCACCAGCCGGTGCTCCTCGGCGAGATCCATCCGCTCGCGCGACGTTCCTGCCTGTAGCATCAGGACTGTGACCGGCCTGGCTGCGGTCATGTTGGTGCGCGGCGAAGCAGCACCCCAAGCAGAGTGCTGAGCCGGCTCGCGTGCTCCGGGGAGCGGCCGATGAGCTCGGCGATCTCGGCCGCTACCCGCTGCTGATCGGCCACATCGGCCTGCTCGATCAGTGCCTCCAGTTCAGCAGTGTTGTCGGCTGCGGCATTCGTGAGGGCAGCGGCGACGGCCAGGTGGGTGGTGGCGGTGAACTGCTCGCCGAAGACGTGGCCTTCGATCAGCGCGAGCAGCGTGATGGTGCCTGGATCCACCTCGACGAGTGCTTGCTGCATCCGGTCGGCCGCGAGCTGGCGATCCGTCACGCAGCCGTAGGCGGCCTTGATGCCGTCGCACTGAGCGAGACCGAGCAGCGCGAGGTGCACCGCGATCACCGAGTCTTCGCCGAGTTGAGCGAGCACGGTCGATGCCTCGACGGTGAGCAACTCGACGGCGTGCTCCTCGGCGAAGGATCGTGACTCTGCCCAGCTTTCGGCACTGATCCAGGTAATGAGCAGGTCTCTGAGCACGAGTGGCAGAAAGGCGGACTCGACGCCGTGCTCGCGCACCAGCTCCAGGAGTTGACGGTGCTGGTCGGCCAGGGCCGGATCGAGCAGCCGAAGCTCGTCGAGCGCCACCGCTGTGGGGTGGGCCAGCAGTTCTTCGGTGTGCGCCACCAGGAAGGCTTCAGACTCGCTCCAAGTGGGGGTAGCGATCCAGTCGGTCACGAGGCGAAGCTGATCCTCGGTGAGGGCCAGCCAGTCCGGAGGTTCGGCCTCGGTGACCGTTCGCCAGGTGCGGTCCACCTCGGATGAGTCGTGGGCGCGATGGGCGCGCAGCGCTCGACGGGCCGACACCGCAGCGGAACCCGTCAGCTCGGGGTCGTCCGAGGTGAGCAACGTGATAAGGGCACGCAGCCCGGCCGGTGCATCGCCGTGCCGAAGCTGGAAATGAGCTCGCTCGACGATCAGCACATCTCTGGCGCCTGGTGACGTTGCGAAAGCATCGACGCAGGCGGCGTAGGCGTCGAGGGCCTCAGTGGCCCGGTCCAGCGCGGCAAGGTTGTCGGCGAGGTTGTTCAACGACATGGCGAGGTCGGGGAGGTAGGCGTCGGGGTTGGCCTGGGCCAGGGCGCGGTAGGTGTCGGTGGCTTGCTGGGCGGGGGCCAGGGCGGCCTGGCGTTGCCCGACCTCGGCCAGCCGGATGGCGAGGTTGTTCAGCGACCCGGCGAGGTTGGGCAGGTAGGCGTCGGGGTTGGCCTGGGCCAGGACGCGGCGGATCTCGACGGCTTGCTGGGCGGGGGCCAAGGCGGCCTGGCGCTGCCCGACCTCGGCCAGCCGGATGGCGAGGTTGTTCAACGACCCGGCGAGGTCGGGCAGGTAGGCGTCGGGGTTGGCCTCGGCCAGGCGGCGCAGGGCAGCGATCCCGGGTGCTCCGGCCAGCGAAGCGTGCCGGGCCAGGTGACGCCGCAGGTAAGGGTTGGCTCCGTCCGGCTGTGTGCCCTGGCCGGTCTGGTCCTCGGTCAGCGCGACCAGGGCCTCGGCGACGGCCTGCACCGCTGGCCGGTCCCCGGCCGGCGGAGATGACCTGACCAGGTGCTCAACGAACTCCCGGTGATAGAGGCGGTAGACGGCTTGGCCGTCCTCCTCGTCCTCCACGATGTAACGTCCGTAATGCTCCAGCACCCAATCCAGGTCGGTGGCCTGGTACTGGGCACTCTCGGGACTCAGCGCAGTGGCGACGGCCTCCCACACCCCACGTCCGGGCATGCCCCGGCCCAGGGCCCAGGCCAGCGCCCGCAGCAGATCCCGGGCAGCACCTGCAAGCCCCGCCCCGTTGCGCTGCCGAACCGGACCGCTTGCCACGTCGAGGTCCATGGCCTCGGTGATCGAAGCGGTGAGCTGACGTTCCCAACCGTCCGCGTGCGCGTCGATGACCTGCCGCACCACCTGGGAGGTGACGATCCGGGCGTAGAGGAATCCCCCGCGGTCGGCGACGGCTCGCGCGGCGAGCGCCGGAGCGACCCGTTCCTGCAGCTCGGCGTGCCCGGCCGCGCGGAGCCGGCTCGCCACGTAGCGCTCGATGTCGTCGCCGGTGCCCGGGTCGGTATCGAGATCCACCACCTGCGCTGCTTCCCCGAACAGGCCGCGGAGCCGGACGAAGGTCGCTTCCCCGGCGGCTGGCTGGCGCAGGGCGAACGACCGGTCCCGGGTGGCGAGCAGCACCCGCGCCACCCGGTTCAGCGGCACCAGCAGCTCGGTCGCCATCGTGTTGACCTGCTCGGGAATCGCCTCGTCCAGCCCATCGAGCAGCAGGACCGGCGGAGACGCCAGCTCGCAGACCTCGGAGATCAGCTTCCAGTGGTTCTCCGGGGCCGGTAACCCGAGCCGCTCAGCCAGGGTAGTCGCGAGTTCTTGCACACCCATGCCGCGCAGGTGCAGCGCCGCATCGACCGTGCCGGCCCCCGGGTCCGGGTCCTCCGGGTCGAGGGGGGCGTGCGCCAGCAGCTCCGCCCGCTCGGCGGAGTCGGAGAGCGCAGCGATCCGCCCCACCACGGCCGACTTGCCGCACCCGGCCGACCCGGTGACCACGAAGGCACCGGGTGACGCCGAGCCGATCCAGGTCACGATCTGGCCCAGCACCGCGCGGCGGCCGGTGAAGAACCACCCCTCCTCCTGCGGCGCGATGCCGCGGGAGGCCAGCACCAGGTGCTCCACCAGTTGCGGGCGCTGCGCCGGCTGCCACCGCGGATTGCGGAACATCACCTTCGCGATCCCGGACTCGACATGCACCGGGCGCTGCTCACCACCGGCCAGCTCACCCAGCATGGCCTGGATCAGTTCCTGCCCGGTGATGCTGCGGTTGCGCACGGTCCACGCATGCCGGTAAGTCGACTCCGGGCCGTTGCGCAGCAGCTCGCCCGCCATGTCGATCAGGATGCCGCTGGCCGCCGCCTCCTCGTCGGCCTGGCAGCTCGCCAGTACCCCGATCCAGCCCGCCCGACCCGGCGGGAACGTCCGTTTAGCCCACTCATCCAGCGCGACCCGGACCGCGTCGAGCGTGCCCTGGCCGGACCGACAGGTGTCGATGAGCATCAGGATCTGATCCGCGCCGCTGCCCAACACCCGCTCCGCCAGCCACTTGGGCTCGTAGCTGCTGTCGCCGTCGAACCCAGCCGAGGTGTCGTAGACCGCGAGCCGCAGTTCCCTGTGTGCCACCGTGGCATGTCCGGACCAGACCAGAAGTACGGGTGCATGCCCGTGAGTGGACCGTTCCTGCTGCCACTGGTCGAGTTGGGAGCGAAGCGCCTCGCGTGTCGGGTTCTTCAGCACGGTCGTGCGGTAGCCGAAGCTGGCCAGCAGGT
>DASTLT010000193.1:0-2110 GCA_035714625.1 Pseudonocardiaceae bacterium | reverse complement strand
AGGTCGATGCAGGACCGCAGCGCCCGGCCGATGAACCGGCTGATCTCCTGGGTGCGCCCGCCGAGGCGGCCCTTGACCGACTCCCGGTCGCTGCGGGTGTGCGTTGAGGAGGGCAGCATCGCGTACTCTGCGGTGAGCCAGCCCAGCCCGGAGCCCTTGCGCCAGCGCGGCACCCCCTCCACCACGCTGGCTGCGCACAGCACCCGGGTCTGGCCCAACTCGATCAGCACCGAGCCCGCGGGCCATTGCTGATAGCCGCGGGTGATGCGCACCTCGCGCAGCTCGTTGTCGTCTCTGCCGTCGGATCGGGCCACCGGGTCAGCCTACCCAGCGCTGGGCGTCTCCGGCCTACCCCGTCCGCGTAGTGTCGACTCATGGTGCTGGCCCAGGACCTGGTGACGATCGCCGGGCTGCCGGCCCACCCGCTGCTCGTGCACGCGGTGGTGGTGCTGCTGCCGCTGGCGGCGGTGGGGGTGGTGACGATCGCCGTCCGCCCGGCCTGGCGGCGTCGTTACGGCCCCGTGGTGGCCGGGTTGACGGTACTCGGGGTGGCCGTGGTGCCCTTCGCCCAGCAAGCCGGTGAGCAGCTCGCGGCCCGACTGGCCCGGGTGGGCAACCCCTTGATCGTCCAGCACACTGCGCTGGGCAGGACGCTGCTTCCGTACTCCGTCGTCTTCGCCGCGCTGACTCTGGCGCTGGTGCTCACTGGGCGGTGGGCTGACCGGGCGGTCAGCGACCGGCACCGGGCCTGGCGGGTGCTGGTCGCCGTGGTGGCGGTGCTGGCGGTGGGCAGCGCGGCGGTGACCACCGCGCAGGTGGTGCGGATCGGGCACAGCGGGTCCAAGGCGGTGTGGGACGGCGTCAGCACCCTGCCGTGAGGGTCAGATCAGGTAGTCGGCGCCCGCGCGGACCAGCTCGGTAGGCCCGTCGAAGGCGGCCTTCGCCTCGGCGAGCACCTGCTCGGTGTCCGTCCACGGGGGGGCGTGGGTGATCAGCAGGCGACCGACTCCCGCAGCCGCGGCGGCCTGCCCGGCGTCCCGGCCGGAGAGGTGAATCCCGCTGGGATTGCGCACCCGGTCCGGCCAGGACGCCTCGGCGAGCAGCACGTCCGCGCCGGCCGCCAGGTCGACCAGCGCCCGGCAGGGGCCGGTGTCCCCGGAGTAGACCAGGGTCCGGCCCGCCTGGCACAGCCGTACCGCATAGGCCTCGCACAGGTGCTCGACCGGTACGGCGTGCACCTCAAGGAGGCCAATCCGCACCGGGCCGGCAAAAGGGCGGAAGTCGTAGACATCGGACAGGTCGGCTACCAACCGTTCGGCGGTGCTGGCCGCGTAGGCGGCGGCCAGCCGGTCGGCGACCTCCGAGGGGCCGTGCAGCGCCACCGGCCAGCCGGGCTTGCGCACGGGATGGTAGCGGCGGTACACGGTCAGCGCCGAGACGTCCGCGCAGTGGTCCGGATGCAGGTGCGACAGGATCACCGCGTCAAGGTCGAAGGGGTCGACGTGGCGCTGCAGCGCGCCGAAAGACCCGTTGCCCAGATCGAGCACCACCGTGGTGTATCCGGCGCGGACCAGATAACCGGAGGCGGGCGACTGCGGGCTGGGGACGCTACCCGAGCAGCCCAGCACCGTCAGCAGCATCCCGTCATCCTGTCAGCTCCACCAGCACCGGCCCGAGGAACCGGCGGGCCAGCCGGGCGAACGACACCGGATCACCGGTGGCGGTGAACCGGTGCTCGGCCTCGCTGCACCCGGTGCGCAGCAGATCCGCCTCGGTGAGCACCCGCAGCACGTCCTTGGCGGTCTCCTCGGCGCTGGACACCAGGGTCACCCCGTCCCCCATGACAATCTGCAGCACGCCGGTGAGCAGCGGGTAATGCGTGCAGCCCAGCACCAGGGTGTCCACCCGGGCCCGCTGCAGCGGCTCCAGGTAGGCCTGTGCCAGGCCGAGGATCTGACGTCCCGAAGTGGTGCCCCGCTCGACGAAGTCCACGAACCGCGGGCAGGCCACCCCGGTCACCTCGATCTGCGGGGCAGCGGCGAAGGCGTCCTGATAGGCCCGGGACAGGATGGTGGCCCGGGTCCCGATCACCCCGACCCGGCCGGATCGG